>NZ_JBYSWU010000006.1:0-225822 GCF_058781505.1 Paraburkholderia sp. FW306-2-2C-D06C | reverse complement strand
CATGAATTCTGGTGATCACTACGGATTTGCGCCAGACGCCCCGTATGCAATCCATGATTGCACCGGACGCCCTGCCTGGCCCAGCTTTCCACTATGCTAGAGGCATGCCACGCGTCGACCTCAACCTCCTGGCCGCCTTGGATGCGCTGCTGACCGAACGCAGCGTCACGGCAGCGGCAAAGCGCATGAACCTCAGCGTCTCTGCCATGAGCCGCGCGCTCACCCGCCTGCGCTCGGCCACAGGCGACCGCCTGCTGCTGCAGGCCGGCCGCACGCTGGTCCTAACCCTTACGCCGAACAACTGAGCCAGCGCATCCCCGTCTTGGCTCGCGAAGCGGAGGCGGTATTGAGCCCCGCCGACCACCGGTTCGACGTCGCCACCCTTGAACAAAGCTTCACCCTTCGAGCGGGCGAAGGCTTCATCGACCTGCTTGGCGCGGCCTTGATGGACCGGATCCATCGCGCGGCGCCCGGCGTGCAGCTTCGCTTCACGCCCAAGCCGGATTGGGGCGCCCAGCCACTGCGGGAAGGCACGGTCGATCTCGAGATCGGCACCGTTAGGACCTCGGCCCCCGAGGTGCGTACGCGCCGGCTTTTCCGTGACCGTTACGTGGGCGTGTGTCGCGTCGGCCGTCCCCTCTTGGGCGGCGCCGGCATCAGCGTCGAGCACTGGACTGCGTGCGGCCACGTGGTGACCTCGCGCATGGGGGACATGGAGAACCCGGTGGCCGTGGCCTTGGAGCCACGGGGCCTGCAGCGGAAGGTGTTGATGGTGGTACCCGCCTATACCAGCGCCATGCAGGTAGCCCGCCACTCGGACCTGCTCGCCGTCGTCCCGCATTCCTGCCTCGGTAATCCGTTCACGCCTGATCACGCCTTCGCCAACGGGCTGCAGTGCTTTGAGCTGCCCGTCCCCACGGCGGCGTTCAACGTCTCGGCGATCTGGCATCCACGCCTCGACCAGGATCCGGCCCATCGCTGGCTTCGCGCTGAGGTGCTGGAGGTGTGCCTGGCCGCTTATCCGCACGATCCGCTTACGGACTCGCTGCAGTCTGCATGAACCCATCGGCCGGCGAGCAACGTCGGCTCCTGCGGCAGAGTTCGGGGTGCGAACGCACAGCCGCAGTTCGATGCGGAGCAACTACGGCGCGCGCTGGACAATCTTCTGCTCAATGCGCTGCGCCATGTTCCGCAGGGAGGGATGGTGACGGTCATTGCCGGAAAGGAACCCTCAGACGTGCGAACAAACCTGAGGATCGCCGTACGTGATGATGGACCCGGCGTGCCGCCCGAACAGCGTGAGCGGATTTTTGAGCCCTTCGTGACGGGCAGGCCTGATGGCTCGGGACTGGGCCTTGCCGTTGTACGGCAGGTGGCTGCGGCGCACGGAGGCCGCGCCTACCTTGAGGATTCGCCTTCGGGCGCGTGCTTTGTGATCGAGATTCCATGGCAACCATTCTCATAGTCGACGACGACGCGGCGTTCCGCGACGGGCTGACGGAAACGCTCGCCGACCTCGGGCATCGTGTGATCGAGGCAACGTCAGGCGAAGCTGCGCTGACGACGCTCGCTGGCACCGCCGTGATCGACTGCGTATTTCTGGACTTCCGCCTGCCCGGCATGGACGGACTCGAGGTGCTTGAGCGCCTGCGCGAGCTGGACCATCGCGGCTCGACGCCTGTGGTCATGCTGACTGCCCACGCGACCAGCGACAACACCATTGGCGCGATGGGACTGGGTGCCTTCGAGCATCTGACGAAGCCAGTAGGCCGCGCCGAAATTGCTGCGCTGCTGGAACAGATATTCCGCGCGAACGTCGGCCCCATCGTTGCCGACCTTGCCGTCGACGAAAGCGCCGACCTGCGTTCGACCCGTGCTCGACTGCTCGGCGTGAGCGACGCGATTCGGGAAGTGCAGAAGCGCCTGGGACGAGCCTCGCAGTCCGATTCGACCGTGCTGATCACCGGGGAGACAGGAACCGGCAAGGAAGTCGCGGCGCGCGTGCTGCACGAGGCATCGTCGCGTCGCACCGGTCCCTTTGTCGCGGTCAATTGCGCGGCCATTCCGGCGGAGCTTCTCGAAAGCGAACTGTTCGGTCACCGTCGCGGCGCTTTTACGGGAGCTTCGAATGATCGTACCGGGCGGCTCATCGAGGCGCATGGCGGGACGCTCTTTCTCGATGAAATCGGCGACATGCCGCCGCCCATGCAGGCGAAACTCCTGCGCGTGCTGCAGGAGCGCCAGGTGACCCCGCTCGGCTCGGACAAGCCGATGGAAATCGACATCCGTGTGATTGCGGCGACGCATAGAGACCTCGACTCGATGGTGGCCGAAGGGACGTTCCGGCGGGATCTGCTGTACCGGCTCAACGTTGTTCCACTGCATCTGCCACCGCTCGCGGACCGCGTAGCGGACATCTTGCCGCTCGCCGCGAACTTCCTGTCGCTCGCTCTCGTGGGCAGCGCACGACGCATGCATCTCAGCAACACCGCGCAGCGCGCGTTGCTAGCGCACAGCTGGCCCGGTAACGTCCGGGAACTGCGCAACGTCATGGAGCGCGCTGCTGCGCTCGCGCCGGGCCCAGCGATCACGGAGCATGACCTAGGGCTGACGGCCGCGACCGTCGCAGCGGACGGCGCCGCGCCCCCGTCCCTGGCACTGCCGGCCACGTTACTGGAGCAGCCGCTCGCCGATGCACTGGCCCAGGTGGAGCGGGCCATGATCGTGCGGGCGCTCGAGCGCTCGGGTGGTAACCGTGCCGAAGCGGCCCGGCGTCTTGGCATCAGCCGTCAGTCGCTATATTCGCGGATAGCTAACCTCGGACTGGACTAAACCTGTCCAGCAATCCGACACCGATGTCAACGAACCGGACGCATGTCGGCATGCCAATCACGGCGAATCCCTTGATTGGCTGGCGCTCGCAGATTGGCATGGGCGTTGCGTATAGCTCGGTATTCCGTTACCGGAGCGAATCATGCAACGCTTCCCGTCCTCATCGGCCTCGACGTACCCGGTGCTCCAGCAACGACGCCCCGGAGCATCGACGAGAGCGATCGTCGCGCTCACGTTCGTTGCTTTGACCGCTGCGTGTGCTGCCCAGACGCCGGTCACGTCGCCCGCGCCCGCTCCTCCGCCTGAAGCAGGGCAGCCACTGCCTCCAGCGCCTGCCGCAGTACGTCCCCCGATGCCGCTCCAGCAGACGCCCGTGGTGCAGGGCACGGTGAGTCGGTTCACGATCAACCCGGAAGGCGACGTCGACGGCTTCCTGCTTAGCGACGGCACGCTCGTCAGCTTTCCGCCGCATATGGGCTCGGAGCTCGTCGCACTCGTCCAGCCTCGCGACCGTGTCGCAGTCGACGGTTTGCGCGCCGGCACCGGGGACGTCAAGGCTCGACAGATCCAGAATCTGCGCACGGGTCAGCAACTTGTCGACCAGCCTCCGCCGCCGCCCGATGCGCGCCGTCTGCCTCCGACGCTGCGCGGTGCGGGTCTTGTGAAGCTGACGGCGCAGGGAACGATCCTGCATGTCACGACGGCGCCGCTAGGCGAACCCGATGGCGTGTTGCTGCGTGATGGCACGATCATCAAGCTCACTCCGCTCGCCGCTCAGCAGTTCATCGACATCCTGAAGCCAGAAACTGAGGTCGTCGCGGCTGGCTACGGTACGCGTAACCAGTACGGTGAGGCCCTTCAGGCGACCTCCTTTGGCACGCCGGGACGCATGGTGAATCTCTACGGCAGCACCACCCGATGAGCATTGCTCCAACCCGATTCGTATAACCCATTCACACGCCCAACTGAGGAGTTGAACCATGCATTGGATCGATCCGTCCTTTCTTCCTGAAACCCGCGGCCGGGTTTCGCAGTTCCTGCTCAATCCACGCGGCGAGGTTGACGGCCTGATTCTCGACGGCAACCGGCAGGTGCATGTGCCGCCCCACCTGTCGACGCAGGTTACCCGGCAAATCGCAACCGGCGACCGGGTGCGCGTGCGCGGCGTCAAACCCCGCACAGCAGAGATGGTCGCAGCCGTGTCGCTGACGTCGGATCAGGGTGTGGAAATCATCGACAACGGTCCGGACCACGACGCTCCAAAACTGCCGAAAGCCGAAGGCCAGCCGATGGAGGCAAGCGGAGAAGTCATCCTCTCGCTCTACGGGCCAAAGGGCGAGCTGCGCGGCGCGCTGCTCGAGGAGGGTACTTCGCTGCGGATGCCCGCACATGCCGCCGCAGAACTCGTCGATTACCTGAGCACGGGAGCGCATGTGCACGCGTGGGGGCACGGGGTGAGGTCGAAACACGGCCGCACGATCGACGTGCACGAGATTGCTGAACTCGTCGACTCCTCCGACGGCGTCGTAGAACACACCTGAGTGGTCGCCATCATGAAACCTACCCGCGCACTCGAGGCACTTAACTTCTTCATGGCCGACGTGCAGGCGGGCATCGGACCGTTCATCGGTGTGGTCCTTCTGGGGCGCGGATGGGGTGCCGACGCGATCGGCACCGTGATGACGCTCGGCGGCATCGCAGGGATGGTCGCGACTTCCCCCGCGGGTGCACTTGTCGATTCGACAAGGCACAAACGCACCGTCATCGTCGCAGCCGGGGCGATGAGCACGCTCGCTTCGCTCGCATTGTGGGTATCGCACGGATACTGGATGGTTGCCGCTTCGCAGGTCGCAACCGCGGTGACCGGCGCCGCACTCGGCCCCGCTGTGGCCGGGGTCACGCTGGGTATTGTGCGTCAGCACGGTTTCGACCGCCAGTTCGGTCGCAACCAGATGGCCAACCACGCTGGCAACGTCGCCGGTGCGGCCCTTTCCGGGTGGCTCGGCTGGCGCTCGGCTTTGGTGCGGTGTTTGCCCTTGCGGCGATTTTTGGCGCGCTGACGGTGCTCACTGTCCTGAAGATCTCCGGCCACGCGATTGATCACAACAGCGCCCGCGGACTTGCACCATCAGCATCCGCTGACGGGCACGCCGGTCATCGGGCGAGCGGTCTGGGAATCCTGTTCGAAAGCAGGCCGTTGCGACTGCTCGCAGCATCGCTCGCGCTATTCCACCTGGGTAACGCCGCGATGCTGCCGCTTTACGGGATCGCGATCGTCGCTACCCATCAGGGCGATCCGAGTGCGTTCACTGCCGAGACGATCGTGATCGCCCAGACTGTAATGGTCGGTACCGCGTGGATTGCGCCCCGCCTCATTCGTTGGCGGGGCTACTGGGCGACGATCCTGATCACGTACCTGGCACTTCCGATGCGAGGAATGATTGCGTCCTTTCTGATGAGCGCGTGGGGCGTGTGGCCGGTACAGGTACTAGATGGCGTCGGGGCGGGCCTCCAAAGCGTTGCCGTGCCGGCGCTGGTCGTACGCCTGTTGCAGGGGACAGGCCGGGTGAACATCGGTCAGGGCGTGGTGATGACGGTCCAGGGGATCGGCGCTGCGCTCAGTCCCGCGCTGGGCGGTGTGCTGGCCCAGCGATTCGGTTACGCGACCGCGTTTCTCGCACTCGGTGCGATTTCGATGGGCTCCCTGGCACTGTGGCTCGGCTTCGGGCGCGCGGTGAGGCACGCGTGCCGCGCACAACCGGAATCGCTGCAGCCGAACCGTGGCGCCGCGACCGCGACGTCGTGATCGATTTCATTGATCCATTGCAGACACAGGCACGTGAATCCAGTTCTTCTCTCCTGGTGCATCGCCGCGCTGGCGACCGCCGGCGTCATTGCCAGACCATTTAACTGGCCCGAAGCGGTGTGGGTGGTCGCGGGCGCGATACTGCTCCAGTGGCTCGGATTATTGCCAATGAGTCTTGCGTTGCAGGCGGTCGGCAAGGGCACCGATGTCTATCTCTTCCTCATCGGCATGATGCTCCTCTCGGAAATCGGCAGGCGGGAGGGACTCTTCGATTGGTTCGCAGTGCTCGCGGTGAACCACGCCAGAGGTTCTCCGCGACGGCTGTTCGTGTTGGTCTATCTCCTGGGCATGGTGATCACGACGTTTCTCTCCAACGACGCGACAGCTGTCGTGCTGACCCCAGCGGTATTCGCAGCGGCAAGGAAGGCGAAAACCAAACCGTTGCCGCTGCTGTTCGTCTGCGCGTTGATTGCCAACGCCGCGAGCTTCGTTTTGCCGATCTCGAACCCGGCCAATCTCGTGCTGTATGGCAATCACACGCCCGCGCTCGGCAGGTGGCTTGTGCGATTCGCCTTGCCTTCTCTACTCTCGATTGTCGTAACCTTCGTCATGCTGCGATGGTCACAACGCCGCGAATTGGCAGGGATGTGCGCAGCGGATGTGCCTGCCGTTGATCTGTCCGCCGGGGGGCGTTTCGCGCTGGCTGGCATAGGGGTGACGGCTGCCGTGCTGCTGGCCGTCTCATCGCTCGATCTGCAACTCGGGCTACCGACGGCGATTCTCGGCACGCTGACCATGGTCGTCGTGCTATGGCGCGACCGCACATCGCCCTGGCCTCTTTTGAAGGAAGTATCGTGGAGCGTGCTGCCGCTGGTGGCAGGACTCTTCGTGCTGGTGGAGGCGCTCGATTACACCGGAGTGATCCGGATGCTTGCCGGCCTGCTGCAGGTATTCACGTTGCAACATGAACCCGTGGCGGCCGCATCGGCCGGTATGATCATCGCGCTCGCGAGCAACGTGATCAACAACCTGCCCGCCGGCCTCATGGCGAGTTCGACGTTGTTGCAGGCGCATAGTCCGGAGCGCATCATCGATTCGGTGTTGATCGGCGTCGACATCGGTCCGAATCTTTCGGTCACCGGGTCGCTCGCGACCATCCTGTGGCTCACGGCTATCCGGCGCGAGGGCGAGCGTGTAGGCTTTTTCCAGTTCCTCGTGGTGGGTGGAGTCGTGATGCTGCCGGCGCTCCTGGTCGCACTTGGCGCACGATTGCTGACAGGCGGGTAACCCGCAAGATCAAAGTGCTGGCGGTGAAAGTCGGCGTCTCTTATTGCGGGGGAAGCGGTCATTCGACGGCTAAGTTTCAATGACGCTTATGGGTCGGCTATGGAGCTCGACGGGCGGATGCGACCGACGATCATCGGAGGTCGCTCGATTTCCAGGATCGGCCAGGAAGGGACACTCAACCCTGACACATGGATCGTTGACGATTTGCCTATCTGCTGCCGATTAGCCGCGTCGAACTGGAGGTCGCAGGCTTCGTTAAACTACGGTATCCGCGCCTCTCATGCGCGACGGGGACTAATTCTGTGGCAAGAGACGAAGTGGTGACCCTTTACGGAGCCGCATGGAGCGTCTATGTGCGCATCGTGCGGCTTGCGCTGGAAGAGAAACAGGTTAAATATGGCTTGGTCGAGGTAGATGTATTCGCAGACGCAGGCGTTCCGCACGAGCATCTGACGCGTCACCCATTTGGCCGCATTCCGGCCTTCGAGCATGGCGATTTCCATCTTTACGAGACAGGCGCGATTGTTCGCTACATCGATGACGCTTTTCCTGGATGCAAACTCCAGCCGCCCGATCCGAAAGCTCGGGCCAAGGTAAACCAGATCGTTGGAATACTGGACGCATACGCTTACAGAACATTCGTTTGGGACATATACGTTGAACGGGTGGTTTCAGCCCGCGAAGGCCGGTTAGCAGATGAGCACAAGATCGCCGCCGCGCTACCGCGTGCCGCCGTATGTTTATCCGAGCTGACCAGGCTGTCTGATGACCAAGGGTTCATGATTGGCGGTGGCGTGACCCTTGCCGATCTGTACGCCGCTCCGATCTTCGCATGCTTCATGCAGGCACCTGAAGCCGTCAACTTAATGCACACGTGCGAAAAGCTCGTCGATTGGTGGCAACGATTCGCATCTCGCACCAGCATGTCCCGAACAGGACCGTGAGCAGATGCCTGCTGCACGCAACGGCCAAAACGCCACATCCGTGCGTGCAACTGGAATCGTCGAAAATCGGCTCAAGGGACTTGATGTCCCTTTTCCTTTCGTGAGACACAACGATGAAGGTAACGATTGCCTATATCGAGGAACCACCGTTCGGTTGGACGGAAGCGGACGGAACACCCACTGGTGCTGACATTGAGCTCGCCGAAGCGATTCTGCGGCAGATCGGTGTCTCCCGGATCGAGCATCGTCTGACGACGTTTAGTGAACTGCTACCTGGCGTCGAAGCCGGTCGGTGGGACATGAACGTTCCACTTTTCGTAACGCCCGAACGGGCTGCTCGGGTGGCGTTCAGCGTGCCCGTATGGGCGATCGGGGACGGCTTCCTAGTTCGGGCGGGCAATCCAAAGTCGCTTAAGAGCTATGCGTCACTTGCCAAACGCCGGGATGCGCGCCTTGGCATCATTGCGGGCCAGGTGCAGCACGACTCGGCAAGGGCAGCGGGAGCAACCGAGGAACAGATAGCCATCTTCGAGCATCAGAGCGACGCTATCGCAGCGGTGCGCTCGGGGGCGATCGATGCATACGCAAGCACCGCCTTGGGAAATCGCATACTTGCGGAGAGCATCGACGATTCGGTCCTCGAGGCTGTGGAGCACGACCGGGAAGCGAGTGAGAAGCACCGAAATCTTCCTGTCGGAGCATTCTCGTTTAATAGAAAAAACAGAGATTTGCTCAATGCGGTGAACGAGCACCTGAGTTCATATTTGGGCTCATCAAGCCACCGCGCTCGCATGGCGAGATTCGGCCTGACACACAACGAGATTGATCCTGCTCTCGTCCGTCGGGCATAAGACAGCCATCGGCCACAACCGGTCACTCGACGCTTCGGTCCAAATCGTCAACAATCGACTCTTCGGGTCAGTGTTCATCCGCGAGCGACTTCAGCGTCCTCCCAATACCGGGCGTAAAGCGCCTGCAACTCGTCGCCCTTGCGACGCAGGGTTGCCACCGCATCGAAGAACAGGCTACGCTTCTCTTCGCCGGGCAGCCCAATCATCGCGCCCTCGGCGGTGCCAAGCGCGGTGAAGATCCGCGCTGCCAGTCGTTCGGTTTCCGTGCGCACGCGGCCGATGCGCTCACAAATCGTCTCCAGCACCGCGGCAT
This sequence comes from Paraburkholderia sp. FW306-2-2C-D06C, assembly GCF_058781505.1. Lineage (NCBI taxonomy): Bacteria > Pseudomonadati > Pseudomonadota > Betaproteobacteria > Burkholderiales > Burkholderiaceae > Paraburkholderia > Paraburkholderia sp. FW306-2-2C-D06C. The sequence continues at coordinate 216,789 of NZ_JBYSWU010000006.1, read as the reverse complement.
GGTCCTGCAGGTGCCAGCCTAGACGGTTCAGACGGAAGCGCACGCACACATCCGACCCCTCCCACCAGCTACGCGCGAAGTCCAGCTCAGCGTCCGTCACGCCGGCGAACTCTTCCTGCAGCTCATTGTGACGCCGCTCCCAAGTCTGCAGCAGATCAGCGAGTGTTCCGAAGTTGGCGGGCGGCGGGCCGCACTTCTTCCAGATGGCATCCACCGGCCTCGCGCCATCGTGCTTGACGCCTGCGTAAGCTGCTCGCGCATTGCGGATCGCCGACCCGTGGGCCCAGAACTCCGCCATCACGCAGTGCACGATGTTGTTGCGGACCGTGCGCTGCTTGCCCAGCGAATAGTTCTCGTGCAAATGCTGGCGGTCCCAGTCGCTCAGGCGCAGTCCATGTAGCGTGCCTTGCAGCGAACGGTACGACACCTGCCAGTGCTGCAGGATCAACTGGGCCTGCGTCAGCGGAGCACCCTTCGACTGCCGCAGTCGCATTGCAGTGTTTCCGGCATCCAGCAGCGTCTGGTAGACGCCGAGACACACTTCGCGCAGACAGTCCGAGTAATGCGCCCAACCGCCTTCGCCCGGCGTGCCGGGCCAGTCGGTCATCAGATCCGTATCGGGGATCGCGGTCAGCAGCGAGCAGAAGCGCCGCACCTCATTCGCGATCTCCGACAGAGCCGGCAGCGCCGGTGCGACCGGATGGGCACGCGCTTCTTCCGGATATCGCCCACTGTTTTGTGCGACGGGCAGCCAATACCGCGCCTCCTCATAGGTCAGCGAATCGGTCGCCTGCGCGACGACCTCGCTCAGCGCCTGCCCGGCGAGCGCGAAGTCGCCGTTGAACAGGTGGCGCTTGCCCAGCCCCAAGGCTAGCTGCCCGAGGAACTGCGCGACGCCGATGTTGCCGGCCACGTCGTGGTACACCCGGGTATAGCCAAGATCCAGCCGGGTATGCAACGGCGCACCCAGGAACTTGTGGAAGATGTCCCCGTTCGAGGAGATGAGCTGCACGACCGGCGACATGATGAAGATGTGGCTGCCCACCAGCGAAGCGACACGCGTGTCCACCCGCCCCTGCTCGACCTCCACCCACATCGGGATGGCGGCCATGCCGATGGCGTTCTGGACGGCCTCGTTGGACAGTACCTCGTGTGCCAGCCGCTGGCAGCCGCCGCACGACTGGCTGTGGAAGTAGATCAGGATGGGCTTGTCGTTGGCCACGGAAGCCGCGATCGCTTCCTCGTGACGGTCTTGTGTGATCCAGTCGATCGTCATGACGCACTCCTTGGGTTGGCGCGTGAAAAGAAGGTCATACCGAACGGGCGCGCAGCCAGCGCTGCACCGGGTCGCTTTGCCACTGCGCCTCGACGTAGTCGACAAGGCGTTGAGGGACTGGGTCGTCGTTGGCGACCAGGCGCTTGAGCATCACGGCAAGGTCCAGATCAGCGATGCTCCAGTCCCCATACAGATGGGCGTTGCCCTGAGGCAGAAGCTTGTCGGCCACCTCGTACAGATGCTGGGCGCAGGCTTGCGCGCGCGCAGACAGCGGCTTCTGCGACAGGGCGATGAAGATGACCTCGGTGGGACGCTCGTTGCGGATCGGCTGCAGGTCGCTGCGCAGCCACGCCTGCAACTGACGCGCGCGGGCGCGCGCATGGGTGTCCCGCGGATACAACGCCGGTGCATCCGGCGGCGGTAGCAGCTCCTCCAGGTACTCCGCGATGGCAGAGGACTCCGTGAGGAAGAAGTCGCCGTGGCGCAGCAGCGGCACCCGCGCAGTGAGCGACGGGATCGCGAAGTCCGGCTCCCGGTTCTGGCGTTGCGCCAGGTTGACCGAGCGCACCGAGAAATCCAGGCCCTTGTGGGTAAGTGCCGCGTAGGCACTCAAACCCCACGGGCTGGTGAAGTCGGAGTCGACCACCAACTCCATGCTGTTGCGATTCATTTCGTTGCACTCCTTGTGGTTCAAGTACGCTCGCACGATCGAAGATTCCCTGCGGGCTCCAGGTTCCGCTGTCGCGCCCGCTTGCCCTCGTAGTTGGTGGCCCACACCTCACCCGTTGCTCCGTCTTGCATGACGTAGGTGGGCAGCATGGGCATTTTCCCGAGGCCGCCTGTGCCATCCACGACGAAGGTCGGTACGGCCGGTCCGCTGATCCAGCCGCGCAGTCCCCGAGCGATCTCGGTCATCTCCTCCAGCGGCACCGTGAACTGCCAGTTCCCCTCGGCGCTGTCGTTGGAGTAGACGTAGTAGGGACGTACGCCGATCTCGACCAGCCGCATGCACAATTCCCGCTGAATCGCGATGCTGTCATTGACGCCGCGCAGCAGTACTGCCTGGTTGCCAAGCATCACCCCCGCCTTGCGAAGCATGGCCAGGCGGCGCACCAACAGCGGCGTGATCTCCTTCGGATGGTTGATGTGGAGGTTGATCATCTGCACGTTATGCCGGGCCAGCAGCTCGCACAGCTCGGCCGTGATGCGCGTAGGAAGCTGGACCGGCAGGCGCGAGCCGATTCGAAGAAGCCGCACGTGCGGTGCTTCAGCACGGATCCTGGCCAGGATCTCGTCGAGCTTTCTGTCGTTGAGGATCAGCGGGTCACCGCCGCTCAGCAGCACATCCTCGATCTCCCGGTGCGAGGCGATATACCGGATACCTGCATCGATGACATCGCCGGTGATGGCCGCCTCGGCGTCGGACACCAGGCGCTTGCGAGTACAGTACCGGCAGTAGGCACCGCACGTGTTCTGGACGAGGAACAGCACGCGCTGCGGGTACCTGTGCACCACCGACGACCCGGCCACCCCAATCGCGTCGTCCTCGGCCAGCGAGTCCCGCACCTCATACGGCCGGATCACCAGCTCGTTGTTCGTGGGGAGGTACTGCCGGCGGATCGGGCACGACTGATCGGCCGGATCCATCAGCTGCGCCATATACGGGGTGACCCGGAAGTTGAAGAACGAGTACAGGTCTTCTGGCACGTCCTCCACGTGCTCGAGGATCCCGGCGAGCTGTGAGTGGTGCGTGTACCGCCTCGACAGCTGCTGCGTCCATGACTCACGCTCGGGGTCGTAGGCGATCAACGCCTCGCGTGTCCTCAGCATGCGAGGCCGCATCGCGACGGTTTGACCGGCGCCCGGCGCAACTGCGATCGGCTCGTCAGGGAGCACGGCGTCCTGGCCACTCATTGCACCGGCTCCGTCACGAGTTGAACCTTGGCGATCAGCTCTTCGATGCTGCGGCGGATGTCACCGGAAGTCGGCGCACGCAGAGCGAAGGCGATGTAGTCATAGGCGTGCTCGATCTTTCGTCCCAGCTTGACGGAGCGCATTGCGTACATGCAGTTCTCCGCGGACAACGGGGCGCAGTGAAAGCCCGTGAAGGTGCGGGGCCGCTGCGCGAAGTTCATGAGAAGCCAGCCGGCTGCCGCCTTCTGTCCCAGCCGCCGTAGCCGAGGCTGCAAGCCCAGGTCGGTCTCGATGTGAAACTTCAGCAGGTCCATGCCGTAGACATCGATGAAGTTCCGATAGATCTCGCCGCCTCCCACCCGGCAAGCGATCTCCAGAAAGACAAGCTCGTCGGCCCTGTTATGCACCACTTCGAGGTGGAATACCCCTTCGCGCAGCGGCAGGGCCTTGACCACCATTTCGGTGAATTCGACCAGACGCTGGTTCAGGACGGGCTCATCGACCTTCACCGACCCGATAGGCTGGGCGTTCACGTAGTGCTGGTAGCAGGTGATGGTGTACGCGTGCGGCACGCAGACGACCTGACCATCGCGATACCCGCCGTCGATGTGGAAGACCTCGCCATCGACGAACTCCTCGACCAGCACCGAAGCCTCCGCGGCCGCGAGCGCGGCCTCGGCCTGCGCGGCGGTGTGGCAGATCGTGACGCCCATTGCGGCGGCGCCGTCCGGGCGCTTCACGACGCAAGGCACGAAGGAACCGGTATCGACCTTGGCGGGCAGTTCGCGCGGCACGCGGATGCCGCGTTCTGCCACGTGCCGCTTCATCAGACGCTTATCACGATAGAGCTCCACATCCGCGGCGCGAGGACCGGGGATGTGAAGGGCATCGCGGATGCGGGCGGCCGGAAGCACGCTGAATTCGTCGACGCCAATGACGCGCTCGAACGGAAACGTCTGGTGCAGACCCACCGCAGCATTCACCATTTCGTCGTGGTTATCGAAGTCCTTGACGGTGGTCATCCCATGGATGTGGTCCGGGTCGAGGAACGTGCGCACCGCCTTGACGCCACTGTCGTCACACAGGTAGTGGACCTCATGCACATCGTGGTCTACATACTGATGGAAGAAGTGCATCAAGCCACTCCAGTTGTTCAGAATCAAAATCTTCACGAGACGTCCTCCTGCAGGGGCGCGCCCAACTGGCGCATCTGGGTCATTCGGCGGTGTGAGACGAGCGGCAGCAGCGGCCAGCACAACAGGGTCAGGATCGCGGCCACCGTGCAGGTCTGCGTCACGCCGGCACACGCCGACACAACCCCGGCGAACAGGGCGCCCAGCGGCGCGCTGCCGTAGGAAACCAGGCGATAGAAGGCGTTTGCCCGCCCCAGCAACTGCGCCGGCACCACCTCCTGGCGAAACGTGACCGCAATGGTTCCCCACAGGCTGACCGCCACGCCGATCGCCACGAACCCCGCCAATGCGATCGGCAGGCGCTCCGCTGTCGCGACGGCGCCGAGGGCGATTGTGAGCAGTACGATCGCGCCACGCAGTACCCGGGCGTCGCCCAACCAGCGGCGAGCTGGACCGATCAGGCCTAGCGCCAGCACGGAGCCGGCCGACACTGCCGTTAGCGACGCGGCAAAGAGGTACTGTGTGTCCTCTCCGAACCGATGTACGTAAAGCACCAGGAGGCTGAAGAACGCGGTCATCGCGAAATTTGCCAGCCCCGTCACGACGGCCAGCGTCAGCAAGATTCTGTTGCCGCACACGAAGCGCACACCGTCCAGCAGATGGCCCCACTCTTGCCCACCAGCCAGCTCGGGGCGTATCTCGCGCGGGCTCAGCGTGCTGACCAGGACCGTTGCCCCGAAACAGGCGATTGCGACGATGACGAATGGCAGCCACTTCTCGACCCCGAACAGCGTGGCGCCCAATGCGACACCGAAAAACGAGTTCATGACCAACTCGAGCACGCTCAACCTTGCGTTGGTTTTCGCCAGAGCATCGGCCGCCACGACTGCCGGCACGAGCGTCGGCTCCGCGGTGTTGACAAACACCTCCAGTACGCCTAGCGCGAAGATGACCGCCAGCAGCAGCGAGACCGCTGCGCCAGATGCTGCCACCGCCAACGCCGGCAGCATCAGCAGCGCCCGCGTCGCGTGCGACGCAACGAGTACGCGCCGGGCGCCATGCCGGTCCACCGCCAGGCCGGCATACAGCGCGAACAGCAGCCACGGCAGGTGCGTCAGCGCCGTGGTCAAGGCGACGACCAACGGCGAGCGCGTGAGCCCCGCGACCAGCAACGGGAACGCGGACACGCGGACTCCATCGGCCAGATTCCCGACGGTTGCCGCCAGCAGTAGACGACCGCCTCCGCGCGCGCTCATCGGGCAACCTCCAGGCACTTGTCGATCTCGCGGGCGAGGCGTGGCAATACGGGTGCGGCCAGCTCCGAGAGACCGCGCAGCCATTGGCCGGCGCTCGCCGCCGGGCGCAGCGACACCCACTTATCGATGGCCCGGGGAAAGACGGCGATGTCCGCGACGCCATCCTGCATAGCATCGCGTACCGTCTCCCGCAGGTGTCCCAGAACCCCGTTGATCTCTTCGGACAAGCGCGAAGTTCTCGTCGCATAGACGCTCGCCGAGCGCGCCATATCGACGAGCCTTGCGTAAGCCGCCTCTTCGCTGCGAAGTTCGACCAGGGAGAGGTCAACATCTCGCTGCGCGTCGAATTTGCGGCACACGTACATGCGGATCGCTTCTGCATCGCTGCCGCTGGCATCGCGCACCCAGATGGCGTAGTTGCCGCTCGTCGACATTTTCCGGCCGTCGAGGTTGTAGAAAGGGCTGATCCACTGGTAACGGTACGGCCGGTAGTAGCCGGTGGTCATCGCCAGCGCGGGGATGTCGGCCAACAACAGCCCCACGTTGTCCTTGCCGTACGCAAGGATGGAGACCACATCGCTGCTCGGACCGAAGGCGTTTTCCTTGAGCTCAAGGGACGCACAAGCGAGGTCGCCGAGAAGTAGTTGCTCCACCAAGGTGAAGTTGCGGTTATAAAAGACCACACCCTGAGCTAGCGACAGGCCCCAGGTGTCCACATTGGTCCATTGCAGCTGCAACTGGGGCGCATTAAGGCGTGCCGTCACGAGAGGTAGGTATGGGCGGGCGGACGGAAGAGACTCGAGATAGGCATGCAGCCCATGAACGGGCGTGGTCACGAATTCGACGTCTACGGTATGCCAGTGGATCGTCGAGCCGTCGACTGTCTCAGTGTCGCTCAGCTCGGACGGCAACAGCGAACGGCCGCACGGGTCGCAGGCGTATCCCTTCACCGCCGCCTTGCAGTATGCGCACCGCCCGCGAAGCCAGTTCCCGCCGAGCGGCCGTCCCGCATCGTCAAACGGAAACTTCGCGCCGCGTTGACTCACGCGAGGGCCGTACGTCTCTCGCAGCGCGCCGACCAACTGGCGCGCTAGCCCCGAGTACGCAGTGTCGGCATAGTTGATCAGCCCATCGATGTGAATCTCGAGGTACCGGAGCTCCGCCGCGATCTGCGCCGTGATCAGAGCGGCGTGCGCTTGCGGCGTGCGGCCTTCGCGTTGCGCCGCGACGCAGACCGCGTTGTCGAAGACGTCGAAGCCGCCGTAATAGGCCACCCGGTGGCCCTGCTGCTCCTGATACCTGCGAAACACATCCAGCGGCAGGTATTGCGCGCCTACGTGCCCCAGGTGCAGGGCGCCGTTGGGCGTCGGCATGGCCGCGACGAGGAGGTACTTCTTGGGCAGCATTGAGATTCCCTCCGCCTGCGAGAAAAGAGTCTGCCCACCGTCGCCAGTACACCCTCTGCGCCGTTGGAGCCAACATAAAGACGAACAATGCGCGCCGCAGCGCGTCGCGTTAGACGCCGCTGTCATATCGGTCTGCGTTGTCAGTCCGAGCAGCCGAACATTGAATCGTCTTTGCCGGTCCAATGCATAGAACGGGCCACATACACGGTAAAGCTGCGCGCTGACCCGGCCACTGCCGGAAATCGCGGCGCCATGCCCATCCCAGGCGAGCGCCGAGCGATGGCTTTGAAGCCGGCGAGAGGGAGTGTGATGGTCTGCACCCAACACATACGTGCGGTGCTGTTGGCAAAATCCTGTGAAGACGAAACACGCTCCGGTTGCGCTTGAAGATTTCGATGCCGGCGCCTCGGCATTGCGCATCGTACCGAGTACGTCGAACGCTCCACGCAACACGTCCTCGATGTGTCGTGGAGTTTGCGATTGGGGTAGAAATTGGCACTGGCTGCGGCCATGGGTTTCGCCCAGACGTCGCGCTTCTCGATATCTGTCTGGCAGGGGGTGTACGGGGACGTGGTCGTGAGAGAACTGCGGCAACCTTGTGCGACGCGTGCGCGATACATGTGGCGGCCAGATATGGCATGCCCTCGGACCGGATACGGTCAACGGAGGCTCCCAAGCTCCTTCGCATTCTCCCTGGACGCAAGAAAAAAGGATCTCAAGACCGCGAACGGTGCCGGGCGTCTCCCTTGGGTTCACGAGACCGAGGGATCGAAGTAGGAACCGGGCCCGGTTCGACGCGTTTGAACGACCGTTACTGAGAAATGCGACCGGCCCTTGTGGGTCGACTGCCGCCGATCGCCAAGGGGCAGAGCCCGGCCACAAACCGCCGTTCACATGCGTCGTCGGTCGGACGTTCAAGCGTCGGCTCCGCCCCGTAACCGGTCATCCAATCGTAAAGGACGAACGCTCGTTCATCGGCCTAAGGCGACGTTGGCCGGTGATTCGGTCAGCGGCCGTTATGCGTCGCTTAGCCGCCCACGGACGTTCAGTTCGCGCGAATGTCAGCTATGACCGTTCCGCAAGGGCAGTGAACGTCCGGTAAGAGCCAGCCGATGCTCCCGATATTGGACATTACGGCCGCGTGTACCCAATAGCCGTCCCGCCCACATGCGCGCGCATCGTTTTATAACAGACCGCTTCCCATGACTGGCCGTCACCTGCTTCCTATGATCCGTTTCATGCGTTGGCCGGGAGCGCAATACCTCGATGCCGATCGCCGCGCAATACGCTACCCGCGAACCCGTATGAAACGGGTCAGCCTCGCGCACGCAAAACCGGTTTCCGCAGAAGCTACTGCGCTGCCGTGAGCTTGAGATTCAATCTCGCTGCAAGCGCACGTCAGTTGTCGCGTGCCGTCGGATAAGGACTATCAAAATCTGGGACGCTGCTGTTTGACCTGGCGCACCTGTTGAAAAAATGTCGAATGATCACCACACGATTCGCGTTTTTGGAAGCGCCGCTTTGAGATCGTCGACGTTCCTGGCCTGGGTGCCATACAGAACGAGCTCTCGCAGGCCAGTGAGCCCTTTCAGCGCGTCGACGTCTTCGACAGGGGTGTTCGCAAGGTAGAGTTCCTGCAAACCGGTCAAACCTCGCAGTGGATCGATGTTTCGAACCCTGGTGCGAAAGAGATTGAGCATTCGCAGGCTTTTCAGGTCTGTCAGCGCCTCGACGTTCTCGACCCGGGTGTCGGCGAGATTGAGCCTTTGCAGACGGGTGAGCCCTTTCAATGCATCGATGTTCGTCACTTGCGTGCGAGCGAGCACCAGCGTGTCCAGCAGGAGCATGCCCTGCGCCGCGTCGATATCATCGACCTTCGAGCCGTCCAGCACGAGCGTCCTGAGCGAGGACATTCCTTTTAGTGCGTCGATGTCTCGCAGCGGCGTGTTCGCTAGATAGAGCGCTTGCAGACCGCGGAGCTTTTTCAACTGACTGATGCTGTCGACCTGGGTTTCGTTGAGGTCGAGCGTCTGCAAGGAGGCGAGCTGGCTGAGCGCGTCGACGTTCCGGACGTTCCTCGCGCCCCCGAGTTTGAGCGTTTCCAGATGAGGCAAATCCTCGAGCGGATTGAGATCGCGAACCTGTGTATCCCGCAGGTCGAGTTCTCGCAGATCGCGCAGGTTCTTGAGCGCGTCGAGATTCGAGACGCGGGTATCCCAGAGGTTTAGCGATTGCAGACCGGTCAGCCCTTTTAGCGCGGCGACGTTTTCGACTTCGGTGCGATGGAGCACGAGCCTTTTCAGCGAGTGCATTTCCTTCAGGGCGTCGATGTTCCAGACGGGCGTGTCCGTCAGGTCAAGCGATTCCAGATCGTCCAGCCCCTTCAGCGAATCGAGGTTATCGATCTGGGTGCCTCCCAGATTCAGTTCGATCTTGCGGTCGGAATTCTTTAGATGTGGCAAAGCGGCCGCGACCTGAGATGCTGTCATTGTCGGTTTCGCCCGCAACGCCAGGCATTCCGAGTCGGGCGTGGCTGTCGACGCGTCGCTGTCGTTGCAGGTGCCTTTGATGAATCCCAGTTCACTCAGCGCCCGTTCATCCGGGCTCTTGTGGAACGGGTTGAAGATCAGCAGCAAAATGCCGAGCAACAGCACGATTGCGCCGCCGATGGCCCACGGCTTGATGATTCGCGGCAAGGACGGGTTCGGACCTTCAGCGGTTGAGTTCGTGGTTGACGGCGGGGTTTCGGGCACGGCGGGCTCCCGTAGTACAGGCTTCCTCCTTTATACACGAAGAGCGGGGCGCATTCCGCCCAGGCAACGTCGCTCTTCGCGCTACGCGTGAGAGCCAGCGACACGTTCTGCCAGCTTGGCGTCGTAGCTCGAATGAATGTGCACGTGCTTCTTGTCCGGGAACGCGTAGTTGTAGGCTTTGCGAAGGGCAAGCGAAGCCTCGTGAAATCCGGAGAGGATCAGCTTCTGCTTGTTCGGATAGCCCGCTCCTTATCACGTTGAGTGGGCGTTTGGCGGAAAATGCAGGTGCGAGAGCCCTCGGAAGCGTTTGTTGGCTGCTCGGCCATTGCGGACATTGAGATGCGCTGGGTTCTACGTCAGCAATGTGGTGGATTGCTGACAGGCGTCGTCGAGGAGACGGACGGCAGCTTTCTGCATTAGCGAACTCACACTCTTGTTAAGGGTTATTCGATGCCTGCCCTCATTCACAGGATCGTGAGTCTGCCGCGGCGCATGTGGGCAGACGTCGAATAACCCTTAACAAAAACACCCGTTCATTGACGTCGGCAGCAGACGTTCGCCACGGCCATCGACAAATGCCAGCGCAGGCTGCTAAAGGGCGTGCTCACCATCGATGGATGGGACGATTTTTATTCTGCATGGACGCCCTGTGAGCAGGTATCGCCCTGATGGGGAATCGGAGTCACGGCAGTGCCATCGCACGTGTCCGGCACGCGCATGCTGCTTCCATCATGGAAACGGGACGCCTGTTACGGCCCGTTGCATACGTGAGTCAGCGCGCCCGGCGGCACATGCGAGTGAGTGCGCCTACTCCCATCCCTGATATCCGGCTGGCTGCGCCGGATTGCCGTAACCGGCGGGGTACGGCCGCCGCACTTCAGGCGGCGTGTACATCTCGTTATATGTCGGATAGGCAGGCGGGCGGCCCACTATGATGACCTGCTGCGCCGCCGCTTGAGTGGGCGGCCGAGGTACGTAGGCGGACTGCACGTCAGCCGGTTGGTACCGAGCGGGCGGATACGGAGCGGGCGCGTACTGGTTAGCCTGAACGGTTCGAGGCGGCGGGGGCGACGGCGCGTATTCCCGCCCGGCGTACCCACCTGACTCCTGAGACTCTGTTGACATCTGGTTATAGGCCGGCGCCCCCGCGTATTGCTGGGGCTGCTGATTCTGATATTGCCGAGGTTGCCGGTTGTGCGCTGCTTGAGTCGGCGGAGCCGCTTGAGTTCCTTGCTCTACGGCGTATTGCGGTTCCTCATCGGCCTGCCGATATTGCGGCACCGCCCGCTGAGCGTTCTGGAAATCGCGCCTCTGCGTCACCTGCGCGTCGTCATCATTGTCCGATTTTGCTTCCGGCAATGCCGTCACGGCTTGCGTCGGAATCAGTATCGGAGGCTCGGACTCGGTGGCAAACAGCTTCGGCGACGTAGTCCGCGTAGAAACCTGCTTCAGAGGCACAGGTTGCATTTCAGCCCGCTTAGGCGGCGTAACCCGCACTGAAGCCTGCTTCAACGACGCGACCGGTGCAGAGACCCGCCTCGGCGGCGCAGACGCGACTTGCGCGGGACCGTGCTTTAGCGGCACAGGCCCGGATTGCGCGACGACCTGCCTGGACGGCGTGGCTCGCGCAGCAGCATCCCGCTTCGGCGATGTGACCGGCGCGGATACTTGCCTCAGCGACGCGGCTTGCGCTACGACCCGCCTTGGGGGTGCAACCCGCTCGGCAACCGGCTTCGGCGATGCGGGCATGGCCGGCGCAGCAAGCTGCTTTTGCCGATGCTTCACCTCGTCGCCCAAGGTCGCATAGGATTTCGAGTCTTCCCTGGCGCGCGCGTTATAGCCGATGAAATACGCATAGCGCAGGTCTGCCAGGCGCGCCTGAATGTCGGCTTCGGCGGAGACGCGTTTTTCGCCGGGATCAAGAGATGCGTCGACGGTCGAGTCTTCGAAGGCCGAGGCTTCAGCATCAGCGGCACGGGCGGATTCGGGATGCAGCGCGCCCACAGAAGACATAAGCGCAGCGGCTACCGCGACGAGCACTTTTTTTTCCATACTTTCACCTCGGAATTCCGTGCGACAGACCGCGTGGGATTCTCCAATCTCCGGACCGGACTTCCAGTCGCGCTTCCGGGATATCGGCTCTTTTTAGCACGTCCTTAAGGGCCCAGGATAGTGTTTCCGGGTATAACCTAGGCGAAAGACTATATGCCGAACAATCATAGCAATACCGACGTTGTCGGTCCGGAAATTCTCGCCTGCTCCGGCGGCCATAGCACGCATCAGTTCGCGCCGCCGTCGGTGGAAAAGTTCGGCCTCGAGAACGCCCGCAAGGCGTTCGCCAAAGCATCGAAAATCTCCCACCCCGTGACAACGCGCGCAGCGGGCAACCGATTCATCCTCGAAACCGACGAGCATGTCATCGTCGACAGCGGCGGTGAGGAGTGTATTTCCGCCGGCAACATCTGGCGCGTGAATCGACTCGATCGCGGGCACGATCTGGTCATGGTCACGGAAGTTCAGCATCGGACGGGATCCGGCCACCTGCGGTCGTTCGATCGAGCTCTCAGATGGACATTCGAGCGCCGGCTCAGCCCAGACAACGGACCTTCCTCCGACGGTCATGCTCGTCAAGTGATCGGCCGTTACAGCCGTTTGCAATGTTCACGAAACGGTCGTTCAAGTATTGAAAATACCGTCAATCTGGTCTCTGTGAAATCCTGAACCGGATACGTCCGCTGACGCTCAACATGATCGGGAGACTTCGCCAGACGCCGGGGTTTCCCGAGGAAAAGAATTTCATTCATCGACGTCACTCGCTTCTCGCGTAGCAATGCGAGATTGAATCGGAGTTTAACGGGACTTACCTTTCACCGGTCGAGTACTGGCGCGATTCCTTGCTGCAGCCTCTTTCGGGGTTGCAGGCGAATTCGCCACGTTTGCTTTACCGGTAACGACGTTGCCAGACATTGACTTACGTGGCTCAGCAGAGGGCTTGACTGGCGACTTCTTTGTTACCACTTTATTGTCCGCCGCAGTCTTCGCGGTCGCGGGCGGCTTCCGGGTTGTCGAGACAGCCGACTTTGCCGCCGTCTTCGCTGTCACCTTACCTGCCGATGGCTTGGCACGTCCGGCAACAGGCTTCGCCGGTGGGTAAGCTTCGGCCATCTCGATGCCAAACACATCGGCCACCAGCGCGTCGTCGAGCACCTTGGCGGTGGCCGGGCGTTTTCTCGATTTAGGCAGGCCGGCACCGACCTGACTGACGAGATCATTGGCATCGACCCGGCGCAAGGCGAAGAGGAATTCTGGCTGCTGGTCGAGGCGTGCGCCAACGCCGTAGAGCACGGCAGCAACGTGCTTGCACATCGACGCCCAGTCCGGGCAACTGCAATTGAACGTGATTTCCTTTGGCGCCGGGAAAAGACCGGTGCCAGGTTTGCAGATGCGCTCCATCACGGCTGTCGAGAGCTTGCCCTGCAAGAGTTCCACGATCGAATCGATCGACCCCGCGCAATCGGCTCCAATTGCTCGCCATTGCTTATCAGGACACGCCGTCACGTTCACGGCGACCGTGTAGAGGCTCGAACCCATTACCTGCGCGCGGACTTCGCCTGCCGTAATCTGAAGGTCGATCACGGAACCGTTGCGCACATAGGTTCGACCGCGCGGCAGGCGGTTGGCATAGTCGCTGTAGCCTTCCAGATTGTCGCACCAGGCCTTGCCCCAGAAGGTCTTGGCGATGGCGCCACGGTTCGACACGATTGGCGACAGGACCGCACCAGCCTTCTTCGCCTTGGCAGCGGCCAGTTCAGCCTTTTTCCTGCGCTCGGCGACCGAGACGTAAGGCTGCCATCCCCCGTAACCCATTGCGCTTCCTCTTGACGATCAATTTTCTTGCGCGGCATAAACGTCGAGCTTCACGAGATCGAGCAACTCTCGATCGCTCATCTCGGTGAGCAGGAGTTCCGCGCCGCCCTCCAGCACATCCTTCACCAATTGCTGCTTCGCTTCAATCAACTGGTCGATACGGTCCTCGATCGTGCCACGGCAGATAAACTTATGCACCAAAACGTTCCTCTGCTGGCCGATACGAAACGCACGGTCAGTCGCCTGATTTTCCACGGCCGGGTTCCACCAGCGGTCGTAGTGGATCACATGGGAAGCGGCGGTGAGATTCAACCCCGCGCCACCTGCCTTGAGCGAGAGCACGAAGAAGGGTGTCAGCTCATCTTCCTGGAATCGCTTGACGAGTTCGCGGCGCTTGGCTACCGGAGTGCCGCCATGGAGCACCAGACCTTCGCGACCAAAGATTGAACCCAGAAATGCCGCCAGCGGCTCCGTGGTCTCCCGGAACTGGGTGAATATCAGCACCTTTTCCTGCTTGGCGGCGATGACTTCGGCCAGCTGGCGCAGGCGGGCGAACTTGCCGCTGTCGTCCTCCTTCCACGCTGCGTCGCCCAGCCATTGCGAGGGATGGTTGCATATCTGTTTGAAGCGCATCAGGAAGCTCAGCACCACACCCTTGCGACCTATGCCTTCGACGTCGTCAAGCGCGGCGGCCAGATCTTTCACCGCGCGCTGATAAAGCGCCGCCTGGCTCGGGCTCAGGTGGCACCAGGCCTTGAGTTCGGTCTTGTCCGGAAGGTCGTCGATTACCCGCTTGTCGGTCTTCAGGCGGCGCAGGATGTAGGGCCGCACGAGCGTGCGCAGCGGGCCGAAGTGCTCGGCCTTCGCCAGCCGCCTGGTAAAGTTGGCGAAGACTTTGTCCGAGCCCAGCAAACCGGGGTGGGTGAAATCGAAAATGGACCACAGATCGGACAGGCGGTTTTCCACGGGGGTTCCGGTCAGCGCGATACGCGATTGCGCATGGAGCTGCTTGACCTGTCGCGTTTGCTTGGCGCCCGGATTCTTGATCGCCTGCGCTTCATCGACGACGGCAACCCGCCATTGGATGGTACCCAGTACCGGCTGGCGAAGAAGCGAGCCAAAGCTGGTGACGACGAGATCGATGTCCGCAAGCCGCGCGGCGTCCAGCGCACGCAAATCGGCCGCCGGCATGACCGACGGATGGGCGATCAGCAGGCGCAAGCCGGGGGCGAAGCGCTCGGCCTCTGCCGCCCAGTTGGCCAGCAGCGATGCGGGGGCGACCAGCAGGCTGGGCCGCGCCTCGGCGCTTTCGCGCTTCAGCACGAGCAGCAGCGAGAGTACCTGCATGGTCTTGCCCAGGCCCATATCGTCCGCCAGGCAAGCGCCCAGTCCGAGCCGGGTGAGCAGGTACAACCACCGCACGCCGGCCTGTTGGTAGGGCCGCAGGCTGGCCTTGAGTTCCGGTCCCGGGCTGATCTGTGCCAACCCGTCCGGCTGACGCAACTTCTGCAAGATGTCGGCCAGCCATGGCCCTGCAACAAGCTGCGACCAGTCTCGGTCAGCGGGGTCGCCGCTATCGTCGAGCGAAACACCCGCCAGAATGCGTAGGGCCTCATTAAATGGCAGACCGGTTTTCGCCGCCCTTTCCATGGCCTCGAATCGCTCCAGGAGGCGACTGAGCTTTTTGTTGTCCACTTCGACCCAGCGACCACGGATGAGTTGCAACCCGTCGGCGCCTTTGAGCAGATCCCTAACCTCGGAGGCGCTGAGACTCTCGCCGTCGAGGGAGACCTCCATGCTGAAATCGAGCAACGCGTCCTTGCCCAGGAGCGAAGGCGGTCGCGCTCCGACGCTGGCTCTCACAACGGGACGAGCAGGGCGGCCCGCCTGCCAGACGCTTGGCGTGCGTACGACAATCCCGGCGGCTTCGAGTTTGGACAGGTCCGAAAGGAAGCGGTGGGCGTCAAGCGGCGTCCAGCGCAGCGGATGGTATATCTCGCCGGTATCCACCATTTCGCGAAGCCAATCGCAGTGTTCCGCGGCGCGCTGGACCGGCAGCAGTAGCGACAAGAGTTGCGCACGGCTCCTGGCTCCCGAAAATTCCGCGAGGGCTTGCGACAGTGGCTGGTGTTGCGCTTTGCCATGTGCCGACAGGCGCGAGGTGTAAGTCGCAAGGAAGGCGAACGGTGACTCCGGGTCCTTGCGGTTCTCAGCGAGGTTGAAATGCACGCGGCCGACGAGATTCCAGGCCGGGTGGCGCGACTTGAGGAAATCCTGAAGCGAGACTTTTGCGGTCGCCAGTTCCTGGTGCAAGGCGGTATTGATCTCGCCCCACAGCGTGGCCAGCACATCTGGCGTTAGATACTCCCCGCCCGTCATCGGCGGTGCATCGGCAATCAGGGCATCGAAATCCTTGGCAGCAGGCGTGACGACCGCGATCTCGCCGCCTTCGGGCGTGGCACACAAGGCGGTGACATAGCGCGCGGCAAAATCACGCCACCAGGCCCATGCGGGCGGCAAAATGCGGCCGATTTCCGCCGTTCCCAGATGCAGCAGGCCATGTCCTGCGCCAAGCGCAAAAGAACTGCCCAACCGCGGTCGTATTTCATCCGCCAATAGTGGCGCGGCGTCCTCCGGCACCGCAAGCAGGTGACCACCGGGCGTCAGGTGTGGCGCGAGAATGTCGGAAGCAGTCAAGAACGCCCGTCCTCATGACACTGTTGCAGCAAGCGCTGAAGCGGCCTGTTTTCGCGGAACGCGGCTTCGGAATCAACCAGCAGGCCCACCACGCCAGTGCGAACTGGACGAAGCTCCGTTTGCGCCTGGTCCGCTCGAATTGTGGGGTGGACCAAGCGTCCGGGATACGCCTGGCCGCTGCGTTGCGCATGTCTTGTGAACTGTCTTTTCATCTGCTGTAGGACGACCTGATTGCTACGTATCAACTCACAGAAATTCGCCCCCGGCTCTGCCGCCGGCTGACCAACCTTTAACCTTCACGGCGGTCGCCGTGAATTTCCGAATTCTGCCAAGAGAAACAGGACTCACGATGAAAGGGTACCAAAACCTGAGTCACACGAGATGGGATGCCGATGGCGGCTCCCTCCCGCGCGGCGAAAATCAGTTGGCGCGTTTGTTACAAACGACTAAATGGCAGAGTGTCTCGTTGGACCGACCTACGGACGTTCAACGCTGCGCCTTTGAATGTCGGGTAGCTGGGCGCGGTTACCCGCGTCCAGCCCCCTCAGAACCGTGCATGGGTCTTTCGATCCACACGGCTCAAGCCTCTGCAAAGGCATCTCGCGACACCCGGTTTCACAACGGTATTTTCGGCAGACTAATGATTTCTACGGCAATCGGGATGGTGTACTTGAAGATTACTCGCTGCGTCCGATCCGCCTTCGGTTCTTTTCACGATACAACGAACACCCCAAGGGATGCCCGTCGTGATGGGTTCCTGACAGTCAGGACACAGGCCGTCCTGCCTGAGCCAGACGCGGTACAGCTTCGCACGGCCTTTTGACGAGTTCTGCATTTTCGTGCCCCATCGGGACTCGAAGTAATGCTTCCAGTCTGGGTCGTGCGGATTGGCGTTGGCTCTGATCTTGATATGCCGCTGGATTGGCGTATCAGATTCTTGTAGCAGGGTGAGCTCCCGTTGCGTTCCATCCTCTTGTTTTTCTGTGGCGGTGAATACCCAGTTCCGGGCACCTCGGGTCTTGAAATATTTTTCCTTAACCCAGCGGGCTCCCTTGTTCGGATGCCTTCTTACCGCCCATCGCCATAGCATCGACCAGACATCGTCATCAACCCGAGCGAAGGTTTCCTTGGCGACTACATGCCTGTGGTAATTCGCCCATCCACGTAGTACCGGATTGAGCAGCCTTATCAGGTGGGCCTGTTTAGCCGTCTTGTTGGCCTTGACGACCTCACGGATCTTGTCAAGATGCGCTTTGACGTTCGCTTTGGACGGCTTCATGAGCAGCTTGCCGTTGTACTTGCGAATGTTCCATCCGAGAAAGTCAAACCCCTCCCTGATATGCGTTATTCTGGTCTTCTCTGGCGATAGGACTAACCCGCGTTCCGCCAGAAATTCAACCACTGCGGCCTTGACCTCCTGTTCCAGCCATTCTTTTGAATTGCCCGTAATAATGAAGTCGTCCGCGTAACGCACCATGTTCATTTTTAAGCCTGCCCGCCTTGCCTTCGGAAACTTCTCCGCCAGCCTGGCTTCGAGACCGTCCAACGTCATGTTAGCCAAGACAGGGCTGATAATTCCCCCTTGCGGGGCACCTGCCTCAGTCGGGAAGAGTTCGTTCTGGTACACGAATCCCGCCTTGAGCCACTTCTTGAGGATCGCCTTATCCGTGGGGATATGGGCGAGCATCCAGTCGTGACTGATTTGGTCGAAACAGCCTTGAATGTCGGCCTCTAGCACCCATTCCGCACTCGTCTTTTGCGCAAGAGAAGTGAAGCATTGCTCTCCTGCATCAGCGGTTGAGCGCTCCGGCCTGAACCCATAGGAGTTCAGATCGGCGGTGGTTTCCGCAATCGGTTCCAGCGCCAGCAAATGTAATGCTTGCATGGCTCTGCACTTCATGACGGGTATGCCGAGCGGCCTCGTCTTGCCGTTTTTCTTCGGAATCAACACTCTCCGAAGCGGAAGGGGCGAGTAGCCCCGCCTCTTCAACGACGCAATCGCGTTGGTCTTTGCCGCCGGTGTTTTCCACGTTACCTTGTCCACACCGGGGGTGTTCCTGCCTTGATTTTCAGTCACCCGCTTCACGGCTAATGCCTTGCCGCTGAACGAGTGGGTCAGCAACCATTGCAAGGCTTTCGCCTTGTTGTGGCGGCCGGCCTGTGACGCCTTCACCATACGCGTCTGCAGCCTTCTTACGTACCGTCGGACCTTGGCCCAATTGATGCCGTCCCACGTCACGCCAGAAGGCGCACGCGCCTGTGTTGCAGCGCTCATTTGCTTTCCCTCCGTTAAGATGGTTCTGGAAACTCTCTGGTGAAGAGAGACCATGAGGAAGTCTGCCCGCTTTCGCGTGAGGTGATGTTGCAACCCCTATCCGTCCCATTACAGGCCGGCGTTCGCTTTGTCCTCGTTCCTATGCCCGCACCACCATGGGCAGACCTTGCAGCCTGCTGTCCCCGAAGGGAGCGATACGGGGTTTCCACGTTCCGCTTGTAAAGTACGTCGGGTTAGGTGCCTGCTATTGACCGGGAGGCGTATGGGTCACGAGAGCGCAATTATCAGACGCTATTCCCGCCTCCGTTACCGTTTTGGTTCAAGCGTGGTAGCCACTTCCGCTTGTTCTACATGACGATCTTTATCGCAGATTCAAATGTTTTCACCCTACCGACTATCTGGCACTCATCCGGCGTGTGGCTGCCAGAAGGGTACGCCTCTCGCGATTGATACCCCGCACCTTGCGGCGCTTCGTTACGTTGTCAGAACCGCTCTTTATTCAGGCTCCTAGATTCACCCGGTGACACGGGTGGTACCCTCCGTTGCCGTGGGAACAACTTCTACAAGCGACTTCGTGTCGCACGATGATCATGTAGCCGGCCGCCTACCGCCGATCACCAACCGGAGCGAGTCACTCCATTGCGGTCGCCCGCGTCTGTGCTGCGAATGCCCCTTGCTCGGTTCACGCAGCCATTACTTCCCGAACCCGCTTGCCGGGCGGCCGGTCAAGGTGTAGAAACTTGGTACGCTTTGTGTACACCGGTGACGCCGCTTACGTCACTCGGCAAGGCATGCGAGGGAGGAGTCGTGACATTCAAGGCGCAGTGGTACCGGGACAAGTTTGCGAAAAAACGTGGCAAAGGCTTCTGCGGCTATCCGGTGGCAACGGTTGCCTTCTACGGACCAGACGACACGAGAGCGACGAAGGTCTCTGTTGGCATCGTCGCGCACGAAGGTGCTGACGCGGACCCTGTTGAGCGGTGGTTCTGCAAAACCACCGATGCGAGAATCGATCCAGAAGTCACCGAAGCAATCATTCGATTCATCGATCATCACGGTGCGAAATCGGTGGTTGCCGTCGATCGCATCATCGGCTGCCCGCATGAGGAAGGCATTGACTACCCGGAAGGCGAAAAATGTATGCAGTGTCCGTTCTGGGCCAACCGTGATCGATGGAGCGGCGAGATCATGCAGTGAGACGTCAAGAGGCAAGCGTTTCCATCCTCGCGCTGAGGCGTTCCTTACTTGCTTCATTCCGACCGCAGTCACGCATTCATTAACGCAGGACACTTTCTGGACGAGAAGGGTGCGCGTGGCCCTCAGCGGGGCGCGGCAAAGCCCGTGGCGTGGTTCCACGCAACCGTGATCGCCTGCGCGACTCACTTCGACTCCACGAGCGCGATGACTGCGACGTGCTTCACGTGCAGGAGAGGCCCAGCGGAGCCGGACATCGACCGAGCCAACCCGAAGCCTGGTCATGCGCACGGTGTAAGGTAAAGGGGCGAATCTGCTGCGGGGAAGGCACGTTGTGGGATCTTGCCGAGCGTGGTGAGCGTCACCGTTAATGCAAGGGGCAGAACCATGGGTTTTTCTTGCCGAACGTTTTTGATCGCTCGTGACGATACCCTCTGGCGGCTGTCAAACACAACGTTCGACCAGATGCTGCAAGATCCGGCAAGCCACTGCCTGCCCGTTTTTGCCGGGCAACGAGCGCGAATGGCCAGCGTCGTGGTCGAGCTTGTGGCCAGAAACCCGGTGCGCGTCGTTCGGAACACGTTTTCCATTCTCACCTTCGAT
The DNA here is from genome assembly GCF_058781505.1 of Paraburkholderia sp. FW306-2-2C-D06C. NCBI lineage: Bacteria > Pseudomonadati > Pseudomonadota > Betaproteobacteria > Burkholderiales > Burkholderiaceae > Paraburkholderia > Paraburkholderia sp. FW306-2-2C-D06C. Next base: position 196,415 of record NZ_JBYSWU010000006.1, on the reverse strand, counting down.
GCCGAAGGCCGCATCGACCCGAGCAGATTCGAAAAGCAGCAATTTGCCCTCGCGGAGTCGGTCGTCGCACCTGTCTTTGCCGTATTCGATGATGACAGCAACCAAACAGTCGTCGACGCGACCTCCCGATTCATTGCACAAGGAGGCCAATGGGTTCCGTCACGCGCTTTGGCACGCGTCATAGATCAGACCGCGTTGGGTCAACGACAGTGCCGACACCTGTAACCGGTCGCTCAAAGGCTGCTCTACGGCATCCAGTTTTCGATTCTCGAGTGTCGGAGATGGGTCGACAGCAATCAGATCATACGGTCCTTTTGTAAGCCACCACTCGCGAGCGATAAAATTCGCGGCTATCCGAACGGCGGCTTCATTGGCTGACGACTTGCCGACCGACTCGAAGGGATGAATGACCGCTGTACCGCAAAAGCCGCCGAAGAGGCGACGCCTGGTCCAGGGTCCGCAGTGGGTCGGGAGTGTGAGTTCGCTAATGCAAAAAGCTGCCATCCGTCTGCTCGATCCCGCCACTGTCAGCAATCCGCCACATTGCTGACGTAGAACCCAACCCGGCCCAATGTCGGCTCAGGCCGAACTCCCGTCTCCCTATGCGAGTCGACGAACGGCCGTTGTACCTTGAAAGCCGCCGTAGATGTCGCGCTGGCTTGACGGGCCGCAATGGGTCGGTCGGTTGCTGCCGGTCACGACGGGCAGCAGGTGGCCATGATCGCTCGGTCGTGAGTCACACCCCCAATGCGAACAGTCGCCCGCGTCTGGTCCTTACCTGGTCATTGCTGCTCCAGTGACCGCGAGCGAGACATCAGGTCGGTCCTTCGTGGCTGACCTTCGACGCTGCCTACGATTTCGAGCGCCTGTAACATGACCGCCGAATGCACGGGCGATGAAGCGCCGGAGCATGTCCGGGTGAACTTGAATATCGCAGATATCCGAGGGTGAGGGGGTTCTGCATGCGACGGGGCCGCCGCTGGAAGCAAGCGTTCTTGAGGAACTGCCCATTAGCACATCGAGCTGGCCGAACATAGGCGAGGTCCCTGTTGATCAGCGCCCGCGAGCAATTGCCGGGCGTATCCGTCGTTGTGTGCGATACGCTTGGGGGTCTGGCAGTCCGGGAGCACAAAAGCATTGCGTTTTCTCACGAGATCATGCGACGCCCGTTCAGGAAAAGGGCGACTCGGAACGTCCTCACCATTCAGCGCCCCGACGCCGGTGGCGCGGCCGGGACGCTGGAGCCGGCCGCGCTTACCCGGGACCTCCTCGGTCCCGGACTCCTGGGCCATTTAGCCCGGCATGGGCTCGCTGTGAGGCGGGCTTGTCTCATCCAGTACGACACCGCCGTCCACCAGTGCAACGGCGTGCGGCTGGGGCGGGGTTGAGGTGACCGACACGGCGGGCGGCAGCTCCTGCTGCAGGATGTGGGGAACGCGAAGCATGTCGAGCGCTTTGTCGATGTCCACCCGGCAACCGGTCAATGCGCGCTGCGCGAGGAGTTTGCGGGCAAGAGCGTGCAGAAGCTCTTCCGGTTCTCCGGCCTGGCGCGCCTCCTCAAGTGCTGACTCGAAGCGGACCTGGCCGCTCAGAACGCCGGCGATCGGAAGCTGCAACTCACGGGCGCGCTCAAAGGCCGTCGAGTCCTTAAGCACGGCTTCACGGCTGACCGCCGCAAAGGGGCCGTTAGCCAGATAGCCGGCCAGTTGCGTGAACGCCTGCTCTACGAACGCGTCGCGCGGCGTATGGGTATAGACCACGCCAACCTGCGTCGGGTCAACGCCCATCGAGGCGAGCTTGGTGAGCGTTCCGACTGCGCTTTGCTGTGATCCCTCACGGGGTGTTGCGGTGCAGATGATGAGCGCAAAATCATTCGCTGTGCCAGGGTGTTCCGCAAGGAACTCAAGCGTGGGAGCCACCGATGGTGCCGAGACGGCCACACAGTAGGCGTGCGAGGCAGCGGCCAGCATGCAGTAAAGCGCGTCGGGCCGGTCGGCCCGTACGCGTACCGCGTCTGGTTCAAGCTGTGCAGACGCTTTGCGAGGCACTTCCACGCGGACCAGGCGTGCACCAGTACGCGAGCTGACGAGGTCAGCTACGGCGCTCTCCTGCACATCATTGCCGCTGGTGAGGATGAGGTAGTGATGGTTCATCTGTTTTCTCCTGTTCAGGAAGAGGTGGGTAGGTCAGGGCAGGCTGGAAATCCGAAATAGCGATATGGAGGACTGCGGTGCGTCATCGGACGGGCTCAGGAAGATCGCACTGCTCGGGTGCGACCCTCGATCCGGCGGCCGGCGTGGCGAACCGGCGGTCGCGGCGGTACTTGCGATTGCCGCCGCTGCCCACCCGCACGCTTGTCGTCCGGGCGGATAGTGCAGCAAGTGCGTCCGCGCGATGCCCCGCATGAGCAAGGAGGGTACGCAACGGCGAAAGTGCCCAGAGAACGGCGTCGACGTTTGCCTGCGTTGCCCGGCAATGAGAGACGAACGGCTCGAACTCCGTCGCGGCGATGTCCTGGAGCCGCTCGGGCAACGTGCCACGCCACTGGAGAAAGACGCCGAACATCATCCATGCCTCGCGCAGGCGCGCGTTCATGATCTGGTTGCAGCCGATGGCGGCAATGACGCTTTCCACCTGATCATGAATCGCAGACTGCTGCGGCGTTGAGCCAGTGTTGCCAGGGCCGGTGTCGGTGGACGCGCCACTTCGGCTGGCGGCCTGGTCGGGCAACCCGGGCGACGCCTGCATCACGCTGATCGTTGCGGGCGAGCTTGCAGTAGCGCTCGATGCTTCCATCTCGGCGGTGATTGGCACGGAGGTTGTCCCGGTGCGACGCGGCTGTCTTTCGAACGTTTTCATCAAAGTAGCGGAGTCCTGTGTATATTAAAAAAGGAGCGGAATGCAGATGAATCAACCGGTTTGGCGGCCACTTTTATGGTCCTGGCCGGCGTGGTCGACCGGTGCGCGAGCGTGGGAAACCGCGCGTTTTCCGCCCGTGCGCCTGCGGGCGCCCCGTGCGGGCATTGCGGGCATCGCATTCGTCGGCAAATCCATCCGACCAATTGGAGAGCCACTTAGCCGGGCATGCCGGAGTTTCGCTTCCCGCCGCGCGGCCGCCCGGGGCAACTGCTTTGCCGGGCTTCGGCGGTGTGCTTCTTTCTTATGGATTTTCAGGCAACCCTTGAATTGATGCGCAATGGGTTGACAGTAGTAGTTGAAAATCATTTGTATTCTCGTGGGACCGTGGCCGAGCGAGGCGCTCAGGCGGACGAGGGTCTCATAGGGTGCGACACCGCTGTCCAGCAGCTGCAGCGCAAGCTCCAAGGCATATGTGTAACGAAGTGAATGAAAAGATAGTTCTCCTGTCATTCCGGCGCGACGCAGTATTGCTTTCAGCCTGTTGATCGCCGACTCAAGTGTTTTGCCGCGTCCTGTGATGAACTCATAGTTGTGCGCAACGGCATATTCCAGTGCGGCCTGGATAACCTTGATGGTGTCCTCCCGCTGCGCCTCGAGCACCTCCACTTCCCGGGCACGTAAATTTTTGGCCCCCCGCATCACATCTAGCCTGGTCTTGCCGCTCATCAGCGCATCAAGCCACATCCTCAAGTCCCTTCCACACATCAGGGCTTCAAGCCGACGCAGGCCGAGGTGCCGGGCGAGCGCGATGAGGTGCCCGAGTCCGCGATCAATGCGGGCCGCGCGCTCCAGCAGCGCGTCAAGCTCGCCGGGTGTCTGGGCGCGGCGGGCGCCTTTGCGCACGCGATATGGCAGGCCAAGCTGCCGGTTGCTGCAGCTTTTACCCAGGTCGTTTCCCATCACATCCAGAACGACGCGGATGGCAGAAAATATGTTCTCAAGGTGTCCCGGGGTCATTCCTTGAGCGACACAGTGTGCTGCATAGGCATGCACCAGCCAGGGCTTGACCTCGGCAAGTGACCGGGTAAGGGCCTTGAGTTCCCGGGCAAAGCGCAGGAACGGTGTCACCAGATGACGCCGGTTTTCCTGATGTTTAAAGCTACCGCCGGCCAAGGCGCTCGCCCCGGCAAGCTCGTGTACAGCATCTGCCAGCATGGCCATTTGAATCCTCCGCTTCAGTACCCGCCAGACCCGCACATTGTGTTGCGCGCTGGCGGTATTCACGAACACAGCCCCCGGGGTGCGGACGTGCCGCGCCATATCACAGCCGGCTCGGAGCCTGTTGATTGCGCGCTGACGGGAAGGGGGCGGGAGGGCCAGCTGCGTGCCTGAGGGGCTTTGCCGGTTAATGGACGAAGGAACGAACAGGCGCCAAAGGGTAAGGTTGAGTTTGTAGATCCGGTGACCTGGATAAGAGGCGGTCTGCTGTGCTTGAAAGTGAGAGATGCCCGCGTGGAATCGGCTTTACATGCGACCGCGTGCGCAAAACGCATGTGTCAAAGCAGATGATCGGCGCACAGATGCGCGCGCCCGGGGCTATTGGAATGCCAGAGGAACGGGCATGGTTTGATGACCCGCCGGATCACTCGCCTGAGGGCGCATGTGAGCCTGACGGCTGGTTTGCGTGGGGGGATGGCAGATGGGCGGGCTGCGCCGGCATTGGCGCGCAGCAGACCTTTGATCCTTCGACGAGTCGTGCCCTCACAAGGCGGCTAATACATCGATGACTCGTGGCCGGCGGACCAAGCCGCGACCTCTTCCGGATCGTCACGATGGACACAGAGCCCATCGTCCAACTGCAATGCAATTGAAATCACGATTCATGCCCTGAAGAACAGGGGGGAAACCGGTGTGTCATGCCGAAGCCTCGGCGGAGGATAAAGCGTGTACTGCAATCGAAGCTATTTGATCACACCAATACCGGGTGGCACAAGGGGGCAGGAGCGGCGCGTAGCGAAAAAACGACGCGCGTCGCGAAAGCCACCGGCACGCACACCGGAGGCGCCCGTCGCGGGCGGGCTGTGACAACGCGGGTCTTCCCGTCGAAGCGTGCCCGGCGCAAGGCAAAACCGGGCACGGGACGAACCGGCTCCCCGACGCTAGGCTGCACCAAACCCGTGGGGGTTCATCGACTGCCACCGCCAATGATCCGCACACATCCTCTCGATCCCAAACTCAGCACGCCAGCCAAGGAGCTTCTCCGCCGCCCCCGGATCGGCAAAGCACGAAGCCACATCGCCCGGACGGCGCGCCACGATCTCGTACGGCACCGGTTTGCCCGACGCCTTCTCGAACGAGCGGACTACGTCCAGCACGCTGTACCCTTGTCCCGTCCCAAGATTCACGACGAAACTCGCGTCGCGCTCGACCAGCGCATCGAGCGCCGCCAGGTGTCCGCGCGCCAGATCTACCACGTGGATGTAATCGCGCACGCCGGTGCCGTCAGGCGTTTCATAGTCGCCGCCGAACACCCGCAGCTTCTCGAGCTTGCCCACGGCGACCTGCGCCACATACGGCATCAGATTGTTAGGAATGCCAGCGGGATCTTCGCCGATCAAGCCGCTCTCATGCGCGCCGACCGGATTGAAATAGCGCAGCGTCGCGATCCGCCACGAAGGATCGGCCACTTCCAGATCGCGCAAGACCTGCTCGGCGATCAGCTTCGACTGTCCATAAGGATTGGTTGCGGAAAGCGGAAACGATTCGTCGATCGGCGAGCTCTTCGGCACGCCATACACCGTCGCGGAAGAACTGAACACGAACTGCTTCACATTGCGCTCGCGCATCACGCCGAGCAGTGTCAGCAGGCTGCCGACGTTGTTGCTGTAGTACTCGATCGGCTTGGCGACCGATTCGCCCACCGCCTTCAACGCGGCGAAGTGAATCGCGCCCGTAATCGGATGCGCGTCGAAAATACGGTTGAGCGCCGCTTCGTCGCGCGCGTCGGCTTCGTAGAAGGCCACCGCCTTGCCGGTGATCTGTTCCACGCGTCGCAGCGATTCGCGATTGCTGTTCACGAGATTGTCGATTACCACGACGTCGAAACCGCCGTTCAGCAGTTCGACACAGGTGTGCGAGCCGATAAAGCCCGCGCCGCCCGTTACCAGAATCGTGCCCTTCGTGGTCATGCTGTTGCTCCGTTAAAGTAGGACGCCCGTCATTTTCTGCACCAGGTCTTTATATGCTTCGACGACCACGCGTTCGTCGAATTCTTTTGCGACTTTCTGTCGGCCGCGTTCTGCCATTGCGCGGCGCTTGGCGCCGCTCATGTCGAGCATCTGTGCCAGCTTCGCCGCGAGACTCTCCGCATTGCGCACTTCGCACAGCCAGCCGTTGACGCCGTCGGCCACCACCTCGCGGCAGCCCGGCACGTCGGTCGCGACTATCGGCCGGCCCATCGCCGAGGCTTCCATCAGCGTGCGCGGCACGCCTTCGCGATACGACGGCAATACGATGCAATCCGCATCGGCGATGAAAGGCCGCACGTCGTGCGCCTCTCCCAGGTACTCGATGACGCCTTCCCGTTCCCAGGCAGCGACTTCTTCGCGCGTGATTGCGCTGGGATTGTCGACGCCGACCGGCCCGAGCAGTTGGAAACGCGCCTGGCGGTAACGTTCACGCAAACGCCGTGCGGCTTCGACATATTCGCCGACGCCCTTGTCCCACAGGAGCCGCCCGATCAGCACAAACTTGAATTCGGCCCGCTCGGGTAGCGGCGTGAACGCGAACTGTTCGAGATCGACGCCTTCGCCATGCAACAGACGCGCACGCTCAGGATGCACCAACAAATTTTGCTCGACAAACGCGGCCTGGTCGTCGCGATTCAGAAACCAGATTTCGCGCGGGAAACGGAAAGCGAAACGGTACAGTTTTTTGGCGACTTGCGCCGCGCGGCTCTGCTGGATGAAGACGTAACCGAGCCCCGTCGTTACCGCTACCGACTGCACGCCCGCCAGCTTCGCGGCGATCGAGCCGTAGATGTTCGGCTTGATCGTGTAATGAAACACGACGTGCGGGCGGATGCTCCGGTACAAACGATACAACGACAAAAGCGTCCGCAGGTCTTCGCGTGGACTGGTGCCTTTCGACGCCACCGGCAGTTCGATGCAGCGGCAACCCATCGCGGCGAGCAGTTCGAACGTGCGATCGCGCGGCGCGAGCACCGTCACGTCGACGCCGCGTCCAACCAGCATGCGGATCAGACCTTGCCGATACGTATAGATTGCCCAGGCGGTGTTACAGACGAGTGTAATGCGCAGCGCGGGCGTCGATTTCAAGGCAGGCTTCATGCGGGAACGGGCTCGACGGTGGAATGAATTAATGGCTTGCGCGCGGCGCGAGCAGCGTGCGTTTGACCCGCTGTAACGCGCCGTAGGGCGTGATCAGATGCAACAGATTTTTGGCGAGGCCGAGCCAGTCGTAGAGATTGGCGGCGTTGAAGTAGCGCAGTTGCAGCCGTAGCGTCGAACTCACCTGGCGGCGCCGTTTGGTCGCGCTGATGCCGCCTTCGTTCAGCTCGTAATAGAGCCCAAGCTCCGGCAGATTCGCGCAGTCGTAGCGCTCCATCAGGCGCACGAACAGATCGAGGTCTTCGGCGGAACGGTATTGCGTGCGATAGTTGCCGACCGCGCGCACCGCGTCGATGCGCAGCATCATCGAAGGATGCGCGAGGCATGAGCGGAAAAACCGCAGACGGCGAATCGCGTTCGGCTCGGCGGGCGGCGTCAGCATGAAGAGCGGCTTGCCGTCACGCGTGACGACCTGCGTCCACATGCCGAGGCCGGCCACTTGCGGATGCAATTCCATGAACACGCGCTGTTTGGCGAGGCGCTGCGGCACGCTGCGGTCGCCCGCGTCGATCCGCGCGGCATAGCGGAAGCCGCGCTGGGCAAGGGCGTCGATGCCGGCTTGCAGGGCGCGCTCGATGCCGCCGTTCTCCGGCATGCGCAGCACTTCGATATGCAGATTGGCGATCGCCGGCGCGACGATCGGCGGCGTGCTGCCGTCGTCGACGATCAGCACGTGCACCGGGGCGCTTTCGCTGAACGAGGCCAGCGTGAGATCGACGTCGGCCTGGCCGTTGTACGCGGGCATCAGCACGGCGACGTCGTCGAGGGCAATATGCGCGGCGGCGGATGAATTCGTCATGGGCGCAATTTGAAGCGGATGTAGTAGAGATTGACCGACGCCGCCGCCAGATAGCCGGCCGCGAGGCCTACCAGCGCGCCGTACGCGCCGAGCCGCGGAATCGCCAGCAGATTGACGACGAAGGCGACGGCCAGCGCCAGCAGCCACTTCGACAGCAACACGAATTTGGCCTGATATTTCAGCACGATCAGATTGCCGATCGCTTCGATGCCGGCCGGCACGGAAAGCCACACGGCCCAGCGGAAAATCTCGATCGCGCCTTCATAGTCCGGCCCGAACACGCGGCCGATGATGAACCCCGCCAGCAGGTCCAGCACGAGCGCGCCGCTCACCATCAGCGCGGCGGTCATCGCGGTGAGCCGCCACATGTTGCGGCGCAGTTGCGCGGGCTCCTGCACGCGATAGACGAACGCGGGCGCAATCGTCTGCGCCAGCATCAGCGCGAGCGTGATCCAGTTTTCGTTCAACTGCTGCGCGGCCGAATAACGTCCGAGGTCGGCGAAGGAGATCGCGCGTTCGAGCATCAGCCGGTCCAGTTTCAGGAACAGATACATACAGATCAGGCCAAGCCAGAACACCGTGCCCGCGCTCGCGAAGTGGCGAAACAGCGAACGGTCGAAGCGCCAGCCGAGCGTGCCGCCATGCCGGCGGATGTAATAGAGCAGCAGCACGGCGCCGATCGCCGCGGATTCGACCGCCCACAGCCAGCCGAAGCGCGCGGGCGCCGCCATGGCGCGCACCAGCAGATAGACGAAGCCCGCTTTCAGCACCGCGGTGCTCATGCTGGTGAGCAACTGCGGCTTGCTGTACGTCATGCTTTGCAGCCACGCATTGATCACGCCGACGAACGGCTCGCGAAACAGCATGGTGACCGCGAGGCCGGCGAGCATCGCGCCGACCATCGGTTCGAAGAGGTGCAGCGCAATGCCGAGCCATGTCAGCAGCAGCGCCGCGACCGACACGGAAATGCGCAGCGCGAAGGCGCTGCCGAGCACGGTGCCGAGTTGAGCCGGCGGCCGGCCGACGATGGTGGGGACCAGAATCTCCGCGCCGCACACCCAGGTGATCGGCGACAGCACCAGCAGCAGCGTGTTCGCGTACTGCCATTTGCCGAAGATGTCCGGCCCGAAGTAGCGCGCCAGCATGCCGCTGATCAAGATCGCAACGCCGATCTGCGTGAGCCGCTCCAGCCCGAGCCAGACGATATTGGTGAAGGCGCGCGTGACGTCGGGATTGGCGAAGCGTTTGAGCGTCAGCATCCGCTTGCCGCTCGCCTGTCCGGTTGCGCGAATCGAGCGGGCGGCGCAAGCGTTGCAAGCCGCGCGGCGGCAGCGCGCGTCATTGCCCACCTGGCCGACAGTCGCGGCAACTTTCCAAAAGGAGGGCGTCTAAGCATTAGAATAGGGCGTCTATAAGGCAGGTCCGAAAGGCGCAATTATAAGTTGGAACCGGATCGCTTCCGGCAAGGGCGCATCGCGAGGTTGTACCAATCGGTTAATGACCAGCTCAACGGCCAGGTAACGGCCAGCTCAACGGCCAGGTTAGCGACCAATTTACCGATTGATCAGCGTAGCGCCGGTCAAAATTTTCCTTTGCACGCAAGTGAGCCAATATGATCTCCAAATCTATCTTCAAGGCGTATGACATTCGCGGTGTGATCGGCAAGACGCTCGATGCCGATGCAGCCCGTTCGATCGGCCGTGCATTCGGCAGCGAAGTGCGGGCGCAAGGCGGCGACGCCGTGGTGGTCGCGCGCGACGGCCGCCTGTCCGGTCCCGAACTGATCCAGGCGCTGTCGGACGGCTTGCGCGCGGCAGGCGTCGACGTGGTCAACGTCGGCATGGTGCCCACGCCGGTGGGCTACTTCGCGGCCAGCGTGCCGTTGCAGCTCGACGGCGGCGAGCGCCGCGTCGACTCGTGCATCGTCGTGACGGGCAGCCACAATCCGCCGGACTACAACGGCTTCAAGATGGTGCTGCGCGGCGCGGCGATTTACGGCGAGCAGATTCTCGCGCTGCATCAGCGCATCGTCGACGATAACTTCGCCACCGGCACCGGCACGTACACCGAGTACGACATCGCCGATACGTATCTCGATCGCATCGCGAGCGACATCACGCTCGCGCGCCCGATCAAGATCGTGGTCGACACCGGCAATGGCGTGGCCGGCGGCCTCGCGCCGAAGCTCTTCAAGAAGCTTGGCTGCGAACTGGTCGAACTGTTCACCGAGATCGACGGCAACTTCCCGAATCACCACCCGGACCCGGCGCACCCCGAGAATCTCCAGGACGTGATCCGCGCGCTGAAGGAAACCGATGCTGAAATCGGTTTCGCATTCGACGGCGACGGCGACCGTCTCGGCGTGGTCACCAAAGACGGCCAGATCATTTATCCGGATCGCCAGCTGATGCTGTTCGCCGAAGAAGTGCTGTCGCGCAACCAGGGCGCGCAGATCATTTACGACGTGAAGTGCACGCGCAATCTGGCCAAGTGGGTGAAGGACAAGGGCGGCGAGCCGCTGATGTGGAAGACCGGCCACTCGCTCGTGAAGGCGAAGCTGCGCGAAACCGGCGCGCCGCTGGCAGGCGAAATGAGCGGTCACGTGTTCTTCAAGGACCGCTGGTACGGTTTCGACGACGGCCTGTACACGGGCGCGCGTCTTTTGGAAATCCTCACGCGCGTGTCCGATCCGAGCACGCTGCTGAACTCGCTGCCGAACTCGCATTCCACGCCGGAGCTGCAACTGAAGCTGGAGGAAGGCGAAAACTTCGAGCTGATCGCGCGTTTGCAGCAGAACGCGAAGTTCACCGGCGCGGACGACGTCGTGAAGATCGACGGCCTGCGCGTCGAATATCCGGACGGCTTTGGTCTGGCGCGTTCGTCGAACACCACGCCGGTGGTCGTGATGCGTTTCGAGGCCGATAACGACGAAGCGCTCAAGCGCATCCAGGAAGACTTTCGCCGCGTGATCCTCGCGGAGAAGGCTGACGCCAAACTGCCGTTCTGACGGTTTGGGCGACGAAAAGCTGCGGGCGGTTCGAGTTGAACCGCCCGCGGCTGCCGCCGAACGCGGCGCGGGTTTCACTTACCGCGCCGCGTTTTTTCATGGCATTGGCATGCGACGCGCTAAAATTGCCGTCCTCGTGAGAAAACGCCGGGCCGCCCCAAGTTTTCCGCTCCGCAGGAAGTCCCCCGCTCCGAAGGAAGTCCCCTTGGGGGATTGGGGGATCAACCCCCTCGGGGGGGCCTGGCGCGAAGCGACAGGTTTGGGGGCGCTCTTACTAAAACGCCGGGCCGCCCTAAGTTTTCCGCTCCGCAGGAAGTCCCCCGCCCCGAAGGAAGTCCCCTTGGGGGATTGGGGGATCAACCCCCTCGGGAGGCCTGGCGCGAAGCGACAGGTTCGGGGGCTCTTTCAACGCATCTTCGGGCCGGATAGCCGGTTTTCCCACTCTTGAGCGTGCAAAAGATACTGATCGTGAGGGTGTCGTCATTGGGCGACGTCGTTCACAACATGCCGGTGATCGCCGACATTCGCCGCCGCCATCCGCAAGCGCAGATCGACTGGCTCGTCGAAGAAAGCTTCGTGGGGCTCGTGCAGCTCGTGACCGGCGTGCACCGGGCGATTCCCGTGTCGCTGCGGCGCTGGCGCAAGCGGCTCCTGTCGCTCGACAACTGGCGCGAGATCGGCGCATTCCGGCGTGCGCTCGCCGCCGAGCACTACGATCTCGTAATCGACTGCCAGGGGCTCATCAAGACCGCGTGGGTCGCGAGCATGGCGCGCGGACCGCTGGTCGGCCTCGCGAACCGCACCGACGGCGCGGGCTTCGAATGGCCGGTGCGTTTCTTCTACGACAAGCGCGTGCCGATCGAGCCGCGCACCCATGTGGTCGAACGCACGCGCCAACTGGTGGCCGCGGCGCTGAACGACCCGCAGCCGCAACCCACCGACGAAATCGATTTCGGCATCGACACCGGGCGCGCGGCGCTGGCTTTGTCGGAGGCGAATCTGAACCTGCCGGTGCCGTACGTGGTGTTCGTCCACGCCACCTCGCGCGCCGACAAGCAATGGCCCGATGCCGCGTGGATCGACCTGGGCCAGTCGCTGGTGCGGCGTGGCGCGTCGATCGTGCTGCCGTGGGGCAGCGACGAAGAGCGCACGACCAGTGAGCGTCTGGCCAAGGAGTTCGGCGCCGCGGCGATCGTGCCGCCCAGGCTGTCGTTGCCGGCGGTGGTCGGCCTGATCGACGGTGCCGCCGCGACGGTCGGGGTTGACACAGGTCTGGTTCACATCGCCGCGGCGCTGAAGCGGCCGACGATCGAGTTGTACAATTTCGCCACCGCGTGGCGCACCGGCGGCTACTGGTCGCCGAACGTCGTCAATCTCGGCACCGCCGGGCAGCCGCCCACGCTGCAACAGCTGAAGTCCGCACTGGCCGGCTTCGGCCTGCTGTAACGCGGCGTGCGCTTCGCCTTACGCTTCATCCGTTTTCAAGGGCGACCATGAACGAAACCCAGATCATCGAAGTAGCGAACGCTGACTGGCACGGACGCAATCTGTCCGTGCCGCGCGAAACGCTGCTCGCCGGCGTCGAGCGCGGCAAAGTGCTGTACTTCCCGAATCTGCGCTTTGCGATCGAAGGCGGCGAGCAGGCGCTGCTCGATCCGGCGCTCGCCGACCCGAACCGCAAGAACATCAGCCTCGAACCGAATGGCGGCGCGCTGCACGGCGTGGCCGGCGACGCCGTCGCGCAATCGGCGGTGCGCGCGTTGATCGCGCGTTATCAGGCCAATGCGCGCACGCTGGTCGATGGGCTTTTCCCCGAATACAACGGCACGCTGCGCGTCGCGCCCACCAGTTTGCGTCTGCATCAGGTGGAAACGCGCCAGACTTCGTGGCGCAAGGACGATAGCCGTCTGCACGTCGATGCATTTCCGTCGCGGCCGAACTACGGCGAGCGCATCCTGCGCGTGTTCACCAACGTCAATCCGTATGGCGTGCCGCGCGTGTGGCGCGTCGGCGAACCGTTCGAGGACATGGCGAGGCGCTTCCTGCCGCGCATCAAGCCGCAGATGCCCGGCTCCGCGTGGCTGCTGAATCTGCTACACGTGACCAAATCGCCGCGCAGCGAATACGACCATCTGATGCTGAATCTGCACGACGGCATGAAGGCCGATCTCGACTATCAGAAGTCGTGCCCGCAGGAAACCGTGCCGTTTCCGACCGGCAGCGTGTGGGTGTGTTTCTCCGACCAGACTTCGCACGCGGTGATGTCCGGTCAGTTCATGCTGGAGCAGACTTTCTTCCTGCCGGTCAAGGCGATGGCGCAGCCGGAATGCGCGCCGCTCGGCATTCTCGAGCGCCTGAAGGGCAGGGCGCTGGTTTGAGCGCCGCTTTCTTCTTGTCAGACTCGCTGAAAGACGCGGAGCCCCGATGCTGAGGGCGATCTATAACGCGCTCTGGTGGATCGTCGCGCCGCTTGCCGTATTGCGTTTGCTGATCCGCTCGCGCAAGGAGCGCGGTTATCGCGAGCATATCGGCGAGCGTTTCGGTTCTGCGCGTGGCCGGCTGCCGGAAGACGATGCGCCGCTGATCTGGGTGCATGCGGTGTCGGTGGGCGAGACGCGCGCCGCGCAGCCGCTGATCGACGCGCTGATGAAGGCGCGGCCCGACGCGCGGATTCTGCTTACGCATATGACGCCGAGCGGCCGCGCGACCGGCGAGCAGATATTCGGCGACCGCGTGTTGCGCAGCTATTTGCCGTACGACATGCCGCACGCGGTGCGGCGGTTCTTGCGGACGTGGCGGCCGTCGCTCGGTCTGGTGATGGAAACGGAAGTGTGGCCGACGCTGATAGACGAATGCCGTCGCGCGGATGTGCCGCTCGTGCTGACCAATGCGCGGATGTCCGCGCGTTCTTATAAGCGCGCTGCGAAGTTCGGCAACGCAACCAGGGGCGTGTTCGGCGGTTTTGCGCGCGTGCTGGCGCAGAGTCCGGCGGATGCGGAGCGGCTCACGGCGTTGGGCGCGCGCAATGTCGCGGTGCTCGGCAATCTCAAGTTCGACATGAGCACGCCGCCGGAACTGGCGGCGCGCGGTCATGCGTGGCGCGCGGCGATCGGCGCGCGGCCGGCGTGGGTCGCAGCGAGTACGCGTGAAGGCGAAGAGGCGTTGGTGTTGCAGGCGTTCGCCGCGCTCGGCATCGACGACGCGTTGCTGATTCTAGTGCCGCGGCATCCACAACGGTTCAACGAAGTGGCGGCGCTGGTCGAGAAAGCCGGCTTGCGCATCGAGCGGCGTTCGACCTGGGCGCCCGCGGCGACCGTGGCTTCGGCTGCTTCCGGCGCGGGCGGCGGCGTGCCGGCGTTGCCTTCGAATGTGAATGTGTTGCTCGGCGATTCGATGGGCGAGCTGGGCGCTTACTATGCCGCGTCGGATCTGGCGTTCATCGGCGGGAGTTTGTTGCCGCTCGGTGGGCAGAATCTGATCGAGGCGTGTGCGGTCGGTGTGCCGGTGCTGATCGGACCGCACGTGTTCAACTTCACGCAAGCCACCGCCGATGCGGTCGCGGCGGGTGCGGCGGTGCAGGTGCAAGACCCGGCCGATCTGGCGCGCGCGCTGCGCGAGCTGTTCGGCGACAAGGCGCGGCGGCTCGCGATGAGCGGCGCGGCCTCGGCGTTCGCCGCGCGCCATCGCGGCGCGACCGCGCGGACGGTGGATGTGTTGATGGCGTTGTTGCCGGAGTAGTGATTCGAGCGCCGCGAATGCTGCGCTCGCGTTATCGCTTTGTGCGCCGATAAATCGTATATTCTGCCAACACCGGGCTTGAGCGCTGACTGCCCTGTGACTTGAACCGCTCCCTTCACGACCTGCCATGACGCTTTTCACCGACCTCGGCTTCCAATGGGACCGTGCCGCGATTCCGCAAGACATGCCGATCCACTCGATCAAACGGGTGTGTTTCCGCTTTCATCGGATGCTGCCGGAATTCGTGTGGGATGCGAGCGTGCTCGAAGGCAATCCTTTTACGTTCCCCGAGGTAAAAACGCTGCTCGATGGCGTCACCGTTGGCGGACGGAAGATCTCTGATCAGGAGCAGGTCCTGAACCTGGTGGAGAGTTCGAAATATCTGCTGGAGATCGTACAGAACGGCCGTTTTGCGCTCGACAAAGCGACGTTTTGCGACCTGCATCGTCTTGTTGCGCGCAACGAGGCGCTGGAGTGGGGCGTGTTCCGCGGGGAAGGCGATGAAACCCGGTACACACCCGACGTAGCTTTAGGTGAGGCAGGGCGGTATACGCCGCTGCCGACCGTGGCCGGTGCTCCAGAACTCAACCGGGTTTTCGCTGCCGGAACCCGCGCGCTGACCGAGCAGGTCCCGAATGTCTTCGAGCGTGGTTGCGCGTTCTTCCTGTTCGGCGCGTTGCAGCAATTCTTCTTCGACGGCAACAAGCGCACCTCGCGCTTCATGATGAACGGCGTGCTCATGTCGAACGGCATCGACGCAATCAGTGTCCCGGCGCAGCGGGCGGGGGACTTCAACGAAAAGATGGTGCGCTTCTATCTATCGAAGGATGGGACCGAGATGATGGCATTTCTGCTCGAATGCCATCCGGGCGAGTGAAGGCTCAAACCTTCAACAACCCCTTCTTCTCGATAAACTTCACCACCTCGTCCAGGCCGTCGAGCGCCTTCAGATTGCACATCACGAAGGGCCGCTCGCCGCGCATCTTCTTCGCGTCGGACGCCATCACATCGAGATTCGCGCCGACCATCGGCGCCAGATCCGTCTTGTTGATCACCAGCAGGTCCGACTTCGTAATCCCCGGTCCGCCTTTGCGCGGAATCTTCTCGCCGCCGGCGACGTCGATCACGTAGATCGTCAGGTCCGACAACTCCGGGCTGAAGGTTGCCGCGAGGTTGTCGCCGCCCGATTCGATGAACACGATGTCCGCGTCGGGAAAACGCGTGAGCATGCGGTCGACGGCTTCGAGGTTGATCGACGCGTCTTCGCGAATCGCCGTGTGCGGGCAGCCGCCTGTCTCCACACCCATGATTCGCTCGGCCGGCAGCGCACCCGCCACCGTCAGCAGACGCTGATCTTCTTTCGTATAGATATCGTTGGTGATCGCGACGAGGTCGTACTGTTCGCGCATCGCCTTGCAGAGCATTTCGAGCAGCGTGGTCTTGCCCGAGCCGACCGGGCCGCCGACGCCTACGCGCAGCGGCGGCAGTTTCTTCGTACGAAGAGCGGGGTGATGAGGTGCGTTCATGATGGATCTGCCTAAGTCTGCCTAAGTCTGCATTAGTCTGCTTATGAGCGAAAGAGCCGCGAGTATTGCGACTCGTGACGCGCCGACAAAATGCCTAATTGCGGCGCGAAGGTGCTGATGTTGTCCGGTGTGGTGGCCAGTGCGCGCGTGACGGCGGCGTCGATCGGCTCGCGCAACGCGACGATGATGCGCTGTCCGGCGAGCTGGCCGAGCGGCACCGCTTTCAACGCGGCGGCGGCCTGGTTCTCCACCCAGCTGAAGGCGTAAGCGGCGAGAGCGGCGTCGGGCGCCGCGTCGTGCGCGAAGGCGGCGAACGCAAATGCCGTGGGTTGGGCCAAAGGCGTCATCGAAGCCAGCGTCGCGCGCCGTGCTGGATCGCCCCATTCCAGCGACACGCACAACTGCCGCAGCGACCAGCCCATCTGCTCCGTTTCGCGTCTCAATTCGGCCGACTCGCGGCTCGCGAGGAACTCGCTATTCGCCGAGGCCAGTCCCGCAGCATCATGCGCGCGCCAGCGTTCGATCTGATGCGCGAGAAACGGCAGTTCGCCATGCGCGAGCACATCGCTCAAACCGCTGGCGATCCAGTCGCGTGCGGAATCGACGTCGGTGATCAAATGCGCTTCGATCGCGGCTTCGAGACCCTGCGAGTAGCTGAACGCGCCAATCGGCAGCGCCGGCGACGCGAGATGCAGCAGCGCCGTGAGTTCAGCGATGCGCATGATGAGGGTGATGCCCGTGGCCGCACGATTCGTCGTGGACGTGATCGCCGTGGTCGTGATCGTGCGAGTGGCCGTGCTCATGATCGTGGCCGTGCGCGTGGCCATGGCCGTGCTCATGGTCGTGCTCACGGTCGTGATCATGCGAATGCTCATGACCGTGATGCTCGCCGAACACCTGCTGCGCGATTGCGTAGTCTTCGGCGAAGGTCTCGTCGTGACCATGTCTGTGGCCGCCGCCGTACGCGCCGGATTCCGGCTGGAACGGCATCGACACCTGATCGACCGTTGCGCCTATGCGCTTGAGCATATCGGCCAGCACCGGATCGTATTCGAGCTTCAGATAATCCGCGCCGACTTCGACGGGCGTGTGGCGATTGCCGAGATGGTACGCGGCGCGCGTGAGCGTCAGCGCATCTTTGGCACGGACGTACAGCACCGTTTCGGGCGCGGCCACGACGCGCACCAAACCGCCGTCGTCGGCGACCAGCACATCGCCGTCGCGCAGAACCGTGCCGCGCGGCAGCAGCAGCGCGACTTCCTCGCCGTTGTCGAGCGTCGCCGCGAGGCGGCTCTTGCGGCGGTCGTCGAAAGCGAGCGTCAAGGTCGGCGCGCGCTTGATCAATACAGGCGCGAGCTTCAGATGCGGCGCGATCAGTTTGTCGATGGTGCGCATGGTTTAGAACAGGAAGTAGCGTTGCGCCATCGGCAGTACGGTTGCTGGTTCGCAGGTCAGCAACTGACCGTCGGCGATGACCTGATACGTCTCCGGATCGACGCTGATCGCCGGACGCCACGCGTTGTGAATCATGTCGGCCTTCGTGATGTTGCGGCAGTTCTTTACGGCAACGATACGCTTATTCAGGCCGTAGCGTTCGCCGACGCCCGCATCCGCGGCCATCTGCGAAACGAAGGTGAGCGACGTGCGACCCAGCGCACCGCCGCGTGTCGCGAACATCTCGCGATAGTGGACCGGCTGCGGCGTCGGAATCGACGCGTTCGGGTCGCCCATCTGCGCCATCGCGATCATGCCGCCCTTCAGTATCAGCGACGGCTTGATGCCGAAAAAGGCCGGCTGCCAGAACACCAGGTCGGCCCATTTACCGGGTTCGATCGAGCCGACTTCATGTGAAATGCCGTGCGTGATCGCCGGGTTGATCGTGTACTTCGCGACATAACGCTTCGCGCGGAAATTGTCGTGGCGCGCGTTGTCTTCGGGCAGCGCGCCGCGTTGAACCTTCATCTTGTGCGCGGTCTGCCACGTGCGGATGATCACTTCGCCCACGCGCCCCATGGCCTGCGAATCCGACGACAGCATCGACAGCGCGCCGAGGTCGTGCAGGATGTCTTCGGCGGCGATGGTCTCGCGGCGGATGCGGGATTCGGCGAACGCGATGTCTTCCGCGATCGACGGGTCCAGGTGGTGGCACACCATCAGCATGTCGAGATGTTCTTCGAGCGTGTTGACGGTATACGGGCGCGTCGGATTGGTGGACGAGGGCAGCACGTTCGCTTCGCCGCACACCTTGATGATGTCCGGCGCGTGGCCGCCGCCTGCGCCTTCCGTGTGATACGTGTGGATCGTGCGGCCCTTGAACGCCGCGACTGTCGCTTCGACAAAGCCTGCTTCGTTCAGCGTATCCGTGTGAATCGCGACCTGCGTGTCGGTATCGTCGGCAACGGAAAGACAGTTGTCGATTGCAGCGGGCGTCGTGCCCCAGTCTTCGTGCAGCTTCAGGCCGATCGCACCCGCGGCGATCTGCTCCAAGGCAGGCTGCGGCTGGCTCACGTTGCCCTTGCCGAGAAAGCCGAGGTTCATCGGATAACCGTCGGCCGCTTGCAGCATCCGTTCGAGATGCCACGGACCCGGCGTGCAGGTGGTGGCGTTCGTGCCCGTCGCGGGACCGGTGCCGCCGCCGAGCATGGTCGTCACGCCGCTCGCGAGTGCTTCTTCGATCTGCTGCGGGCTGATGAAGTGAATGTGCGTATCGATGCCGCCCGCCGTCACGATCAGGCCTTCGCCGGCGATCACTTCGGTGGACGCGCCGATCGCGATCGTCACGTTCGGCTGAATGTCCGGGTTGCCTGCTTTGCCGATCGCGGCGATGCGGCCGTTCTTGATGCCGATGTCGGCTTTGACGATGCCCCAATGATCGAGAATCACCGCGTTGGTGACGACCGTATCGACCACGTCGGCGTGCACGCGTTGCGACTGGCCCATGCCGTCGCGAATCACCTTGCCGCCGCCGAATTTCACTTCTTCGCCGTAGGTCGTGAAGTCGCGTTCGACTTCGATCAACAGGTCCGTATCGGCGAGGCGCACGCGGTCGCCGGTGGTGGGGCCGAACATTTCCGCGTATGCGCGGCGGCCAATGCGTAATGTCATGGTGTGGGTCCGGAAATGAGCAGGGCGGTTCGAGCAAGCGCGCGTGATTCGCGCATCACAGCTTGCCCATCACCTTGCCGTTGAAGCCGTAGACGACGCGCTCACCCGCCAGTTCGACCAGTTCGACAGTGCGTTCCTGGCCGGGCTCGAAGCGCACGGCGGTGCCCGCCGCGATGTTCAGCCGGAAGCCGCGTGCCGCTTCGCGATCGAAGGAGAGCGCCGGGTTCACTTCGTAGAAGTGGTAGTGCGAGCCGATCTGCACCGGCCGGTCGCCGGTATTCGACACGACCACCGTGACGGTGGCGCGGCCCGCGTTGAGTTCGTGTTCGCCGTCGTCGATGAGGAGTTCGCCGGGAATCATGGGGCCTGCCTTACGTGATTAGGGGATCGGGTGATGAACGGTGACGAGCTTGGTGCCGTCGGGGAAGGTGGCTTCGACCTGGATGTCGGGGATCATTTCCGGCACGCCTTCCATCACGTCGTCACGCCTGAGCAGCGTGGTGCCGTAGTGCATGACTTCGGCGACGGTCTTGCCGTCGCGGGCCGCTTCCATTAGCGCCGCGGTGATGAAGGCGATCGCCTCCGGGTAATTCAGTTTGAGACCGCGCGCGCGGCGCCGTTCGGCGAGCAGCGCGGCGGTGAAGATCAGCAGCTTGTCCTTCTCGCGAGGTGTCAGCTTCATCGATTATGTGCTTAGGGTTGCGCCTGTCCCGATGGGGCAGGCGGCGATGATGACCGGCGCTGCGCGTCATGGCCGCGATCGCGTGCCGTGCACGGATGGGCCAGGACGAGCGCAATGCCGGATGAGCCTGTCACGGTATCAAGTCCGGCTAACGACACGCTTACAGATCTGTCGGCAGCGGCGTGCCGAACCATTTTTTCGACATCGTGTTGAGCGTGCCGTCCTGTTTCGCTTGCGCGATGGCGGCGTTGACCTTCTGTTGCAGGCGGCCTTCGTTCTTGTTCATGCCGACGAAGCACGGCGAATTCTTGATGACGAACTTCGGTTCCGGCCGACGCGGCGGGTTCTTCGCGAGGATCGCGGCGGCCACGATGTTACCGGCGGCGATCAACTGCACCTGACCGGAGAGGAATGCGGCGATGGTGGCGTTGTTGTCTTCGAAGCGTTTGATGGTCGCGTTCGGCGCCATCTGCGTGAGACCGATTTCCTCGAGCGCGCCGCGCGTGGCGCCGACCGTCTTGCCGGTGAGATCGGCGGGGCTGGCGACCTTGAGGTCGGCCGGACCGAACACGCCTTGATAGTACGGCGCATAGGCGTTCGAGAAATCGATGACCTTCTCGCGATCCGGCGTTTTGCCGAGCGACGAGATGACCAGATCGACCTTGCCGGTTTGCAGATACGGAATGCGGTTCGCGCTGTTGACCGGCACGAGTTCGAGCTTCACGTTCATCGACTTCGCGAGGAGGGCCGCGGTATCGATGTCATAGCCTTGCGGCTTCATATCGGCGCCGACCGAGCCGAACGGCGGATAGTCTTCCGGCACGGCGACTTTGAGCACACCGGCTTTAGCGATGTTATCGAGCGTATCCGCCTGAGCGGCCGGCGCATTGAACGCGAGGACGGGCGAGAGCAACAGGGCAGCGAGCAGGGCGCGGCGCGCGGGACGAAGGGTCGATCGGGTCATGTTATGTGAGCGGTGGTGGCGACAGGCGGTCGGCTGCCGTCAGGACGCGGCAGCATCGTGGGTAGTTGTCGAGCAAGGTGTGTGCCATGCCGGTGCAGCGGGGCGGAGCGGGGAGTTGATGGGGCGATGCACCGCAAGCGAGCATTCTTGCGCGTCAACATGGTGCGCGCGTGGGCTTACGACGGTGAAAGACAGCGAGTGATTTGGGATGGACCTTGCCGGCGAGCGCGCAGCGCGAGAAGGGGTGGATGACTGCTTTGTCACAGGCACTGGTGGACCTCGGTGTGGTCCGGCAGGTTTCCAATACTGCTGATTGACCGAGGTGCCCGCTTCAGAATTAGCGGTTTGAGCTTCTTTTGCCCCGCAATCAGATAAATCCGATTTGTACAAAGCGTTGTCGCGCGACAACGTTTGACTCGTTGGTTGCTGTTGCCTTTCGATACCCTTCAGCTTACTTACAATAATCCGTTGTGCGAACAACGAAAAAAGAGCAAATGAATACCAACAGTTTCCGGCTGGTTTTCAGCCGGCTACGAGGGATGCTGGTTGCCGTCGAGGAGACCGCAACAGGTAACGGCAAGGCAGCATCGGGAGAAACCACGTGCGCAGGCGGCTCGTATCGGCGCACACCCATCACGCGATTCGCGCTGCGGCATGCTGCTCTCGCGGCCATGCTCCTGCTCGGTGCCGTCCCCGCGCTCAGGCCGGCGACCAGTTACGCGCAGATTGTCGCTGCACCGGGTTCCGGCGCGAGTGTCATCCAGACACCGAATGGTCTGCCGCAGGTGAACGTGGCCCGGCCTTCGGGGGCTGGCGTCTCGATCAATACGTATTCACAGTTCGACGTACAGAAGCCCGGCGCGATCCTGAACAACTCGCCGGTCATCACCGGCACGCAGCTTGCCGGGCAGATCAACGGCAATCCTAACTTCGCGGCGGGCCAGTACGCCAGGATCATCGTCAACCAGGTCAACAGCAGTGCCGCGAGCCAGATCAACGGGCCGCTCGAAGTCGCGGGCGCGCGCGCCCAGGTCGTCATAGCGAATGGTTCGGGGATTTCGGTCAATGGTGGCTCGTTCATCAACACCTCGCGCGCAACCCTCACGACTGGCACGCCGAGCTACGGCCCGGACGGCAGCCTCACCGGTTTCGACGTGCGTGGAGGGCAGATCACCGTGCAGGGTGACGGGCTGAATGCGTCGAATATCGATCAGGTTGATCTGATCGCCCGCTCGGTCGCGGCGAATGCCAGGTTGTATGCGAACACGCTGAACGTCGTGACGGGCGCGAACCATGTCGATCATGACTCGCTCGCGGCGACGCCGATCGCCGGTGATGGCCCGGCGCCGGCCATCTCGATTGACGTGAGCCAGCTGGGCGGAATGTACGCCAACCGTATCGTTTTGGCCTCGAACGAATTCGGTGTAGGGGTTTCGAACCGGGGCGTGATTGCCGCGCAGGCGGGCGACCTGACGCTCACCACGCAGGGCCGGCTCGTGCTCACCGGCAGTACCAGCGCGAGCGGCAACATGGCGCTGTCGGCGCACGACGGCATCGATAATAGCGGCACGACCTATGCGCGGCAATCCGTTTCTGCCAGTACAGCGGGTGACCTGAACAACAGCGGCACGCTCGCCGCACAGCAGAACACGACCGTGAACGCGGGCAGCGTGAATTCGACCGGTACGCTCGGCGCGGGGATCGACAGCGACGGCTCGATTGCGCAGTCTGGCGACCTGGCGGTCACCGGCAGTGGCGCAGTGTCCGCGACTGGCCGCAACGCAGCGGGCGGTAACGCCGCGCTGCAAGGTGGCTCGGTCAATCTCGCTGGTAGCCAGACTTCCGCGAACGGCACGCTTGCCCTCACAGCGACAATCGGCGACCTGAACACATCCGGCGCGACGACGACCGCAGGCGGCACGCTGTCGGCCAGCGCAGCCGGCACGCTGACGAACGACAACGGTGCGCTCTCGTCGGGCGGTGCACAGACGATCGCAGCGGGCGCATTGTCGAACCGCAGCGGCCAGATCGTGTCGGGCGGCACGCTGGCTGAGAACGTCGCGGGCGCGGTGTCGAACCAGGGCGGCACGATGCAGGCGGCGGGCGCGCTCACGACTTACGCCGGCAGTCTCGACAACACGGGCGGACACATCGCGTCGCTGAATGCCGACGGCCTCGGCGTGACCACCACCGGCCTGCTCAATAACGGCCAAGGCGGCACCATCGGCGGCAACGGCAACGTAACGGCGCAGGCCGGACAGATCGTGAACGCCGGCTCCATCACCGCCGCGCAGAACCTGGCCGCCAATGCGGCACTGTCGCTGGCGAATAGCGGCACGCTCGCGGCGAACGGCAACACCGCCGCGTCGGCCGGCACGACGCTGACCAACGCGGGCGGCACGATTGAGGCAGAACAGAAGGTCACCGCCAGCGCCGCGATGCTCGACAACAGCGTTGGCGCGATCAGCGCCGACCAGATCGCGCTACACGGGACGACCCTCGTCAATCACGGCGGTAGCATCATGCAGACCGGGACCGGTGCGATGGCCGTCGATGTGTCCGGCACGCTCGACAATGCGGACGGCGGCACGCTGCAGACGAACAGCACGGACCTCACACTTGCACCGGCTACGCTCATCAACGACGGCGGCACGATCACGCACGCAGGCACCGGCACCCTGACGCTTGCGCCGGGTAACGGGTCGGGCACCCTGTCGAATGCCGGCGGCAACATCGCCAGCAATGGGCGGGTCGTCGCCCGGACCGGTACGTTCAGCAACACGGCGGGCGCCGTCATCGGCCAGACCGGGCTCACGGCGACGGTCGGCGGCGCGCTGGACAATACGAACGGCAGGCTGCTGTCGAATACGGACCTGAGCGTGACGGGCGGCACGCTGACGAACGATGGCGGCACGCTCGGCGCGGGTTCGGCCACGACGATTCATGGCGGCTCGCTGACGAATCGCGGCGGCTCGATCGTCGCCCCGAATCTGGCAGTGACGATCGACCATACGCTGGACAACAGCGGCGGCGATGTGGAAGCGAACCAGCTCGCGCTGTCCGCGACAGACCTTCTGAATCACGGCGGGACGATCACGCAGTATGGCGCCTCCCCGATGGCCGTCAATGTCAGCAACACCCTGGACAACTCCAGCGGCGGCACGCTGCAGACGAACACCACGGACCTCACCCTCGCACCGGCGACGCTCATCAACGACGGCGGCACGATCACGCACGCCGGCACGGGTACCCTGACGCTTGCGCCGGGTAACGGGTCGGGCACCCTGTCGAATGCCGGCGGCAACATCGCCAGCAACGGGACGGTCGTCGCCCGGACCGGTACGTTCAACAACACGGCGGGCGTCGTCATCGGCCAGACCGGGCTCACGGCAACGGTCGGCGGTGCGCTGGACAATACGAACGGCAAGCTGCTGTCGAATGCCGACCTGGCGCTTGCCAGCGGCACGCTGACGAACGATGGCGGTGAGATCGGCGCGGGCTCGAATGAAACGATCAGCACCGGCTCGCTGACAAACAACGGCGGGGCCATCGTTGCGCCGAACCTGAGTGTGACGACCGGCACTACGCTCGACAACAGCGGCGGCGACATCGAGGCGAACCAGCTTGCGCTGTCCGCGACAGACCTTCTGAACCACGGCGGCACGATCACGCAGTATGGCGTGTCGCCGATGACGGTCAATGTCAGCAATACGCTCGACAATTCAGCGGGCGGCACGCTGCAAACCAACAGTACCGATCTCACGCTCGCGCCGGCGACGCTCATTAACGACGGCGGCTCGATCACGCACGCCGGAACGGGCACCCTGACGCTTGCCCCGGGTAACGGGGCGGGGACGATCAGCAACGTCGCGGGCAATATCATCAGTGCCGGCCAGATCGTCGCCAGCGCGGGCGGCCTGAACAATTCGGGTGGAGTCTTCGCGGCACTGGGCGGTATCACGGCCAGTGTCGCGGGCAACGTGAACAATTCGCAGGGGCTGATGCGCTCGCTGTCGTCCCTGTGGTTGCACAACGGCGGCGTGCTGACGAATGCGAATGGCCGGATTCAGTCCGGCACCGGTGTAACGAATGACGCCAGTACGCTCGATATCCAGTCGGCGTCGGTGGACAACTCGGGAGGCTTGGTCGGTAACCTCGGCACCGGTACCACGAGCGTGCAAGGTGCAACCGCGATCATCAACAGCGCGGGCACCATCACCGGTAATGGGGATGTGACGCTGGGTGCGTCATCGCTTGTCAACACCCAGGGCGGCCAGCTGGGCGGCGCGAATATCAGGCTTCAGGGCGATACGCTGGACAACAGCGGCGGCCAGATCGGCAATATCGCGAACGGTGACGTCGATATCACGACGACGGGTGCGCTCACGAACACGAACGGCCAGATCGGCGCAACGCACGACCTGTCGGTGAATGCAGGCACGCTGTACGGTGGCGGTGCATACAGTGCGGTCAACAATGTGTCGCTGATGCTGCAGGGCGATTTCAGCGCGACCCCCGCTTACCAGTTCAACGCGGGCAACCGTCTGGCGTTTACCTTGCCCGGCACCTTCAGCAATGCCGCGACCCTGCTATCGATCAACGACCTCGGCATCGATGCGGGCACCATCGAGAATTCGGGCACGATTGCAGCGGGTGGCCTGCTCGCCACGCACTCGAATACCCTGACGAACACGGGCGTGATGGTGGGCGCCAGCGTGTCGCTGGCGGCGACTGGCACGTTGTCGAACCTCGGGCCGACTGCCCTGATCGGGGCATCGGACAGTAACGGCACGCTCGAGCTGCTCGCGAACGACATCGAGAACCGCGACGATACGACCGCAACGGACACGCAGGCGCAGACGGCGATTTACGGCCTGGGTAAGGTCGTGCTGGCGGGTGGCAAGGATGCGAACGGCAATTACACCAACGCGGCGCTGATCCGCAACCAGTCCGCGCTGATCGAATCGGGCAGCGATATGGAACTGCACGCCGATCAGGTCACGAACACGCGGCGCGTGATGACGACCACGGGGTCCTACAGTGCGCCGGTCGATCCGGCGCTCATCGAGCAGCTCGGCATCAGCCTGTCGGGGTGCACGGCCACCTACATGGCCGCGTGCGGGCCGGGCAATCCGCAGGTCCTGGGTTCCACGGGCGACCCGACGATGATCGGTGGCGTGCCGACCGATCCGCCGCATGGCGGCCAGTGGAACAGCAGCTACCAGTACACGACCTATACGGGCGTGGCGCTCGCGAACCTGATTACGGGCATCAGTCCGTCCGGGCAGATTATCGCGGGCGGCAACCTCGATGCGTCGTCGGTGGGCCTGTTCCAGAACTACTGGAGCCAGGTCGCGGCGGTGGGCAACATTGCACTGCCCGCCACGCTTGACCAGAACAGCTGGCGCGGGCAGCTCGCGCCCGGCGTGCAGGTGACCTACTCGGGCCAGTATCACTACAACAACTACGACAATACCGAACACAACTGGCAACTGCCATTCGGCGATGCCGGGTTCGTCACGGCCCATCCGGGCGGCTACACCCAGGCGGCCCCGGCGGACATCCGTCCTTACGCGCTGCCCGCCCACGAATCGAGTTTCGACGCGGGCGGCACCCTGTCCGGCTCGGGCGTGAGCATCGACAATATCGCCGGCAACGCCTCGCTGCCGTCGCTCGGCCTGCTGCCCGGCCAGTCGCTGGGTGGCGTGAATGTCGGCGCTGTCAGCGGCAGCGCGGGCGTCACGAAGACCGGGGCAACGCCGGTCCAGGGCAGCGCGGGCGTCACGAAGACCGGGGCAACATCGGTCCAGGGCGGCGCGGCCCAGGTTGATCCGGTCATTGCGCGCGCCACGGCGGTCAACGTCGTGAGCAACCTGACAGTGCCCCAGGGTGGGTTGTTCAAGCCGACCTCGGTGCCGGGCGCCACGTACCTGATCGAGACCAATCCGGCCTTTACGAATGCGCGCAGTTTCCTGTCGAGCGACTACTACCTCCAGCAGCTGGGGCTGAATCCGCAGACGACCGAAAAGCGCCTGGGTGACGGCTTCTATGAGCAGCAGCTGGTCCGCAACCAGATCACCTCGCTGACCGGCAAGGCCGTACTCGGCCCGTACACGGACCTCCAGTCGATGTACGAGGCGCTGCTCGGTGCGGGCGCGGGGCTGGCACAGTCACTTGACCTGCCGCTCGGCATGAGCCTGTCGCCCGCGCAGGTGGCCGCGCTCACCAGCAACGTGATCATCATGCAGACGGAAGTGGTGGATGGGCAATCCGTTCTGGTGCCGGTCGTCTATCTCGCGCAGGCCAGCCAGCAGAACATGAACGGGCCACTCATCGCGGCGACCGACGTCAATCTTCAGAACACGCAGACCTTCACGAACAGCGGCACGGTGCAGGCCAGCAATTCGCTCACGATTGACGGCAAGTCCATCGACAACGCGTTCGGCGCGCTGAAAAGCGGCGGCCTGATGGCGCTGACGACGACGGGCGATGTCAATCTGACCTCGGCGAAGGTGAGCGCCGGGAGCCTCGCGTTGAACGCGGGCGGCAACCTGCTCCTGAATACGGCAACGAACACGCTGGACCAGGTGAGCGCCACGGGCGCCACACGTGTCTCGACGACGCTGGGTCCGGTCGCCAGCCTGAACGTGACGGGTGATGCCGTGATCGTGACGGGCGGCAACTTCGAGCAGAACGCGGGCAACCTCAGCGTTGGCGGCAACCTCGGCATGGCCGTTGGCGGCAACTGGGACCTCGGCTCGGTGCAGACTGGCGAGCACAAGGTGGTCGAGCGTGCGAACGGCGTGTCGGACACGAACATCAACAGCGCGACCGGCAGTTCCGTGAAGGTCGGCGGCGTGTCGGCGATTGGCGTCGGTGGCGACCTGACGGCGCGCGGCGCACAGATCGACCTGGGCGGTGGCAGCACGGTCGCGGTGAACGGCAACGTGCTGCTGGGGACCGCCAGCGCGACCTCGACGGTGAACAGCAACAGTGCCGGCAGCGATGCTCACGGCAGTTATGCGGAGTCGCTGCACCAGTCCGACCAGACGTTGACGGGCACGACGCTGCATGGCGGCGATACGCTGACCATCGCGTCGGGCAAGGACATCACGCTCAGCGGCAGCACGATCAGTCTTGACAAGGGCAACGCGAACCTGCTGGCCGTCGGCGATGTGAACGTGGGCGCGGCAACCGAAACGCATACGCTGAATTCGCAGGAAACGCACAGCCACAGCGGCGTGGCGAGCAGTACGGAGATTTCGAGCGGGATCGCCCAGACGGCGACGCTGAGCCAGGGCAGCCTGATTTCGGCGGATGGCGTGATGATCGCGGGTGGCCGCGATATCAACGTGGCGGGCAGCACGATCGTCGGCACGAACGATGTGGCACTGAGTGCCGCGCGTGACGTGACGATCACGACCTCGCAGGACACGCAGAACACGTCGAGCTACTACGAGAAACAGGAGTCCGGCTTTGGTACGAGTGGCGGCATCGGCATTTCGTACGGCAGCAAGAAGCAGACCGACACGTCGAACACGTCGCAGGTGGCGAATAACGGCAGCGTGATCGGCTCGCTGAACGGCAGCCTGGCCATCGCGGCGGGTAACGACCTGCATGTGACCGGCAGCGCGCTTGTCGCCGCGCAGAACATCACCGGCACCGGCGCGAACGTAACGATCGATGCGGCGACCGATACGATGCACCACGATGAGACACAGGTGGTGAAACAGAGCGGCTTCACGCTGGCGGTGAAGGCGCCGGTGCTCGATGTGCTGTCGAACACCGTGCAGCAGTCGAAGGCGGCGGGCAACAGCCAGGACAGCCGCGCGGCGGCGCTGCACGGCATCGCGGCTGCTAGCGGCGCGATTGATGCGGCCGGTGCGGCGGCGGGTCTCGCGGGCGATCTGGCGAGCGGCAAAAAACCTGAAGCGAAGATCGAACTGAGCTACGGATCGAGCAGTTCGACGAACACCTTTACGGAAAACTCGACGACGCAGAAGGGTTCGAGTGTGTCGGGGGGCGGCACGGCGGCATTCGTGGCAACCGGCAACGGCACGCCGGGCAGCGGCAACGTGACCATTGCCGGTTCGAACGTCAGCGCAAACGACGTACTGCTGGCGGCGACGAACCAGGTGAACCTGCTCAATACGACCGACACGGATTCAACGCGCAGCACGAACCAGTCGAGCAGCGCGAGCGTGGGCATCTCGTACGGCACGGGCGGCTGGGGCGTCGATGCGGCCACGTCGAAAGCGGGCGGTAATGCGAACAGCGACGCCGCGATGCAGAACAACACGCACGTCACGGCGACGAACGGCGTGACGATCATTTCGGGCGGGGATACCAACATCATCGGCTCGGACGTGAGCGGCAACCTGGTCACGGCCGCCATTGGCGGGAACCTGAACATTGCCAGCGTCCAGGATACGCTCACCAGCGCCGCGCACCAGGAAAGCTCGGGAGGCGGTTTCAGCGTGAGCATGGGCGGCGGCAGCGCGAGCTTCAGCAGCCAGCACGGCGACGCCAGCGGCAGTTATGCGGGCGTGAACGAACAGGCCGGCATCCAGGCGGGCACGGGCGGCTTTGATATCACCGTCAAGGGCAACACCGACCTGAAGGGTGCGGTGATCGCAAGCGCAGCCGATACGTCGCAGAACACGCTGACGACCGGCACGCTCAGCTTCAGCGATATCCAGAACTCGTCGAACTACAACGCGTCGAGCAGCGGTTTCAGCGCGGGCGGATCACTGGGCAATGGCGGCAACAACTACGCGACGACGGGCACGGGTTCCGTGCACAATTCGGGCGGCGTGACGCCGATGCTCAGCCAGCACGACAGCGGCAGCGACAGCGCGACGACGAAAAGCGGCATCAGCGCGGGCACGATCAACGTCACGGACACGGCGAACCAGCAGCAGGACCTCGCGAGCGTGAACCGCGATACGTCGAACACGAACGGGACGGTGGCGAAAACGCCGGACGTGAACAACCTGCTGAACCAGCAGGCAGACATGATGGGCGCGGCGAGCGCGGCCGGCGAAGCGGTGTCAACGCGAATCGGGCAATATGCCGACAGCAAGCAGAAAGATGCCCTGGCCGCCAAGCAGCAGGCCCTTGACGCAGGTGACACAGCACTCGCCGCGCAGTACGCGCAGGAAGCGGCTGACTGGGATGAAGGCGGGGCGTATCGCGTGGCGCTGCATACGGCAGGCGGCG
This sequence comes from Paraburkholderia sp. FW306-2-2C-D06C, assembly GCF_058781505.1. Classification (NCBI taxonomy): domain Bacteria; kingdom Pseudomonadati; phylum Pseudomonadota; class Betaproteobacteria; order Burkholderiales; family Burkholderiaceae; genus Paraburkholderia; species Paraburkholderia sp. FW306-2-2C-D06C. Next base: position 166,107 of record NZ_JBYSWU010000006.1, on the reverse strand, counting down.
GTCTGATCGCAGGCCTGGGTGGTGGCAATGCGCTGGCAGGCGCAGCAGGCGCTGGTCTGTCGTCAGCCCTTGCGGGTAACCTGAACCAGGTCAGCAACGCCATTTATGACGCGAATCCGACCGGTGACGCCGACACGAACCGCATGCTCGGGAACATCCTGGCGAATGCGCTGGCGGGTGGCGCTGGCGCGCTGGTCGGCGGCAATTCGGGGGCGTTCACCGGCTCGAATGCCGATCTGTACAACCGGCAACTGCACCCTGATGAACAGAAGTGGATCAAGGACAATGCGGCCGCTTACGCGAAGCAGCAAGGCATTACTGTTGACCAGGCGGTTAGCGATCTGGCAGCGCAAGCGGATCGGCAGGTACAGAATGGATCGGCAGGTGCATGGAACCAGTCTGCCAGCGCGTTTCTGGGTCAGGCGCACGGCATGTTGCCAGCGGACGGCAACAGTGGGCCTGGCTATATGTTCTATGCGACGCCCGATCAGAAGGCGAATCCGAACATGTATGGGGGCTATTACCCGAACGGCGCAGGGCTGAACCAGCCGGCAGCGGGTGATGTTGCGAACTCGGTCAATCGCGACGCTGCGTATCGTGATGCCTATACGAAGGGGACGATTGGAGCCGCGGTACTCGCGGGCGGTATTGCTGTGGCGGGACCGGTTGCGGCGTTACCGGGCGTACCGATCCTCAGTTCGGGCGGGGCATTGGGTTCAGGAGCGTGGGCATCGCCGGCGGGCACTGGCGCGATTAGCGCGGGGATCAATGCAGGTTCGCAGTATTATCAGTACGGAACGATCAATCCTATAGACGTGGCCATTGCAGCGATATCGGGCGGCGTTGGCGCGTCCGGCGGGCTGGGATGGAACGTGTTCGTGAATGGCGTGGGTGGTGCGACAGGCACGGCGATTAATAATGTGGTGTACGGCAAGAGCGACAGCATCATTGGTGCTGGCATCACGAGTGGCGCATTTAGTGCGATCGGTTATAGCGCAGGTATGGTTAGTGCGAATACGATTAACTCAATAATGCGACCGACAATCAATAATGCTGGCTCGTGGGCGGGTAGCGGGGTGTGGACAGGAAGCGGTTACAACCTGTTCAATCCGAACAACACTGCAGTCATTGGTGGCGGGTTCACTGGAGGAACGTTGCAGGAAATGGTACAGGGTGCGATTAACAGGGCGCAGCAAACAGGAAGCAAGAAATGATTGGCCGATTAGTCATCGTGTTTTTATGCACTGCCTGTATTTGGCTGGTTGCATGTTCAGTTGCCTGGTTCGGAGGAAGTTATGCATACGCTACTTTCAACGGACTGTACTACTCGGCGGGATGGGGCGATGTAGTTGAGATAGCTCGCCTTACCTTAGTTATAGCGTCAGCCTTTACGCTGGTAACCTGGATAAAAACAAGAAATTCCTGATGACAAACCCGGCCGTGGCCGGGTTTGCTGTTTGTTGTGCTGCTCACTCTGGCGTGATGATGAGCCTGCCGTGCTGGACCTCGATCCTCACGCGCTGGCCGGGTTCGAAGCCGGCCTGTTCAATCCACATGCCGGCGATGCGCAGCCACGGAAAAAACCTTGGCGTTCGCCAAGGCCTGCCGGGTTTCGGTGAGGGTCGCCAGCGCATGATTTGCTGGACGGTGGCGTGTCGCTCGGGATGAGCGTTCAATGCATTAAGATTGGCGTCAGCCATAGTCAGTTCTCCACTGAACTGGTTGTGGTCAGCGGGCCGTGAGTGTTACCAGCACTCACGGCCCGCGCTTCTTTATCGGTTCTCTCCTTCAGCTTGTCATGAGCCGGGTCATCTGCGAACGCTTGACCAGGCTGTCCATCAGGACGATCAGTGCCTGCTGATCCTCATCGGATAACGAATCCATCTGTTCATATAGCGCGTGCAGCCGCGGATTGTGAATGCGCGGCGCGATGAGCGGCTCGAGGCCGACCAGCGCATCCACGCTGGATTGCATGACCTGGGCGATACGCACAACGCCGCGGCTGGGCGTGACAGGCGGATAGCGGTCAGGCGATGGTGGGCGTTAAGCAGGAACGCCCATCGACACGAAAGCGGCCAGGATGCGCTGGCAGGAAGTGAAGAACGTAAAGGCATGTGCGGCCTTGCGGCCGGAAACCAGGAGGGCCGGGGATAAATTGGCCTTCGGCCAATTAAACATAACGTATGGCAATTAGCACCGTTTGGCGGGCCGTCATCGCGCCAGCCGTTGCGTCTGCCGGCCCGCCGAACGGTGCTAATTTGCGTTATGTCTGGCGCCCCCGGCCCGCCGGGTGCACGTTGCGCACACAAGTCGCCTTCGGCCCAAACTATTTGGAAGAGGTTGCTTCGAATACTTCGTATTTGACGCCGCCAAGCATCCTCGCCACCAGATTGTATGAGATACATGTCAACATGATCCACACCGACGAAAACAGTGACGCGATTGCGGGCATGACAAGCCAAACGACCCACGTAGGTGCTCCAGCTGATCCGACTGAGCCTTGGGGATCGAAATGCTGAAGAAGTCTCATAATTACCAAGGCCGGATATGCCAATATAAACACAACTAAGGCTCCGTGCATCGCCGCTCCAGACGCCGATATTCTTTTAACTTGCATCATCGATTCCTCATATTTTCCGATTCATGCATCTTTCACCAGGACTCGTCAATACGACTTGTGCGGCGGCGGGCTCGATACCACCCCAGACTAAACGGCGCTACAGATGGCAACGTCGACCGCCACCAAGGTTGCTGTCGTTGTAATTACGCTTTCACCGAAATCTCGGCATCAGCGCCGAGCTCTGATTGCAAGCGTTCTGCCAATTGGAGACCACGCGCTTTAAATGCTGCTGCTGCTTCCTCGCTTTCGAAACCTGAGTTCGCGGGATCGTCCATATTCAACGTTGCATCGAACTCCCGAGCCCATTCAACAAATTGATGTTTCAACTCCGCCGAGATAGGCAAGCTGTCAGGGTCGACGTCCCCATACATTCCAGGCGCCATATCCCAAAGCGGATAACATTGGTAATCCGCCATCACCTTAATCTTCCTCATTTCGCACTTCCTCTTGGATTTGCTCCAACAATATATCCGTTGCTTCCGACCGTGACTGCAATACGTTGTTGTTGACCATTAATGGTCAACTCATAGATTGGCCTGCCTGTGCCTGCTCCTTGATAGCCAACTATAGTTCCTTTGGTTATGGTCTTGATGATCACATCGGGAATTTGTGCTGGCGATACCCCAATGCTAGCAAACTCCGCACCGTGTTCTTGGAGAATATGCTGGAGCCCAGCGCTAGAACTTCCGGTCTCGAGAAACACGGTCTGTCCTGCTGATGTGGTTCCTGTTGCCACCACGTTTTTAGGAGTGAACTTCACGCCGTTAGCTGCGAGATTCACTAAATCTGCTTGCTTGATCGAATCACCAGACGCGGACTGCGCCGCTTTCAACGCTGCTTGCACCTCCGCTTCAGCCTCGGCAGCAGTTCCCTTGCCAACGCCCTTTGTTGCGAGTGCCGCAGCAAAGAATTCCACGCCCGGCCCAACCTGATCGCCCGCCGTATAGGGCAAACGCAACCCATCTGCCGAGATATACCCCGGATCCCCGGGCGAAGCAATCGGCCCGCCGTTCGGCGCATTCGCGATCATCTCGCCTATCGAAACGAGACCATTCCAAACACCAGCAGCAGAATTGCGGGCGGTATCCACAGCCGAATTGGTCGTGCTTCCCTGACCGTCGCCGTTGCCCGTGCTTCGATTGTAGAGATCCGCATTACCCGCCGTGAACGCGCCGGTGGTCCCGCCGATAAGTCAGGGCCATAAACCGGCCAGAAACCTGGCGTACAAGCAAAGCCCAGGCATGGCGCTACGCGCAAGAAAAAGTCAGGGGCCGCGGCGCGGCCAGTCAATAGTGTGAACCCCGCCCACCCGGCTGTCTGCTGCGCTCGGGCTGCGGCCGCGGTGCGGCCTTCGCTCCGTGCTCGCAGCCTGCCTCCCCGTCCGCCCCCAGGGGGCTCCCCAATGTGCCGTTACTGCGTAACGGAAAACAAACCCTAAACAAAAAATCTAAAGCGTGCTTCGCATGCGGTGCAAGCCGCCGTGTCGTCTTGCACCGCATGGCCGAGCGTAGAACCCTGGTGGCTGTCAAGGCTGCGCCTTCGGCGCGCTTGCGCGCGGCCTTGACGGGTTCGGCGTCAGGTTGGTACGCGAAGGCCTGCGCGATTCTGGAGCAGTGGAACACAACGGCCCTGTTCCGCCGGGTTTGCCGTCGCACTGCGTGCGCCGTCAAACCCGGCGGGACGAAGTTAGTTCGTGATGCAATGTAATTGAGATGGCCAGAACCTACCTTCTGGCAGACTCGCGTCTTTAGGCCAAAACCCGCGTCGGGGCAAAAAATTGCAGGCTCAGATCCATGTCAGGCGAAATCCGATTGCAAGTGGTTGTTGCATCGGGAAAAAACGCGATTCGGCAACGGCGGTTGCATCGGGAGTTGGCAAGTGGGCCGAAGGGGGTGCTAACCGCGTGGCGATGCATACAGCCGGTGGCGTATTGCTGGCGGGCATGGGCGGCGGCAATGCATTTGCCGGGGCTGCTGGTGCTGGCGCAGCTTCCGCGCTGGCGGGCAACCTGAACCAGGTCAGTAACGCCGTTTATGACTCGAATCCGACCGGAGACGCGGATGCGAATCGCGCGCTCGGGAACATCCTGGCGAACGCACTGGCGGGCGTCGCAGGCGCAGCTGTGGGTGGAAATTCAGGGGCAGTCACGGGGACGAATGCCGATCTATACAATAGAAGCACATCATGCAACGGCGCCCATTGCGACGGCAGCAATGCAATCGGCAAGAGCAGCGATCCGCTCAATCCCATCCGGGTCGATCTGGTGAGCAGGTATTGCGGAGCGGGCAATGTCTGTACCGACGCACAACTCAAGGAAGTCCTCAAGGCGCAGGGTGAACTGTCGCAGGCGGTGAACCGGGGTGCAATGGGAGCAGTCGAAGTCGGCGGCGGAGCGGCAGTGCTTGCTGCGGCAGCAATTGCCGGCCCGGAGACGATAGCGGCATACAAGGCTGCACAGGCCGGGTATTCGCTTTACACGGCCGCGCTCACGGGCGCTAGTGTTTCTGCAGGTTCATATACTTTTGTCGCCGCAGCTTCTGCTGCTATAGCGAAGTTTCAAGGCGCAGATGCCGCGGCTGCATTCGACCAACATTTCTCCCTGTTGGGTCTTGGCGCTGCAACTACGGTTGGGGCCGCAAATGGCGTCTTTGGTGCGTCAATGTTCAAATGGGCAGACATCCCCAACAAGATCACGAACGTGTCTACAGTACCTGGAGTAGTGATTCGCCTCAATGGCTTTTTCCAAGGGCAGGCGGCAGGTAAAGCCGCGCAGGCTGCCGTGAACCAGTACGAACAGAATCGATGACGCGAGGTGCCCATGGAGCATGACGTTCTTGTAGGAACTATGTACGGTTTAATAGTGCCGTTTGCAATGCCTCTCATTGCATACTGGACTCGAAAAGTGAATTATTGGGCCTTCTTTATTGTCGGCGCACTTTCCATACCAGTATTTGCCTTTGTGTCAATGGGTATCCAACACGGATGGAGCGACGCCATCCATGTAGTGCTGCCGCGCATTCTCACTATTGACGGGATTTTGATCGGGATCGGTTTTGGCGCTGGTACCGTCCTTTGGGTATGGATTGCAAGAATTTCGGGTTTAGAGCGACCTGATCGAGTTGAGAAATCTGAATTCAACAGTACTGGAAACGAGGAACCTCGATCCAAGTAGTTGAGAAAGTTCAGGAACCTTCACCAGAGAAGATGCCGATTTTTACAATCGGAGCACATGATGCAAGGCCGCTCGTTGCGATGACAGCAATGCGATCGGCTAAGGTGACGATCCGCTCAATGTGATGCGGTTCAACTTGGTGAGCAGACGTTGCGGAGTGGGCAATTCGTGTACCGAGATTTGCAACCAAAGAAAGCCCGCCCCTTGCTATCGTCAGTGATGCATATTTCGGCAACTGCAAATACCGTTGTAACTACTGTGCTTTTCTTTGCCGTTGGGCGACCGACCACATAGCAATGTTCTCGAAAAAACATCCAGAGTTTCGCCGTCTCCCGGTGCGGCTGAGAAGTTCAGCGTGGCCCTACCGCTTCGCCGAATTGTTCTTCGGTACGATTGCGAAGGCGACCATGGTCATTGCCGTTTTGCTTCTTGTCGCTCTTGATCTTCTCAGCGGAGGCATGGGTACAGTTGGAGCCCTAAGCGATCTTCCGACAACGGGTAGAGGCTGGCGAAATTTATTTCTCGTTGTGCTGACGATTCTCATGGTTATCGCGCTCTGCATCTATGTCTTTGGCCCTGCGGAGCGTCACCCGCGCCCCTGAGCCGATTGAGCAGCGCGCAACGGGCGCATTCGCAGGCGCGAACGCGGATCACTTCAACTGGCAACTACGCGCTGATGAGAAGAAGGCAATTGCGGACAAGGCCAGTAGCGATAAGGTTGAACAGGACAAGCTGGCGAAAGCAGCGTGCCTTGCAGTTAAGTGCCGGGCAGAGTATCCGGTGGGTAGCGATAGGTCACATCGAAAATGAGCAACATGAGAAAACGACCATTCACGAAAAATTCGACCATTCAGAAATCTACAGAATTCCACCGCGGCGGCAGGCTCCCGCAATTCGCCTCGCTCGCGTGACGAACAGAATCAGGATTTGAATAACAATGAGAATCAGAAAGAGGCTGGCGCTTCTTCCGCTCACGGCCCTTGTCTCTCTCGCGGCCCAGGCACAGCAGGCACCGACTCCGGCCGATACGGCAGCAGCGGCACGCGCCAATGCCGAACAGAACCAGCAGGTGAAGGAGCAGCGCGAAGCGCAGCAACGCGAAGCGACCGTGAAAACGCCGTCCGTGCGCTCGACCGTGGAGCGCGCCTCGGGCTGGCCTGAACTGCCGACCGAAACACCATGCTTTCGCATCGGATCGTTCCTGTTGGACGTACCCGCCACGTTGCCTGACGCGATACGCGCGCAGGGTGCATCAGCGTTGCCGCAGGACCGCTTTGCGTTCGCCCGCGAATGGCTCAACCACTATGCCGGGGCATGCGTCGGCAAGCAGGGCCTTGACGTGCTGGTGAAGGGCCTGCAGCAGACCATTCTGAGCCGTGGCTATATCACCACGCGCGTGCTGCTGCCCGAGCAGGACCTGTCGTCCGGCACGCTGAAGCTCGCACTCGTGCCCGGCGTGATCCGGCAACTGGCCTTCGCCGATCCGGCGACGCGCGGCACGTGGAAGACCGCGTTTCCGGCCCGTGGCGGCGACCTGCTGGACCTGCGCGACCTTGAACAGGGGCTGGAGCAGATGAAGCGCGTCGCGAGCCAGGACGTGGACATGAAGATCGAGCCGACCGATACGCCCGGCGAAAGCGATGTCGTGATTACGGTCAAGCGCGCCAAGCCCTGGAGTGTCGTCGCGTCGATCGACAATTCAGGCTCACGCGCGACCGGCAAGCTGCAGGGTAATGTGAGTCTTGGTATCGACAACCCGCTCGGGCTGAACGACATCTTCACGATCGGCGCGAACCAGGACCTGGAGTTCAATGACAAGGGACTCGGCTCGCACGGCTTCAATGGCTCGTACTCGGTGCCGTGGGGCTACTGGACCGCGACCCTCTTCGGCAACACGAACACCTACTACCAGCAGATCGCGGGCGTGAACCAGACGTTCGTCTCCAGCGGCAATTCACAGACTGCGGGCCTGAAGCTGCAACGCGTGATCCACCGCAGCCAGAATGACGTGTCGGGCGTGGAATTCCAGCTGACAAAGCGCTTCGGTGACAGCTTCATCGATGACACGGAAATCACGCAGCAGAAGCGCAACAACACGTTTGTCGAGGCCGGACTGACCAACCGTCACTATTTTGGCAGTGCGCAGTTCGACGGCACGCTCGCGTACCGGCAGGGCATCAACGAATTCGGCGCGACGCCGGACCCGTATACGACCGGCCCGACGTACCGTTTTCACATGGCGGTGCTCGACGCGAACCTGTCGGTGCCGTTCGCCATCGCGAGCCAGCCGTTGCGTTACGTCACGACCGTTCACGGCCAGTTCACCAACGACACCCTGTTCTACGTCGATGACCTGACGATCGGCAGCCGCTACACGGTGCGCGGCTTCGACGGTGAATCACTGCTTGCGGCCGAGAAAGGTTTTTACTGGCGCAACGAACTTCAGATGCCGATCGGCCAGACCGGCCAGTCGCTCTATGCCGGGATCGACTATGGCCATGTGTTCGGGCCGAACACCGCGTTCCTGGCAGGGACGCAACTCGCCGGCGCGGTGATCGGTGTGCGGGGTAGCGTGCCGGCGAAATACGGCGCGTTCGCGTACGACCTGTTCGTCGGCACGCCCATCTACAAGCCGTCGGGCTTCGACGCCGCTCGCGTGACGGTCGGGTTTCAGCTGACTGCACAGTTTTGATGGTGCGTCTGGGCGACAGGTTAGTTGTGTGAGGTAGCGTTGATTTGCAATGCTCGAAACATCGCTAAAAGCCTTGCCAGATAACAGTTTGAGTGCTTTTGCACCGGTTTTTTACAAAATAGTTGTTGCCCCGCACAGGGGCAACGCTAATAGTCCGATAACAAAAGAAAGGCCACCGCCGCAGGCAAATAGAGAAAACCCAGCGTCGCAGGCAAGCAAGCCAACTACGTCGACCAGATCCGCAGCGGCACCGCCTCAACCCCATGCACGACAGGCCGCAATTGAAGCCAGCATTGAGTCAGAGCCCGCTGCAGCGTTTCCATAGAACGAGAAACGGCGCGCACAATCAAAACCCCAGAACCGACATAAGAAGCCCCGGCGCGCAGCGCATCGTCAAACGGGAGTTGAGCAGTGAGCGCCTCAGCAAGCGCATCGTCGCAAGCGGGCCCGACGGCCCACAACATCCCGTACGCGGGAAACCCATCGAGCCCTTGCGCGGCATCCCGCAGCGGATCATCCGCTGCAAGACTCGCGCGTTCGAACCAGAGCAACTGACCGTCAGCGTCGACGATCCGCGACACAGCGCGTAGCTGGCCATCCGACCACCGTTCACCGGCTGCTTGCCGTCCAAGCTGCGTAGCATCCCACCCAATCGCGGTAGCGCCTTCAGCAAGTGTCAGCGTGAATTCAAGCTGAGCGTTCGCACTATCGAACACGATATTGTTCTGCGGCAGCCAGTCGAGCCGGGCGTGGGCGCCGGCTCGCACATCGATAGTCTGCTGCGCCGCGCGTCCATTGGACTTGTACCACTTGGTCGCGCCGGGCGTCGTAATGACGGCATGCGTGTCGGCGCCAAGCGCGACATCGATATCGAGCTGATCGCCGCCCGCGATCCCGCCTGGCGGATGCACGATCACCGCATGACAGATCGCATTGCCTTCCGGGTAGAGCGGCCGCTGCACGCGCAACGGCCCGTCGTGCCGCCGGTGAGCGAGCGTGGTCCGCTCGCCGTGTTTGACGAAGCCGAGTTCGAGACGTGCGCGCCATTGCGAGTGCGCTGTGTTTTGCGCGGCGGCGAGCGTGACGTGATTTTCGTGAAGCGACATGCGAATGGACGTATGGAGACCGGGCGAGCCGTCGCGCGTCAAGCGGCGGCCGACGCGTTGCCGTAGTGATGCGGCGAGAATATCACGCTGCGGCGGGCGTCTTTGTCAGACGGCGATGAGGGCGCGTACGCCGTCCGTGTCCATATTGGCGCCTTCGCCGCCCGCGATGATTTCACCGCGGCTCATGACCCAATAGCGATCGGCGATTTCCTTGGCGAAATCGTAATACTGTTCGACGAGCAGGACGGTCATGCCCATTTCTTCGACCAGTTGACGCAGCGTGCGGCCGATGTCCTGGATGATCGACGGCTGGATCCCTTCGGTGGGTTCATCGAGGATCAGCAATTGAGGCTCGCTCATGAGGGCCCGGCCTATTGCGAGCTGCTGCTGTTGACCGCCCGAGAGGTCGCCGCCGCGGCGGGTGCGCATGTCTTTTAGTACTGGGAAGAGGTCGTAAATGCGGTCCGGGATCTTTTTGGGTGCTTTTTTGCTGGCGGCGCCGACCAGCAGGTTTTCTTCGACTGTCAGTCGGGGGAAGATGTCGCGGCCTTGCGGGACATAGGCCAGGCCTTGCTCTACTCTCGAGTAAGTGGGGAGTTTTGTGATTGGCGTGCCACGCCAGGCGATTGAGCCGCTTTTGGTTTGGACTACGCCCATCAGGCACCTGAGCAAGGTTGTTTTGCCTACGCCGTTGCGGCCGAGGAGGACGGTCAGCTTCCCGTCCGGGACTGTTAGCTTCACATCCCGGAGGATGTGGCTGCCGCCGTAGTATTGGTTCAGGTTTTCTACTTCTAGCATTTTGATCATTCCTGTGGGTTTGCTTTTTGCCTTTGGCGGCGGTATTTGTCTGTGTGCCTACGGCGTTGGTCTTCCTTGATTTTTTGCCTGCGCGGCGCTTATGTTCGTGCTGCCTTGATTTTTTTTGCCCTCGCGGCGCTTATGTTTGTGTTGCCTGCGGCGTTGGCCTTTCCTTGTTTTCTTTGTGGTCTATTAGCTTTCCCCCTGTGCGGGGGAGCACCTACTTTTCTTTGCCGCCGCAAAGAAAAGTAGGCAAAAGAAAGCGGCTCAAACCGCTAATTCTGAAGCGGGCACCCCGGTCAACCACCGGTAGTGGAAACCTGCCGGACCACACCGTGGTCCATGAGCGCCTGTGACAAGGCAGTCATCCACCCCTTCTCGCGCTACGCGCTCGCCGGCAAGGTCCACCCCAAACCGACCACTTCGTTCAAGCACGGCCGGCGGTTTTTTGAAGTACCGTTCCGGCGAGCACGCAGTGCGAGGCGGGAAGTATGACTGCCTTGTCACCAAGGTTGAATGCGCGATGCCACAGATCAGGTGGCCTCCACTCCGCGTTGATAACAGTGGTGCCCGCTTAGTACTTTCGTAGTGAGCCGCTTTCTTTTGCCTACTTTTCTTTGCGGCGGCAAAGAAAAGTAGGTGCTCCCCCGCACAGGGGGAAAGCTAATAAACCAATAACAAATCAAGGAAAGGCCAACGCCGTAGGCATACAACCAAAAAAGGGGCCAACGCCGTAGGCAGCACGAACATAAGCGCCGCGCGGGCAAAAAACCAAGGAAAGGCCAACGCCGTAGGCATACAACTAAAAAAATGGCCAACGCCGCAGGCATAGGCACAACCACAACATGCCGCCGCCAAAGGCAAAAAAACCAAATCACCGCCCTAGATAAGACTCAACCACCATCTCATCCTTCTTGACTTCATCCAAAGTGCCATGAGCCAGAACCCGCCCTTCGGCCATCACCGTCACCTTCCCGGTGTCGCCAGACAAAGCCGCCACAAACTCCATATCATGCTCCACAACCATCATCGAACAAGTCCCCCGCAGGTGATTGAGCAACTCAGCCAACTGCATGGTTTCATCGTCAGTCATCCCAGCCGCAGGCTCATCGAGCAGAAGCAGCGCCGGTTGCTGCATCAGCAACATCCCAATCTCGAGCCGCTGTTTCTGCCCATGCGATAACTCACCGGCAAGCCGTCGAGCCTCGCTCTCAAGCCCGATCAAAACCAACGTCTCCTCAATCCGGGCCTGCGCCTCGCGATCGAGCCGGGCGCGTAACGAAGCCCACCACCCCTTGTCGGCCTTCATCGCCAACTCGAGGTTCTCCCACACAGGATGCTGCTCAAAAACAGTCGGCTTCTGAAACTTCCGCCCAATGCCGGCACGCGCAATAGAAGGCTCGTTCATCCGCGTCAGATTGATCGACTGCCCCAGAAAAACCTTGCCGGAATCCGGCTCGGTCTTCCCGGTGATGACATCCATCATCGTCGTCTTGCCCGCGCCGTTAGGCCCAATGATGCAACGCAATTCACCCGCATCGATCGACAAGGTCAGCGCGTTCAACGCGCGAAAACCATCGAAACTGACGGTCACGTCTTCGAGGTACAGAATCGTCCCGTGCGAAATGTCGATCTCGCCCGGCACCACCGCGTGCCCCATGCTGGCAACGCCGCTCAACGAGCGTTCAGCCGGCTCTTCAGGCAGTGCAAGATCAGGAACCATCGGATTTTCGTTCATGAACGGTTCCTCTTGCGCGTCAAGAGTTCGATCAGTCCCATGATGCCGTTCGGCAGCAACAGGGGCACCAGCACGAAAATCAAGCCAAGAAAGAACAGCCAGTATTCAGGGAAGTTCGCCGTAAAAAAGCTCTTCGCACCATTCACAGCGAACGCGCCGATGATCGGTCCGATCAACGTGCCGCGTCCGCCCACGGCGACCCAGATCGCCATCTCAATCGAGTTGCCCGGCGACATCTCGCCCGGATTGATGATGCCGACCTGCGGCACATACAAAGCACCGGCAATCCCGCACAACACGGCGGATACGGTCCACACGAACAGCTTGTACGCCAACGGGCTGTAGCCGAGGAACATCAGGCGCGTTTCGCCGTCGCGTACCGCGGTGACCACGCGGCCGAGCTTCGACGTGACGATCGCCCGTGCGCCGATAAACGCGAGAATCAAGACGGCGAACGTGATCAGCAGCAGGGCGGCGCGTGTGCCCGGATGCGTGATCGGAAAGCCGCCGATGCGCTTGAAGTCGGTGAAGCCGTTGTTGCCGCCGAAGCCGGTTTCGTTGCGATAGAACAGCAGCATCGCGGCGAAGGTCATCGCCTGCGTGATGATCGACAGGTACACGCCCTTCACGCGCGAACGGAACGTGAAGAAGCCGAACACCCACGCGATCACCGCCGGCACCAGCACCACCAGCAGCAGCGCATAGCCGAGATGCTGGGTGCCTTGCCAGTACCAGGGCAGTTCATGCCAGTCGAGAAACACCATGAAGTCGGGCAGGTCGCTGCCGTATTTGCCTTCGTGGCCGATCGCGCGCATCAGGTACATGCCGATCGCGTAGCCGCCCAGTGCAAAGAACAGTGCATGCCCAAGACTCAGAATGCCGCAGTAACCCCACACGAGATCGAGTGCGAGCGCGGCGATCGCGTAGCACATGAACTTGCCGGTCAGCGTCATCGCGTAGGCGGACAGATGGAACGCGCTCGTCTCCGGCACCGCCAGCGCGGCGAACGGCACACCGAGGCCGAACACGACGATCAGCGCGATCAGCGCGAGCCACGCACGCCGCGGCAGCAGCGCGGGACGCGGCGGCAAGCCGAGCGCGAAGCCGGACTGCGCCTCGCGTCCGGGGCCCGTGCCCTTACTGGACGGCGAAACGTGAGCCGGGGTAGTCGCAGACGTCATCTCATGCCTCCGCGCTACGGCCCTTGAGGGCGAACATGCCCTGCGGACGCTTCTGGATGAACAGCACGATCAGCACGAGCACCGCGATCTTCGCGAGCACCGCGCCCCAGAACGGTTCGATCGCTTTGCTGACGAGGCCGAGTCCGAAGCCGCCGATCACGGTGCCGGCCAGTTGGCCGACGCCGCCGAGCACCACCGCCATGAACGAATCGATGATGTAGCTCTGGCCGAGGTCCGGGCCGACATTGCCGATCTGCGACAGCGCACAGCCGCCCAGGCCTGCAATGCCCGCGCCGAACGCGAATGCATATGAATCGACCCGCGCCGTCTTCACGCCGACGCACGCTGCCATGCGCCGATTCTGCGTGACGGCGCGCACGAAAAGACCGAGGCGCGTCTTCGTCAGCACGGCCCACGCAATGCCGACGACGATCATCGAAAACGCCAGAATCGCGAGGCGGTTGTACGGCAAGATCAGATTCGGCAACACCGTCACGCCGCCGCTCATCCACGCCGGATTGACCACCTGCACGTTTTGCGCGCCGAACAGCATGCGTGTCGCCTGGATCAGAATCAGGCTGATGCCGAAGGTGGTCAGCAGCGTTTCGAGCGGACGGCCGTACAGGTGCTTCAGAACCAGCCGTTCGAGCACGATGCCGACCAATCCGGCCGCAACGAACGACGCGGGCACCGCGAGCAGCGGATACCAGTCGAACGCGCCGGGTGCATAACGCTGGAACAGGTTCTGCACGACGTAGGTGGCGTATGCGCCGATCATCAGGAATTCGCCGTGCGCCATGTTGATGACGCCGATCAGCCCGTACGTGATCGCGAGGCCCAATGCGGCGAGCAGCAGTACGCTGCCGAGCGACAGGCCGGCGAACAGCGTGCCGGCGATCTGGCCGCGGCGCTGGATCGCATCGAGTTCGTCGATGCCGCTTTGCGCGGCGGCGCGGACGCGGTCGTCGGTTTCGTTGAAGGTGCCGTCCGGCTTCTTCGCGACGAGCGGGCGCAGCAGCTCGTTCATGTCGAGATCGTGCCGCGCGGCGACCAGTTGCACCGCTTCGAGCCGCCTGGCCGGATCGGCGTCGTGCAAGGCGGTCATCGCCCACAGCGTGTCCAGACGCTTCTTCAGCGCCGGGTCGGTTTCTTTCGCGCGAGCGGCGTCGACGAGTGGTTTGATCGACGGATCGGGGTTTTGCAGCAGCGCGGTAATCGCGGCGGCGCGCGTTGCCGTATCGGGCGAGTCGAGTTGCAGGCCCGACAGCGCGCCCGCCACTTTCGAGCGCAGCAGATTGTTCAGCGTGACCGGTTGCGCGTCGCCTGCGGCGACGGTCTTGCCGGTGACCGCGTCGCGCGCGGTGTCGCCGTCTTGCAGCAGCACGGCGCCGGCATCGGTGGCGAGCGCGCTGTCTTCGGACAGCGCCTTGAGCACTGCGAGTGATGCCTTGTCGTGGTTGGCGATCAGCTTGTCGATGGCCGCGGATTTCGCGTCGAAGTCGTCGCCGGCGAGCGGCGCGACATCGGCCGGGCTCAGCGCGAAGGCGGCAAGCGGCGCGCTAGCGAGGAGCGCAAGCCCGAGGCTGCCGATGCTGCGCCGTGCGAACTTCAGGAATGAAAACGCCATGGTGGCCTTTGAAGAAGAACCGGCAGGGCGGCGCGGCATCGCGGATAAGCACCGATGCCGCGCCGTCGTGTCGCTGCGTCGTCCCGTCAGGCAACCCGCGAGCGCTTGAGGAACGCCGGAATCGAACTGACGACGTCCGGCTTGCTCGAATTGCCGGCAATGTAAGGACTCCACGGCTGCGCGCGGATCGCGGTCTTGGTGCGCCACACCACGTTGAACTGGCCGTCGGCGCGCACTTCGCCGATCATCACCGGCTTGTGCAGATGGTGATTGCCGTCCATCTCCAGCGTGAAGCCCGACGGCGCCACAAACTGCTGGCCGACCATCGCGACGCGCACCTTGTCGACATCGGTGCTCTTCGCTTTTTCGACGGCCTGCTTCCACATATGGATGCCGACGAAGGTCGCTTCCATCGGATCGTTGGTCACGCGCTTGGTGCCGCCCGGCAGGTTGTTCTCCTTCACCCACGCGGCCCATTGCTTCTTGAACTTGTCGTTGGCCGGATTGCGCAGCGACATGAAGTAGTTCCATGCCGCGAGATTGCCGACCAGCGGCTTCGTATCGATGCCGCGCAGCTCTTCTTCGCCGACCGAGAACGCGACCACCGGCACGTCCGACGCCTTCAGCCCCTGGTTGCCCAGTTCCTTGTAGAACGGCACGTTCGAGTCGCCGTTGACGGTCGAGATCACCGCGGTCTTGCCGCCCTGCGAGAAGGTCTTGATGTTCGCGACGATGGTCTGATAGTCGCTGTGGCCGAACGGCGTGTAGACCTCCTGAATGTCCGCTTCCTGGACGCCCTTCGACTTCAGGAACGCGCGCAGGATCTTGTTGGTGGTGCGGGGGTACACATAGTCGGTGCCGAGCAGGAAGAAGCGCTTCGCACCGCCGCCTTCCTTGCTCATCAGGTATTCGGTCGCCGGAATCGCTTGCTGGTTCGGCGCGGCGCCCGTGTAGAACACGTTGCGCGACATTTCTTCGCCTTCATACTGCACCGGATAGAAGAGCAGCCCGTTCAGTTCTTCGAATACCGGCAGCACCGACTTGCGCGACACCGAGGTCCAGCAGCCGAACACCACGGCGCACTTCTCCTGGGTGATCAGCTGGCGCGCCTTCTCCGCGAACAGCGGCCAGTTCGACGCCGGGTCGACCACCACCGGCTGCAGCTGACGGCCCATGACGCCGCCGTTCTTGTTGATGTCCGCGATGGTCATCAGCGCGGTGTCCTTGAGCGATGTCTCCGAGATCGCCATCGTGCCCGACAAGGAATGCAGAACGCCTACTTTGATCGGACCGCTGCCGGATTGCGCCTTGGCAAACGGAACCTGACCTGCGAGCGCCAGTGCGCCCGACATGGAACCGAACTTCAACAGACTGCGACGTTTCATTGATAACCCCTTGCCATTGATGGTGAGCGTTTATGGGCGTCGATTTCAGCCAGCAGGGCTTGTCCCGCATGGCTTGCCGCTTGTGTACTGCAAGGCACATGCCAAGCTGTAAATCCGGCGTGAACTCCGCGCCTTGCGTGCTGCGGCGCGGTGGCCGGGCATGGGCGTTATGCGTAATGCGGCTCGAAAGTGGTGCAAACATGGTCTGTTCGCCTCGTTGCGGTGCGTGTCGCGCTGCAACGAAGCGTGCCGATCCGCCAGCGGGCGAGCGCGGTGCATGGGCGCCGCCCCTTTGTGCATGCGCTGGGCTCTGCCTACACTGGAAGACCACCCACGCGAGGAGACCCGACATGAAAGAGCGCGCCACCGCCAATCCACCCGAGATGTCCGCGTTCTGGATGCCCTTTACCGCGAACCGCCAGTTCAAGAGCGCGCCACGGCTGCTTTCAAGCGCGAAGGGGATGTACTACACGTCGCACGATGGCCGGCGCATTCTCGACGGCACTGCGGGCCTGTGGTGTGTCAACGCCGGGCACTGCCGCGACGAGATCGTGGCCGCCGTGCAGGCACAGGCCGCCGAAATGGATTTCGCGCCGACTTTTCAGATGGGTCACCCGAAGGCTTTCGAAGCCGCCACCAAAATCGCGCGCCATACGCCGGGCGATCTGAAGCACATCTTCTTCACGAACTCGGGATCGGAGGCTGTCGATACCGCGCTGAAAATCGCCCTGGCCTACTATCGCTCGCGTGGCGAAGGGCAGCGCACACGCTTTATCGGCCGCGAGCGCGGCTATCACGGCGTCGGCTTCGGCGGCATTTCGGTGGGCGGCATTGCGCCGAACCGCAAGGCGTTTTCAGGTGCGCTGCTGCCCTCGGTCGACCATCTGCCGCATACGCTGAACATCGAGGAAGCGGCGTTCTCCAAAGGACAGCCGGCGTGGGGCGCCCATCTCGCCGACGAACTGGAGCGGCTCGTCACGCTGCACGATGCGTCGACGATTGCCGCGGTGATCGTCGAGCCGGTGGCGGGCTCCACCGGCGTGCTGATTCCGCCGCAAGGCTATTTGCAGCGGTTGCGCGAAATCTGCGACAAGCACGGCATCCTGCTGATCTTCGACGAAGTAATCACCGGCTGGGGGCGCCTCGGCTCGCCGTTCGCCGCGCAATATTTCGGCGTGACGCCCGATTTGCTGACGATGGCCAAGGGCACCAACAATGCCGCCGCGCCGATGGGCGCCGTGGCCGCCAGCGCGAAGATTCACGATTCGATCGTGAACGGCGCCCCGGCCGGCATCGAACTGTTTCACGGCTATACGTACTCGGGACACCCGATTGCAGCGGCCGCGGCTTGCGCGACGATCGATCTGTATGAGCGCGAGCAGCTATTCGAACGGGCTGCGCGGATGGCGCCGGTCTTCGAGCGGGCGATTCACAAGCTGCACGGTGAGCGGCACGTGATCGACGTGCGCAATCTCGGGCTCGTGGGCGGGGTGGAACTGGCGCCGCGTGCGGGTGCGCCCGGCGCGCGTGCCTATGATGTGTTCGTGCGCTGCTTCGAGAAGGGCGTGCTGACGCGCTATACGGGCGACATTCTGGCGTTCTCGCCGCCGTTGATCGTCGAGGAGGCGCAGATCGAGGAGATCTTTGCGACGGTGGCGGAGGTGTTGAAGGAGACGAATTAGGGGGTGTGTTTGCCTTGAGGCGTTGTTGAAATGAATGAGGCCGGCGCCTCGCGGCGCCGGCCATTTGTCATTTGTTTGATTCTCGTGTGGTTGCGATGGCCGACTGTCAGAAGGCGATGAACGGCCCAGTCTGCTTGCCGATCGTCGCATTGTTGAGCACGGTGTAGACGTTGCGGCCGAAGAAGAACGGCAGGCCCCAGATGAACATCCCCGCTGATCGCGAGCCGAGGCTGTCAAAGGCCGCGTACCGAGTCGCGAGCAAGCCCCATCCATCCGCCACCGGGAACGGCACCGTGACTGGCGTGGCGGCTTTGTCAACGCCCGTCAGGATGGCGGACAGGCTGAGCGTGGTCGGCGGCGCATATAGGAGACCCGAGTAAGGAATCGTCGAATCCACGAAGATGTTCGTGTTGGAGCCGCTATCGATGGCGCTGGTAAACGAGCGGCCTTTGTACGTGGTCGGAAAAAAGCCGTATTGGTCGAGCGCCAGAATGTTGGCGTTCGACGGCAACGCATTGTTCTGCTGGGTGCCGATGCCGAACACCAGCTCGCCCGTTGCGCTCGCCTGTCCACCTGCGGGCAGCGCGGGCAGGCGGATGATCGTGCCGTTGTTGTCCGAGGTGAAATCGGCTACCGGATTCATGACTTGCGTGTCGAGCGGAACGCGGGTGTTCGTGCAGGAAGTCGCAGACGTGCAGTAGTAATAGGCTGCCGGCAAGACGGTTTGAGCAGCCGCTGCGAAATCGCGTTGCGCTGGACCGATGCCGAGTACGCCGTTGGCGCCGAGCGTCGCTGCCGTATTGAGGTTGCGGCCCCCGCGTGAAGCGCAATCCGGCGGTGTAGCGTACGTGCCGTCGGCGATCACCTGCACCGGTAGATTGCCGGCTGTCTTGCCGCCGATCGTCACGTCGGCGCGTTTGATCGGCCCCCACGTGTACCCCGAACCAAATATCGCGCATTCGGCGATCGGAGCGCCGCCGGTTGGATCGTTGGTGGCGCCGGACTGCGTCGGCAAGCGGCCCGCGAGCGCGGAACCCAGCGCGCTCGCCAGCACCCGCACGCCGACCGAGCCGGTGTCGAGTTGCATGTGATCGACCGTCGCGCATTGATTGCTGCCCTGCACGCCGGGGACGCAGATAGTGACAGTCACGTACGGCTGGTTAGCGTAGTCTCCCGTCCACCGCTCGACGGTGATGGGGACGGTGTTGACGTCGGCCGGGGGCGTTGGTGTGGGAGTCGGAGCGGGACTCGGGGTTGGCGTCGGCGTGGGGCTCGGAGTTGGCGTCGGAGCAGGGCTCGGAGTTGGCGTCGGAGCAGGACTCGGGGTTGGCGTCGGCGTGGGGCTTGGGGTTGGCGCCGGCGCGGGACTCGGAGTTGGCGTCGGAGCAGGACTCGGGGTTGGCGTCGGCGTGGGACTCGGAGTTGGCGTCGGAGCAGGGCTCGGAGTTGGCGCCGGGGTGGGGCCCGGAGTCGGAGCCGGCGTCGGCGTCGGCGTAACCGGCGCAGGCTTGTCGTTGTTCTGCGTCGCGTTCGAGTCGCCGTTGTCGCCGCCTCCGCCGCCACAGGCCGACACCGCCGCGCTGGCAGTGAGGATCGCGAAGCAAAGCGTTTTATTGAAAGTCTTCATGTTTCTTGAATTCCGTGAATCGATACGCCGCTTCACTGCAGTTCTTCGACGCGGACATTGGCGGGGACGAGGCGTGGCACGTATGCCTTACCGAAAGAATGGCCCGGCCTGCCTGCCGACTCGACATGAAAGTCGCCGTTGTGGTCGATCAACGGACCGGTGCCGCGCGCGCGTCCTTCGCCTGCAGAAACGAAGTTGGGAAAGTAGCTGCCAAGCAGCGTACTCATGTCGGGGCGCACCGGCCCTTGCCACGTGACGGCGAACACGACATTCGTGGGCAGCACGTATTCGCGGATCGTGACGCCGTCGGCGCCGTGCGTCTCGCGCACGGTATAAGCCGCAGCAGTGGGAGAGGAGTTGGGGGTTGTCGATCGAAGCAAGGACTGCGGGGCCGAGCCCGCACCCGGTGCGCCGCCCAACGCCGCATACGACGCGGACGCGAGCGGCAACAATGCCGCAGCCGCCAGCGCGATCTTTACGAATCTCATCACATTGCTCCAAAAAACAGGTCGGAGCATGTTGCCCGCGGGCTATCAATGAGAGTTTCAGAAAAGTCTCAACGGGAGATCGGAAAATGCCGCTGGGAACTAGCGCGCGATAAAGCGATTGGCGCGATTGCATGGCACAACGAAGAACGAAACGGCGTCTCGCGGCGCCGTTTCCCGCGCGATACAACCACAGCAATCAGAATGCGACGAACGGCCCGGCTTGCGTACCTACCGTGGCGCCTTCGAGCACGGTGTACACGTTGCGGCCGTAGAAGAACGGCAAGCCCCAGAGGAACCACCTCGAAAAGGGGCTGCCGATGTTGTCGTAGGCCGCATAGTTGTTTGCCATCAATGTGTGTGCGTTGCCGATCGAGAATGGCACCATGATCGGCTTACCGGTGCCGCTAGTGGCTTCCATCGTTGCCGAAAGACTGAGCGGACTCGACGGTGTGTACCATCCATACACGCCTTCGCCTGTGGTAGGAATCGTGGCATCGTCGAAGCCGAAGCCATTGGTGCCACTGTCGATTGCGCTGGTGGCGATCACGCGTCCCTGATACTGGGTCGTGAAGTAGCCGTACTGGTCTACTGCCACGACGTTTGCGTTGGCGGGCAGCATATTGTTCGGCTGGGTGCCGACACCGAACACCAGTTCACCTGTAACGCTGGCCTGGCCGCCTGCGGGCAGTGCAGGCAGGCGGATCACCGTGCCATTGTTATGGGTAGCGAAAGCGGCGACAGGATTCATGACCTGCCGGTTGACCGGCACCGTCGTGCCGACGCATGAGTTTGCCGAGGCGCACGCATAGTAGTTCGCAGGCAGCACGGTTTTCGCGGCGTCCGGATAGTCGCGCACGTGATGGCCGATGCCGATGATGCCGTTGGCGCCGAGGGCCCGGGCGGTGCTGAGATCAGGGCCGCCGTTCGATATGCAATCGGACGGTGTCGCATACGAGCCGTCGCCGATCAGTTCGATCGGAATATTGCTCGCCTTCTTGTTGCCGATCGTCACGTCAGCGCGCCTGATCGAACCCCATGTGAAACCGGAGGCGAACTGCGCGCATTGAGCGAGCGGTGATCCGCTCGCTTGCTTGCTGTCGGAAGTGGTTTGCAGCAGCAGCTGGGATCTGAGCCTGGGACTGACCGCGCTCGCCATCACGCGCACGCCCACCGAGCCGGTATCGACCAGCATGTGGCCGACGGTCTCGCATTGGCTGCCGTCCTGCTGGCTGGGCCCGCACAGCACGATGGATACGGCGGGCATGTTGACGCTGCCCATCGAGGCATCGATGACGATCGGCACCGTGTTGCTAGTGTCGACCGGCGGTGACGGAGGATTGGGCGTGACTGGCCAGCTAGGCGTGGCGGGCCAGTCGATGGATGAGTTTTGCACGCTGGTGCTGCTGTCGCCGCCACCGCCGCATGCGCAAAGCGCTACGCCAACGGCGGCCATCGCGACCCAGAGTGTCTTGCTGGAGGTCTTCATACTGTCGTTTTCCCGTGAAATCGGCGTCTCGTTCATGGCAGGTCGGCCGCGCGGACATTCGCGGGCATCAGGCGAGGCAAGTACGCGATGCCGAATAAGCGGCCCGGCCTGCCGGACGACTCGATCCGAAGGTCGCCGCGCCGCTCGGTCAGCGCGCCGGTGCCGAGCGGACGTGCTTCGCCCGCGGAGATGTAGTTCGGGAAATAGCTGCCGAGCAGCGCGCGCATGTCGGGGCGCACCGGACCCTGCCACGTGACCGCGAACACGACATTGGAGGGCAGTACGTACTCGCGGACGGTGACGCCGGTGGCGTCGCGCGTCTCATTAACGGTGTAAGGCGCCGGGGACTTAGCCGTGGCTGCGCTGGCAGCGGCGGTGGACTGCGGCGTAGCACGCAGCAGCTTCGTCGACGAGGATGCGCCGGTGCTCGGCGCGCCGCCCAAAGTCGCATGCGATGCTGGCGGCAACAACGTTGCCGCCAGCATCGCGATCTTCAACAATCTCATCACATAGCTCCCCCAAAAAATTGTTGGAGCATGGTGCCTGCGTGATGCTCAGGAAACCGTGCGAAATTTCCGAGGCGATTGCGGGAGGTGTCTCAATGAAAGCGGGATGTCAGGAGTATCGCAAAAGGGAAGAGCGCGGCGCTACTGAGGTGCGGCAGCGTTCGGCATGGTCCGCCCGCCCGAGCTTGCCGGCGGCGCCTTTCGCCGTGACACCCGGATGCGGCACCGTCGGCGCCTGCGGCAGCCGTTTGGCGCGGGAGAGCCGCAGCTCTCCGCTGTTGGCGGCGAGCGCCGCGTGCGCGCTTTACAGCTGCGCGTCGTTCGAAAGTGCTTCGTCGTGGAGCTGGGAAAGACCGATGGCCTGCGCGGGGAGTGCATTCGCAAGCACGCAGGCAAGCGCCAGAGCGGCCGCGGGAACCGGCGCCCGCTGGCGCATCATCGGGACCGTGCGATCAGTAGGTCGGAACGGACGGATCGACCTGACGCGACCATGCGTCGATTCCGCCTTGCAGATTGAAGACGTTGGTATGGCCGCGCGACTCGAGGAACATCGCGACCTGGGCGCTGCGCGCGCCGTGATGGCACACGCAGACGATTTGCGCGTCGTCGTCGAGTTCTTCGCTGCGTGCGGGAATCTCGCGCATCGGAATCGACACGGCGCCGGCGATCGACGCCGTCTGGATTTCCCACGGCTCGCGCACGTCGAGCAGCACGGGCGCGGGACGCGATTTATCGGCGAGCCATTCGGCGAGCGCGGGAGCGGACAGATTTTGCATCAGCAAGACATCCAGTTCAGATTGCGACGGACCGGCGAAACTTCCGGCTGCCCATTGTTTAGAACTTGAAGCGCGGCAGCTGCACAGCGTTTTGCAGCGGCTCGACGTAAGTTTCGAATACGTCGGCGATGCGGTATTGCTTCTCGTCGATGCGCGTGATGATCTGCGCTTTCATGACCGGCGCGGCGCCGACGAAAGCCGCCAGACGGCCGCCCACCTTCAGTTGTTCGAGCATGTCCTGCGGCAGCACCGGCAGGCCGCCCGACACGCAGATCACGTCGTACGGCGCGGCGTCGGCCCAGCCGCGCGCGGCGTCGCCGGTGGCGACTTCGGCGTTCAGCACGCCGTTGGCGGTCAGGTTGTTCTTTGCCAGTTCCGCCAGTGCCGGTTCGATATCGACCGTCAGCACGTGCTGCGCGCGATGCGCGAGCAGGGCTGCCATGTAACCCGAGCCGGCGCCGATTTCGAGCACGCTTTCGTGCTTCTTCACCGCCAGTTCCTGCAGCACGCGCGCCTCGATGCGCGGCGCCAGCATGCGCTGGCCGGCCGGCAGCGGCACTTCGAAGTCGACGAAGGCCAGATCGCGGTACGCGGCGGGGACGAAGTTTTCACGCTTGACGATCGAGAGCAGATTCAGCACGTCCTGGTCGAGCACTTCCCAGGGGCGGATCTGCTGTTCGATCATGTTGAAACGCGCTTGCTCGATATTCATGGTGGGTTCGGCGGTTTGGTTTGGCGATTTTTGCCTCTGCCCAGCGCTTGTCGGGATCCGTTGGAAGCCGGGGTGGACGGGGCGGGCAGGGTAACTGCGGAATTGTACCAAACCGCGGTGCGATCCCGCGCCGTCGCGGGCAGTGCGGCGGACGGACGGTGGCGAGACATCGGCCAAGCGATGAACCCGCCAGGAGCGTGGCGCTGATGAGCCCTTCAACCGCCCTTGCTCTTCTTGATCTGTTCTTCGAAAGCGATATCGAGCTTGCTCGCCTTGCGCGGTTTCTGCGGGCCAAAAGCGTCGACGAACTTGACGAAGTCGTCGAGCGTCAGCGGGGCGGACACTTTCTTGTCCGTGCCGCTCGATTTGTCGACCAGATAGAACAGGCCGCCGGACAGGCTGATCGCCGCGAACTGCGGATTGCCGCTGCGGGTTTTCAGCCGCTCGACGGCGTGGATGGCTCGGGTAGTGCGCATGATGTGGGACTGCTGTGTCAGGAAGAGACTTCTACTGTATCAACTTCGCGAATTTATTGACTGAGATACGTGAACTTGCCGTTCTTGATGACGCCCATCACGCTCGCGCGCTGATCGAGACCGACGTGATCCTTCGCGCTGGTGTTGACCACGCCGTTCGGCACGACCAGTTCATGCGCGTGCTCGAGTTCGTCGCGCAACGCGGCGCGGAAGGCCGGCGTGCCCGGCTGGGCCGTCTTCAGCGCGCGCGTCACCGCATCCTGAAGGCGCGGATACACGCCCGCCGCGTCGCCGGCGAACTGCGTGACGCTGCCCGGGCCGTACTTCGCTTCATATCGGTCGACAAACGCGAGCGCCGCCTTCTTCGCCGGATGATCGGCCGGCAGCGTGCGCGCCACCACGACCGGCTGGGTCGGGAACAACGTGCCTTCCACGTCCTTGCCGCCCAGCTTGATGAACTCGGGCGTCGCGATGCCGTGCGTCTGGTAGATCGGACCCTTGAAGCCGCGCTCGACCAGCGTGCGTTGCGGCAGCACGGTCGGCGTGCCGGCACCCGCGATCAGAATCGCGTCGGGCTTGGCGGCCATCAGCTTCAGCGCCTGGCCCGTCACGCTGGCGTCGGTGCGGTTGAAGCGCTCGGTCGCGACGATCTGGATGTGACGCAACGCGGCGAACCTGGTGAACTCGTTGAGCCAGCTTTCGCCGTAACCGTCCGCGAAACCGATGAAGCCCACCGTCTTCACGTTGTGATTCGACATGTAGCGCGTCATCACGTCGGCCATCGCGCTGTCGGTCTGCGCCATCTTGTAGGCCCACACCTTCTTGCCTTCCTGCGGTTCGACCACGCTCGCCGAGCCGATCAGCGTGATCATCGGCGTCTGGCTTTCGGCCACCGGATCGAGCGCGGCCATCGCCGCCGGCGTGATATTCGGGCCGACGATCACGTCGACGCGGTCTTCGTTGATCAGCTTGCGGATGTTGCGGACTGCGGCGCCCGGGTCGGAGGCGTCGTCGAGGAAGATGTAGTCGGCTTTCTGGCCGGCGATCGTGGCCGGCCACATCAGCATCGCGTTCTTGCTGGTGATGCCGATCACGGCGGCCGGGCCGGTGCTCGACAGGTCGATGCCGACCTTGAGGTCGGCGTGTGCGGCAGTGGCGAGCAGCAGTGCGCCGAGGGCGGCCAGGCCGCGTAGTCGGGTCCGTGATTTGTTCTTATGCGACGTCATCGAGGGGGCTCCGTAGCGGGAAGCGTGGTGAGAGGCGTGGTGACAAGCGGGGTGAGGTCAAAGTTCGTAAGTTTCGTGTTCGCCTTTGAGCGCCTGTTCGATCAGCTTGCGGTTCATGCTCGGCGACAGCAGTTCGACGAGCGTGTACACATAGCTGCGCAGATACGCGCCCTGTTTCAGCGCGACCCGCGTCACGTTGCTGCCGAACAGATGGCCGACCGGCATCGCCCGCAAGTGACGGTCGCGCTCCCCATTGAACGCGATATCCGCCATGATGCCGACGCCCAGACCCAGCTCGACGTAGGTCTTGATCACGTCGGCGTCGATCGCCTCGAGCACAATGTCCGGGTGCAGGCCGCGCAGGCGGAACGCCTCGTTGATCTTGGTGCGGCCGGCGAACGCGTTGTCATACGTAATCAACGGGTACTGCGTAAGATCGTCCAGCGACAGAAGCTTGCGGTCGAGCAGCG
The DNA here is from genome assembly GCF_058781505.1 of Paraburkholderia sp. FW306-2-2C-D06C. Classification (NCBI taxonomy): domain Bacteria; kingdom Pseudomonadati; phylum Pseudomonadota; class Betaproteobacteria; order Burkholderiales; family Burkholderiaceae; genus Paraburkholderia; species Paraburkholderia sp. FW306-2-2C-D06C. Next base: position 140,339 of record NZ_JBYSWU010000006.1, on the reverse strand, counting down.
GATGATCCGGCTGCATCACGGCGACGTGGTGCCACTGGAAGCACGGCAGCGACACCAGTTCCTTATAGTTGGAGATCGCCTCGGTGGCGATTGCGAGATCGGCCTGGTCGTGAATCACCATCTCGGCGACCTGGGTCGGGCTGCCTTGCAGAATTGAAAGGTGAACTTTCGGGAAGCGCTTCTTGAATTCGGCGATGGCGGCCGGCAGCGAATAGCGCGCCTGAGTGTGGGTGGCCGCGATCACCAGATTACCCTGATCCTGCGCTGCGTAATCTTTACCGACCCGCTTGAGGCTCTCGACTTCCTGCAAGATTTTCTCGACCGACTGCAGGATAATACGTCCCGGCTCGGTCAGCGAGCGCACGCGCTTGCCGTGGCGGGTGAAGATTTCGACGCCCAACTCGTCTTCCAGCTCGATGATCGCCTTGGAGACGCCCGGCTGGCTTGTATACAGGGCTTTGGCCGCTTCGGTCAGGTTGAAATTCTGCCGCACAGCCTCGCGGACGAAGCGGAATTGATGCAGGTTCATATATAACCTCTCCGCATATAAAAAGAATTTTTTAGTCGTTTGAAATATAAGGCGAGTTTATTACGATCTGTCCATCTTTTTCAATATGGATATCTGTTTTTGTCATAAGCAAATGAGAGATGGGTCTAAACCCTGGCTCGGCTGAACTGACAAATGGAGATGTCCAGGGCGCGGCAGAACCGGTGCGCCGGCCGCCGGACCGCCGTGTGTCACGCAAAAAAATTGGGGTCCCCGAATGTACCAATACGATCAGTACGACCAGACCATCGTCGATGAACGGGTCGCGCAATACGCCGATCAGGTTCGCCGCCGGCTGTCGGGCGAATTGAGCGAAGAGGAGTTCCGTCCGCTGCGCCTGCAGAACGGCCTGTACATGCAGCGCCACGCGTACATGCATCGCATCGCGATTCCGTACGGCAACCTGCGCAGCGGCCAGATGCGCGTGCTGGCCCAGATCGCGCGCGAACACGACCGCGGCTACGGTCACTTTTCGACGCGCTCGAACATCCAGTACAACTGGATCAAGCTCGAGGAAACGCCGGAAATCCTGCGCAAGCTCGCCGCGGTGCAAATGCACGGCATCCAGACCTCGGGCAACTGCATCCGCAACATCACGGCGGACCAGTTCGCCGGCGTGGCGCCGGATGAAGTGGTCGACCCGCGTCCGTGGGCCGAAATCCTGCGTCAATGGTCGACGTTCCACCCGGAATTCGCATGGCTGCCGCGCAAGTTCAAGGTCGCCGTCTCGGGCTCGAAGGAAGACCGCGCCGCGGTGCAGATCCACGACCTGGGCGTCTATCTGAAGAAGAACGCGCAAGGCGAACTGGTGGCCGACATTCTGGCCGGCGGCGGTATGGGCCGTACGCCGATCATCGGCGCGATCATCCGCGAGGATTTGCCGTGGCAGCATCTGCTGACTTACTGCGAAGCCGTGCTGCGCGTGTACAACCGCTATGGCCGCCGCGACAACATCTACAAGGCGCGCATCAAGATTCTCGTGAAGGCGTTGAGCCCGGAGAAGTTCTCGGCGCAGGTCGAAGAAGAATGGCAGCACCTGAAGGACGGTCCTTCGACGCTCACGCAAGCTGAAGTGGATCGCGTGTCGCAATACTTCCAGCCGCCGGTGTATGACAAGCTGCCGGATACGGACGCATCGTTCGAAAAGCATCTGCTGGAAAACCGCGCGTTCGCCCGCTGGATCGAGCGTAACGTGCGCCCGCACAAGGTGTCGGGCTACGCGTCGGTGACTCTGTCGCTGAAGCCGGCCACGATCGCCCCGGGCGACGCCACCGATACGCAGATGGAAGCGGTCGCCGATTGGGCCGACGAGTACTCGTACGGCGAAATCCGCGTGTCGCACGAACAGAACCTGATTCTCGCGAACGTGAAGAAGCGCGATCTGTTCGCGCTGTGGGAAAAGGCCAAGGCGCAAGGTTTCGCGACGCCGAACATCGGCTTGCTGACCGACATCATCGCGTGCCCGGGCGGCGATTTCTGCTCGCTCGCGAACGCGAAGTCGATTCCGATCGCGCTGGCAATCCAGGCGCGCTTCAACGACCTCGACTATGTGTACGACCTCGGCGACGTGTCGCTGAACATCTCGGGCTGTATCAACGCTTGCGGTCACCACCACGTCGGCAACATCGGCATTCTGGGCGTCGATAAGGACGGCTCGGAGTGGTATCAGGTGACGCTCGGCGGCGAGCAGGGCACGGGCGCGACCGGCGCGCATCTGGGCCGCGTGATCGGCCCGTCGTTCTCGGCGGAAGAGATGCCGGACGTGATGACCAAAGTGATCGATACGTTCGTGGAAAACCGCCACGAAGGCGAACGCTTCATCGAAACGTACAACCGCATCGGCATCAACCCGTTCAAGGAACGTGTGTACGCCTCGCGTCAACCGGCTCACGCGTAACCGCGCAAAGGATACTGAACAGATGGCTTCTATCATCAAGAACCGCGCGATCGTCAACGACGACTGGACAGTCGTGCGCCCGGCCGAAGACGGCTCGCTGCCGGCAGTGAACGAACTGCCGGCCGGCAAGGTGCTGGTGCCGCTCGCGTTGTGGCAGGCTTCCCGTGATGCATTGATCGCTGCGCGCAGCGCCGCGGAAATCGGCGTGTGGCTCGCGCCGGATAGCGAACCGGCGGATATCGTCGGCGACTTCGACAAGATCGCGCTGATCGGCGTGGACTTCCCGGTGTTCCGCGACGGCCGCGGCTATAGCATCGGCCGTTTGCTGCGCGAACGTTACGGCTACAAGGGCGAACTGCGCGCGATCGGCGACGTGCTGCGCGATCAGCTGGCGTTCATGTTCCGCTGCGGCTTCGACGCCTATGCATTGCGCGCCGACAAAGACTTCCATGATGCGCTGAAGGCGTTCGACGAATTCAGCGTGCAGTATCAGGGCGCGGTGGACAATCCCTCGCCGCTGTTCCGCCGTCGTGCGGCGGCTGCTTCGGCATCGGAAAAGGTTTCGGCATGAGCGGCGCACAATCGCTCACGCCGGAACTCGCTGCGAAGGTCGAGCGCCTCGATGCGCTGCTCGATTCGATCGCCGCGCGTCACGCGAACGTGAAGCTCGCCAGCAGCCTCGCCGCGGAAGACATGCTGCTCACGCACGCGATCCTTTCGCGCGCCGTGAAGATCGGCATCTTCTCGCTGAACACCGGCCGTCTGCACGCGGAAACGCTCGGCATGCTCGATCGCGTGAAAGAGCGCTATGGCTACGCGATCGAACAGTTTCATCCGCAGGCGGCTGCTGTCGATGAATACGTCAATTCGCACGGTCTGAACGCGTTTTACGAAAGCGTCGATCTGCGCAAGCGTTGCTGCGAAATCCGCAAGGTCGAGCCGCTGAACCGCGCGCTGTCGGATGTCAGCGCCTGGGTGACAGGCCAGCGCCGCGAGCAATCGGTGACGCGTGCCGAACTGCACGAGGAAGAGCACGACGCCGCGCGCAATATTGCCAAGTTCAATCCGCTGACGGACTGGACCGAAGCCGAGGTGTGGGCTTATCTGAAAGCCTTCGACGTGCCGGTCAATCCGCTGCATGCGCGCGGTTATCCGAGCATCGGCTGCGAACCCTGTACGCGTGCGATCCGTCCCGGTGAAGACAGCCGGGCAGGGCGCTGGTGGTGGGAGTCGCGCGATACGAAGGAATGCGGGCTGCACATCACCACGATTACGCCGATCGCCGTCGGCAGCGGCGAAAACGCTTCTGCTTGACGCAGCGATGAAGTCCCGGTGAATTCAGGTCTTGGCTTTCAACCTGAACGCCGCACATACCGATTTGAATACTTCCGCGACGCGAGCAACCGCTCGCGACGCGAACCAACGAAGGACCCAAATATGAGCACCACGCTCGATTCCACTGTCAACGCTCCGCTTGCCAACACGGCGAACCGGATGGATCACCTCGATTGGCTCGAAGCCGAGTCGATTCACATCCTGCGCGAACTGGTCGCCGAATGCAGCAAGCCGGCGCTGCTGTTTTCGGGCGGCAAGGATTCGGTCGTGGTGCTGCACCTCGCACTGAAGGCGTTCGGCCTCGGCGCGAACCGCAAGACCGTGCTGCCGTTCCCGCTCGTGCACATCGACACCGGCCACAACTACGACGAAGTGATCGACTTCCGCGATCGTCGTGCGCAAGAAATCGGCGCTGAGCTGGTGGTGGGTCACGTCGAAGATTCGATCAGGCGCGGCACGGTGCGTCTGCGCCGCGAAACGGATTCGCGCAATGCCGCGCAAGCGGTCACGCTGCTCGAAACGATCGAACAATATGGCTATACCGCGCTGATCGGCGGCGCGCGCCGCGACGAAGAAAAGGCCCGCGCGAAAGAGCGCATCTTCTCGTTCCGCGACGAATTCGGCCAATGGGATCCGAAGGCGCAGCGCCCGGAGCTGTGGAGCCTGTACAACGCACGTCTGCACAACGGCGAGCACCTGCGCGTGTTCCCGATTTCGAACTGGACCGAACTCGACGTGTGGCAATACATCGCCCGCGAGCAGCTCGAACTGCCGTCGATCTATTACGCGCATCAACGCGAGATCGTGCGCCGCAACGGCCTGCTCGTACCGGTCACGCCGCTCACGCCGATGCGTGAAGGCGAGAGCAGCGAAACCGCGCTGGTGCGTTTCCGCACTGTGGGCGATATCAGCTGCACGTGCCCGGTGGAAAGCGATGCGGACGATCTCGAGAAGATCATCGCCGAAACGGCCGTGACCGAAATCACGGAACGCGGCGCGACGCGGATGGACGATCAGGTCTCCGAAGCCGCGATGGAACAGCGTAAGAAGCAAGGTTATTTCTAAGCATGGGACTGGAGTAAGTGCTATGGGACCAGAGTAGGCGCTAAAGCGCCAACTCTGGTCGACACACTAACTCAGGTCGACAGCTTTGCATGGGACCTGAGTAAGTGCTGAAGCGCTAACTCAGGTCGACAGAGGAACAAGGAACATCATGAATATTCATCAACCAGAAGACCTCGGCGTGCTGCGATTCATCACGGCGGGCAGCGTGGACGACGGCAAGAGCACGCTGATCGGCCGCCTGCTGTACGACAGCAAGGCTGTGCTCTCCGACCAGCTCTCGGCACTGTCGCGCGCGAAGAACAAGCGCACCGTCGGCGACGAAATCGATCTGTCGCTGCTGACCGACGGCCTCGAAGCCGAGCGCGAGCAGGGGATCACGATCGACGTCGCGTATCGTTACTTCGCGACGGCGAAGCGCAAGTTCATCATCGCCGACACGCCGGGCCACGAGCAGTACACGCGCAACATGGTGACGGGCGCATCGACCGCGCATGCGGCGATCATTCTGGTCGACGCGACGCGCGTGACCTTCGTCGACGGTGTCGCGCAACTGCTGCCGCAAACCAAGCGCCATAGCGCGATCGTGAAGCTGCTTGGCTTGCAGCACGTGATCGTCGCGATCAACAAGATGGATCTGGTCGAGTACAGCGAAACGCGCTTCAACGAGATTCGTGACGCGTATGCCGATCTCGCGCGTCACCTCGGTTTGAGCGACGTGCGTTTCGTGCCGGTGTCGGCGCTGAAGGGCGACAACATCGTGACTTTGAGCGAAAGCATGCCGTGGTACGCGGGCGAACCGCTGCTCGACTTGCTCGAGGCGCTGCCGGTCGAAGTGCCGACAGGCCAGGCGCTGCGTTTTCCGGTGCAGTGGGTGGCGCGTCAGGACGGCAGCCAGGCCGACGATTTCCGCGGCTACATGGGCCGCATCGAAGCGGGCGAAGTGAAGGTCGGTGATACGATCGTCGTGCTGCCGGCGAACCGCGAAGCGACGGTTGCCGAGATCATCGCGCCGGTGCCGGGCGGCACCGCGCAAGTGGACCGCGCGTTTGCCGGTCAAACGGTGACGATCCGTCTGGCGGAAGACGTCGACGTGTCGCGCGGCGACACTTTCGTGCTGAGCGAAGCGGCGCCCGAGCCGGCGAAGAAGCTGGAAGCCGATCTGTGCTGGTTCGACGACACGCCGTTGTCGACGCAACGCAAGTATCTGCTGAAGCAGACCACGAACACCGTGTTCGCGCGGATCGGTGCGATCAAGGAAGTGCTCGACGTGCATACGTTGTCGCAAGCCATCGATCGCAAGGAACTGGCGATGAACGACATCGGCCGCGTTGCGCTGACGTTGCAAAAGCCGCTGGTGTGCGACGTGTACGACTCGCATCCGGGCACGGGCGCATTCGTGCTGATCGACGAAGCGACGCATCACACCGTCGCGGCCGGGATGATCCGGGCGTTTTCGGCGTAAGCGGGCGACGCGCAGCAGCGCACCGTCAGCGCCCTAACGAACAGGTTGACGCAAATGGGTAAGGTTTATTTGATCGGCGCGGGCCCGGGTGCCGCGGACCTCATTACGGTGCGCGGTGCGCGGCTGTTGGGCGCCGCTGATGTCGTCCTGCACGACGCGCTGGTCGAGCCCGCGATGCTCGACTATGCGCCTGCTCACGCGCGGCGGATTGCTGTTGGCAAGCGTTGCGGACAGCTTTCCACGGCGCAGCAGTTCATCAACAAGCAGATGGTGGATGCCGCTCTCGAGCACGATGTGGTGGTTCGCCTGAAGGGCGGCGATCCGATGTTGTTCGGCCGGGCCGATGAGGAGATGCGGGCGCTTGAAGCCGCTGGCATCGAGTATGAGGTCGTGCCCGGCATTACAGCTGCGCTGGCTAGTGCTGCATCCTTGAAGCGGTCTTTGACCCTGCGGGGCGTGTCGCGCAGTGTCGCACTGGCGACTTTTAGCCGTGCGCCGGGGTCCGACGAGATTCGCGAGCAGGTGAATGCGGATTCGCTCGTGTTCTACATGGGCCGCGATAGCGGTGCCGAGATTGCCCAGCAGTTGATCGACGCTGGACGGGCGGTTTCTACGCCGGTGGCGATTGTCGAGGCTTGCAGTACGGAGCGTGAGCGGACGCTCACGCTCACGCTGGAGGAGCTCGCTTGCGGCGAGGCGCAGAAGTGGGTCGATGCTTCGCAGCCTGGCTTGCTGATGATCGGGGAGGCATTTGCTGCTCGACAGCAGCAAGTTGTCCGCTCCGCGGATGGGATGTTGGTGGCGGCTTAAAGTTTTTCTTGCGTGGAGCACGGACCTTACATGAACCCTGCATGGACCCTATGCGGGCTATAAGCGCCGCGCAGCAGGACAGTTAAACCTGGCGGAGGCAATACGCCGCCACAGCGTCCAGTACCGATTCGTCCTCGCCGACGGCGACGGCGCACCTGATTTCAACAGACGGATGCAACTCGCGGCAGTGCTCGATTATCGCGGGGAGATCCTTCCTGACATGTCCGCCCTGCCCGAAAAAAACGGGCACAACGGTGACCACATCGCACCCGCCGGAGACAAGTTCTTCGACGGCGGCGGGCAAATCCGGATCCATCAACTCAAGAAAAGCCAGCTTTATCAGGGTAGGCTCGCCGCCAGAGGCGCGAGCAGCCCGTAGCTTGTCGGCCAGCCTCTCAAACGGCTCGCGCCAGCGAACATCCCTCGCGCCATGCGCAAACAGCACAATCCCATGCGTAGCCATGAAAAAGGCTCCTAATGGCGATCAACCCACTTCAACCCGACCAGCCCCAGCACCAGATATACCAAACCCGGCGTAGCCGCAGTCAAAGGCGCGGGCCACGTATTCAACGTACCGATATGCGAGAACAGCGTGTTGAACAGCTGAAAACTCATCCCCAGCATAATCCCGCCGAAAACCTTCACACCCACCACGCCGGCTCGCGTATGCAAATACGCAAACGGTAACGACAGCACCAGCATCACGAACACCGCAAACGGATACAGCAGCTTGCGCCACAGCGCAATCTCATAGCGTTGGGTGTCCTGGTGATTCTCCGTCAAATGCTGGATGTAGCGGAACAGGTTGAACATCGACATCCGGTCCGGCGACACCAGCAGCACCGACAAAATCTGCGGCGTCAGTTCCGAGCGCAACGAGTACTCGGGCAAGGCCACCTGCTTTGCGCGATACACCGGATTCAACGCGTCGGCCGGGGTGCCCGGCGGCGGCGGCACGTCGAGCAGTTGCGTGTCGGTCACGCCGGTCAGTTGCCAATGTCCCGGCGGCTGGTATTTGCCGCTTTGGGCGATCCGCACGTTCGACAGACGAAATTGCGAATCGAACTCGTAAATCCGCACTTTGCTGATGGTCGCGTCGGGTTTCAACTCGCCGACGTTCACAAAGCGCGTCACCTGCTCGCCGTCCGCGCGCGCAGTGAGCGTGTCCTTCACCCAGACGCCCGACTCGAAATTGCTCGATACCGACGACCCCAGCGCCTCCAGCCGTACGCGCTCGGATAGCTGATCCGTGTACGGACCGACCACTTCGCCGATCAGGTAGGTGAGGAACACCAGCGGAATGCCGATCTTCAGCAGCGAGCGCAGCGCCTGGTTGGTCGCGAGGCCCGATACGCGGAAAATCGTGTACTCGGAGTTCGCCGCCATCTGCGCGAACACGTAGATCGCGCTGATCAGCGCGGCCACCGGAATGATTTCGTAGAAACGCGACGGCGTTTGCAAGGCGACGCGCAGCACCGCGTACTGGAACTTGTAGTTGCCGTGGCCGACGGAGTTCAGTTCGTTGATCAGGTCGAAAAAGAAGAACAGGCCCGAAAACGCGAACAGAATGAAGATGAACGTGAGGTAGACCTGACGCGCGAAGTACTTTTCATAGATGCGCATCGGTCAGGCCCCCTGCGAACGGTTGAACATCGCTCGCGTGAACAGCGGCCGATTGCGCACGCGCAGCCAGAAAATGACCGCGACGACCACCGTCACCACGATATGCAAGCCCACGAGCCCAACCCCGAACGACATCTTGCCTTGCTCGATCCACGACTGCACCACGTTCAGCAGATTCGAATACGTCAGATAGATCAGGACGGCCATCACCAGATTGATCGTGCGGCTGCGCCGCGGGTTCTGGTGCGCGAGCGGAATCGCCAGCAGCATCAGGTTGATCGCGATCAGCGGCAGCCCCGCGCGCCACGCAAATTCGGCGAGGTTTTCGCGAGTCGGGTTGCGGAACAGATCGAGCGTCGGCGTGCCGGTGGTGGTCGGCGTATTGACGACCGGCTGGCTCTGGATCTTCACACCATAACGTTCGAATTCCATGATGCGGAAATCGGGGTGCCCCGGTTCGCCGTCGTACCGGCGGCCGTTTTCCAGCACCACGAAGCGGTCGCCGTTCTTGTGCGTCTCGGTATGGCCGTTCTTCGACACCACCACGTTGAGCTTGCCGTTCTCGGTGCTGGTCAGGAAGACGTTCTCCACGTGCCCCTGGTCGGGCGACATCTTCTCGATGAAGAACACCCGGTGGCTCGTGGCCGATTCGCGGAATTGCCCCGGCGCGAGCAGCGAGACCTCGTCGCGCTGCTGGAAACGCGCGCGGATCAGCTTGCTCTGCTGGTTCGACCACGGCCAGCCGACGAACACGAAGAACATGATGAGGATGACGATCGGCGTGGCGAACATGCCGATCGGCTTGATGAAGCGGGTCAAACTGACGCCCGAGGACAGCCACACGACCATCTCGGAGTCTTTGTACCAACGTGTCAGGACGAACAGGATCGACACGAACAGGGTCGCGACGAGCATGATCGCCAGATAGCCGATCACGGTCAGGCCGATCAGCACCAGCACGTCGCGCGGATCGATCTCGCCCGAGGCTGCGAAGCCGACGATGCGGATCATCATCGTCGTCAGCACGAGCGTGAGGAGAACCATGAACACGGCACCAGCCGTATACGCGAGTTCGCGCTGGAGGGAGCGTTCGAAGATCATTATTGATGACGAGAGGGGGCGCTCTCGGTGGCGCGCGGGTTGGTTCCCGTTACGCCTCCGGTGCAGCCGCCGCGGGAAAAATAGCGGATAATTGCGGCTTTCATCCTAAGCCCAGATTTTATCCGAGGATAAGCGCGATGGACTTTAGCATAAAAGCCTGTGATTGGACCAAAGGCTCGACAAACGGTTTCCTGACCGGGAAATCCGATTGCATCGTAATCGGCGTGTTCGAGTCGCAAACGCTCTCGGGCGCTGCACTGGAAATCGACGCGGCCACCAAGGGCCTGTTGACCCGCATCATCAAGGCCGGCGACATGGACGGCAAGGCCGGCACCACGCTGTTCCTGCACGAAGTGTCAGGTATCGGCGCCTCGCGCGTGCTGCTGGTCGGCCTCGGCAAACAGGACACATTCGGTCAGAAAGCCTATGGCGAAGCCGTGCGGGCCGCCTGGCGCGCATTGCTGGCCACCAAGGTGGTCCAGGTCACCTTCACGCTCGCCCAACTGCCGATCCTCGAACGCTCGGCCGATTGGGGCGTGCGCGCGGCGATCCTCGCACTGCGCGAGCTGACCTACAAATTCACGCAGATGAAGAGCAAGCCGGATAACGCGGCGCGCGCGTTGAAGCGCATCGTCTTCAGCGTCAATACCGGCGACGAGAAAGCCGCCAAGCTTGCCGCGAAGCAGGGCGCCGCGCTCGCCAACGGCATGGATCTGACGCGCGACCTCGGCAACCTGCCGAGCAACGTCTGCACGCCGACCCACCTCGCCAACACCGCGAAGAAGCTCGCCAAAGACTGGAAGCTGAAGGTCGAAGTGCTCGGCGAAAAGCAGTGCGAAGCGCTCAAGATGGGCTCGTTCCTGTCGGTCACGGCCGGCTCGGTCGAACCGGCGCAGTTCATCGTGCTGCAGTACCAGGGCGGCGCCGTGAAAGCCGCGCCGGTGGTGCTGGTCGGCAAGGGCGTCACGTTCGATACCGGCGGCATTTCGCTCAAGCCGGGCGAAGGCATGGACGAGATGAAGTACGACATGTGCGGCGCCGGTTCGGTGCTGGGCACGTTGCGCGCCGTCGCGGAAATGGGCTTGAAAATCAACGTGGTGGGCATCATTCCGGCGGTCGAGAACGTGCCGTCGGCGACCGCCACCAAGCCGGGCGACATCGTCACCAGCATGAAGGGTCTGACGATCGAAGTGCTCAACACGGACGCCGAAGGCCGTCTGATCCTGTGCGACGCGCTCACCTATGCCGAGCGTTTCAAACCGGCCGCGGTGATCGACATCGCCACGCTTACGGGCGCTTGCATCATCGCGCTGGGTCATCACAACAGCGGTCTGTTCTCGAAAGACGATGCGCTGGCGGGCGAATTGCTCGACGCCTCGCGCGAAGCATCCGATCCGGCATGGCGTCTGCCGCTCGACGAAGAGTATCAGGATCAGCTCAAGTCGAATTTCGCGGACCTCGCCAACATCGGCGGCCGTCCGGCGGGCAGCGTGACGGCGGCGTGCTTCCTGTCGCGCTTCACCGAAGCGTATCCGTGGGCGCATCTGGACATCGCCGGCACGGCATGGAAGAGCGGCGCGGCGAAGGGCGCCTCCGGCCGTCCGGTGCCGCTGCTCGCGCAGTTCCTGATCGACCGTGCCGCACAATGACGCGTTGCAGTAAAGTTGCGAGCGCGGTTGCGGACGCAAAGCGGAGCCGCCGATGACGAGAATCGACTTTCACTCGAACGTCGGCGATTCGCTGCTGTATGCGTGCCGCCTGATCCGCAAGGCGTATCAGGCGGGCCAGCCGACCGTCGTGCTGGCCGAGCCGCCGCGGTTGCGGGCTTTCGACGAGCAATTGTGGACGTTCTCGCCGCTCGACTTCGTGCCGCATTGCATGGCGGGCACGCCGCTTGCCGTGCAGACACCGATCGTGCTGGCGTCGAATCTCGATGACGTGCCGCACCATCAGGTGCTGCTCAATCTCGGCGCCACGGTGCCGGCGCAATTCGCGCGCTTCGAAAGACTGCTGGAAGTGGTCGGTAACGCACACGACGAACTCGCTGCGGGCCGCGAACGCTATCGCTTCTACCGCGATCGCGGCTATGCTTTGAACAACTACAAGCAGGGCAGCTAGGTTCTATCTTCCGCGTCGCGCGGCGTCCTTTCCTGTCGTGCCGGATTCGGCGCGCACGCGGCCCTGCTTCAGCTTCGACTCAAACACGGAGGGTGAGCGTGTCCGATCCCAACGACAATTCGATCCCGGTTCTGCACGAGATTCTCGTACCGGGCGATCGTGCTCAGGCGCGCCACGAGCCGGGCGCGGAGGCTGCGCCGGCGGCGCAGCCGGTGTCTGAACCTGTCACCGCAAAAGAACCGGCCTTTGCGCCGGAGCCTGCCCACGAGCCTGAACCGGCTCATGCGCATCCAAAAAAACGCTCGAAGGCCCACCCGCATGGGGATTCGCGGCACGGGCAGGAACCGGAGCTTGCGCCGTCAGCGGGCGTGTTCGATCGGACTGAGCCGCTTGCGCCGGCCGAAGCGGGCGCGATCGTGCCGCCGGATATCGCTCATGAGGCGCCGGCGCCTGCCCAGCAGAGTCTGGATGCCGACGTGATCGCCGAACGTCTGCGCGGACGGTTCGCGGGATTTCTGTCGGGAGAAGGGCGCGGCATCATCGAAGCGCGCTGCCGCGAAGCGTTGCAGGAACACACTGCATGGCTCGTCAACCAGATCACGCGTGAAGTGGCGCTGGCGCTTGAAACGGAGATGACCGGCTGGGTGCGCGAAGCGGTTGAAGAAGAGATCGCGCGGCGCTCGGGCGGCGCGTAAGCGGGGGAGGCGGCGTATCTTTATCCGGGCGCCGCTATTCGAGCGCCTTCATTTGAGTGTCTTCATTTGAGTGTCATCACCCAGCTCGCCAGCATGGCCGCCTGATCGGGCGTGAGCTGCGTATTCGCGGGCATCGGCACCGCGCCCCACACGCCCGTGCTGCCGTCTATGATCTTGTGCTTCAGATACGTAGCGGCATCTTCGCGTCCGGCATATTTCGCGGCGACATCGTGAAGTGCCGGTCCCATGAATGGACGCGTCACCGAGTGACAGCTCATGCAGTTCTGCTGCTGGGCAAGCGCGAGGCCCTGAGCGGCCTCCGCGTGAGCCGAACTGCCCACGCCCGACGCGGCGGCCAACACGCCGGCCGCCGCAAACGCCGCATACGACATTGATTTCATTCTGGTCTCCGTCGGTGCAGGTGCCCGACTCGTGGTGCAGGCATTATAAAAGGAAAGGGGCGCACGGTTTTCCGTGCGCCCCTTTTGCGCTCTTACGAAACGCTATGCAGCGCTTTTCGTAGCGCCGAGCCGCCTCGAATCGAGGCGAGTCTGCGCGTCCTCAATGCACGTTCAGCCCGTCACCGCGCCCTTGTTGGCAGGCAGCGCCAGCGCGGAGTACTTCGCCAGCACACCGCGCGTGTAACGCGGCTTCGGCTGTTGCCATGCGGCGCGGCGGCGTGCCAGTTCGGCGTCGTCGATGTTCAGTTGCAGGAGCAGCTTGTGAGCGTCGATGGTGATCGAATCGCCTTCCTGCACGAATGCGATCGTGCCGCCCACGAACGCTTCCGGCGCGACGTGGCCGACCACCATGCCCCACGTGCCGCCCGAGAAACGGCCGTCGGTGATGAGGCCGACGGTTTCGCCCAGACCCTTGCCGATGATCGCCGACGTGGGCGCCAGCATTTCCGGCATGCCGGGGCCGCCCTTCGGGCCGAGGTAACGCAGCACCACGACGTCGCCAGCCTTGATGTTGTCGGCCAGAATGGCTTCCAGCGCGCTTTGCTCGTCGTCGAACACGCGAGCCGGGCCGGTGATGACCGGGTTCTTCAGGCCGGTGATCTTGGCGACGGCGCCGTCTTCGGCCAGGTTGCCCTTCAGGATTGCGAGGTGGCCTTCCTTGTACAGCGCCTGCTCGATCGGGAAAATCACCTGCTGGTCCGCGCGCGGCTTGCTCGGCACGTCCTTCAGTTCTTCAGCGATCGTCTTGCCGGTGATGGTGATGCAATCGCCGTGCAGCAGACCTGCGTCGAGCAGGATCTTCATGACTTGCGGAATGCCGCCGGCCTTGTGCAGATCGGTCGCCACGTATTGGCCCGACGGCTTCAGGTTACAGATCACCGGCACTTTCTTGCGCATGCGCTCGAAGTCTTCAATGCTCCATTCCACTTCGGCCGCGTGTGCGATCGCCAGGAAGTGCAGCACCGCGTTGGTCGAGCCGCCGGTCGCCATGATCACGGCCACGGCGTTTTCGATCGACTTCTTCGTGATGATGTCGCGCGGCTTCAGGTCCTTCTTGACCGCTTCGACCAGCACGCGTGCGGATTCGGCTGCCGAATCGACCTTTTCCTGATCGGGATTCGCCATGGTCGACGAATACAGCAGCGACATGCCGAGCGCTTCGAACGACGAGCTCATCGTGTTGGCGGTGTACATGCCGCCGCACGAACCCGTCGACGGGCACGCGTTCTTTTCGACCCCTTCAAAATCTTCCTGCGACATCCGGCCGGCGGTGAATTCGCCCACGGCTTCGAACGACGACACGATGGTCAGGTCGGTGCCTTTCCAGTTGCCCGGACGGATCGTGCCGCCGTACACGTAGATCCCCGGCACGTTCATGCGCGCGAGGCCGATCATGCCGCCCGGCATGTTCTTGTCGCAGCCGCCGATCACGACCACGCCGTCCAGCCACTGGCCTTGCACGCAGGTCTCGATGCAGTCGGCGATCACTTCGCGCGACACGAGCGAGTACTTCATGCCTTCGGTGCCCATCGACATGCCGTCCGAAATGGTCGGCGTGCCGAAGATCTGCGGATTCGCGTCGGCGCCCTTGACCGCGGCGACCGCCGCGTCGGCCAGACGCTGCAGGCCGGCGTTACACGGCGTGATGGTCGAATGGCCGTTGGCGATGCCGATCATCGGCTTGTCGAAATCTTCTTTCTGATAGCCGAGTGCGTAGTACATCGAGCGGTTCGGCGAACGCGCCACGCCTTGCGTGATGTTCTTCGAACGACGGTTGTATGCCATGGGGAACTCCAATCTGTTTTGTTTTGATCCGTACTGCGTGTTCGGTTGCTGTTTTCCGGCAATGTTTGTTGCGGTTTTTGCCTTGCCGACGTGGGCTGTCGGCTGCATCAGTCCAGTGTAGTTCTGACGCGTTGCGCAAGGATGCAGTTTTGCGAAGCGCGTGTCCAATATATTATTCAGGCTCGATTAGGTCGTAAAATGTATTAATCATGCTGCCTGCTATCCCCGACCTGCGCCAATTGCGCTATTTCGTCACCGTTGCCGAAGAAAAACACTTCGGGCGGGCAGCCGCGCGCCTTTCCATGACGCAGCCGCCGCTCTCGCAGGCCATCCGGGCGCTCGAGGAGACGCTCGGCGTCGAGCTGTTCGCGCGGACCAAGCGCTCGGTCGAGTTGACGCCGGTGGGCGCCGATCTGCTGCCCGAAGTGCAGCGCCTGCTGGCGAGCGCGGAGGGACTGCGGCCGTTGGCGCAGAGTCTCGCGCGCGGCGAGGCGGGCGTATTGTCGCTGGCGTTCGTCTCCACTGCGGATTACGGCCTGCTGCCGCTGTTGCTGCGCGATTTCGGCGCGCGTCATCCGCGCGTGCGGCTCGAGCTGACCGAGGCGACCAGTGACGTGCAGGTCGACGAACTGGTGGCCGGGCGCATCGATGCGGGTCTCGTGATCGCGCCGCTGCCGTCGCGGCATGCCACCGAGCTCTCATGGCTGCCGATCGCGCGCGAGCCGCTGGTGATCGCGATGTCGTCGGAGATGGCGGCGCGTTTGGGCAGTGTGGCCGGATCTGACGCCGGGTCTGACGCAGACCCGCAAGCAGAATGGCTGGACACGCCGATCAGCCTGCGCGACGTCGCCGATGCGCCGCTCGTGATCTTCCCGAGACGTTTGGCGCCAGGCTTTTATGACATCATTATGGATTGCTACGGCGTGGCGGGCCTCGCGCCCCGGGTCGGCCAGGAAGCGATTCAGATGCAGACGATCGTGAGCCTCGTGTCGGCCGGCATGGGTGTCGCACTGGTGCCGCAATCGTTGCGTAATCTGCGCCGCACCGGCGTCGTGTACCGGCCGCTCAGCGAATCGGTGCCGGCGATCGAGACCGGCCTCGTCTGGCGCACGGCGGAGGTGAGCCCGGTGTTGGCGGGCTTCATCGAGATCGTGCGCGCGCATGCGGCCACCGTCGAGCCATATGGCGCACCGCGTACGTAGGTCTGCCGCGAACGCATTTCACGCCGAACCGTCCAATGCTTGCGCCGCACGATGCGCACGCCGCGCGCTACTGGAAAATCCGCTTCTGAACCTGAACTGCCCATAACAACACGATGCTCATTCACCCGAATTTCGACCCCGTTGCCATTCATCTGGGGCCGCTCGCAGTGCGCTGGTACGGACTGATGTACCTCGTCGCGTTCATCGCGGCGATCGTCGTCGGCCGGTTGCGGCTGCGTTTGCCGTACGTCGCCGCGCAAGGCTGGACCGCCAAAGATATCGACGACATGCTGTTCTATGGCGTGATCGGCACCATTCTCGGCGGACGGCTCGGCTACGTGCTGTTCTATAAGGCGAGTTTTTATTTCGCGCATCCGCTCGACATCTTCAAGGTGTGGGAAGGCGGCATGTCGTTTCACGGCGGCTTCCTCGGCGTGACGCTGGCGATGGTGCTGTTCGCGTATCAACGCAAGCGCTCGTGGCTGCAAGTCACCGATTTCGTCGCGCCGATGGTGCCGACCGGGCTTGCGGCGGGACGCCTCGGCAACTTCATCAACGGCGAGCTGTGGGGCCGTGTGACCGATCCGTCGGCGCCGTGGGCGATGCTGTTTCCGGGCGCCGCGCCTGATGACACCGCTTGGCTCGCCGCGCATCCGCAGCTGGCCGCGCAATGGCATCTGAACGAAGTGTTCGCTCAATATCACATGCTGCCGCGCCATCCGTCGGAGCTGTATGAGATCGCGCTCGAAGGCGTCGCGCTGTTCTTCGTGTTGTTCTTTTTCTCGCGCAAACCGAAGCCGACGGGCGCGATTTCCGCGGTGTTCCTGATCGGCTACGGCCTCGCGCGCTTCACCGTGGAGTTCGCGCGCGAACCGGACGATTTCCTTGGGCTTCTGGCAATGGGACTCTCGATGGGCCAGTGGCTCTCGCTGCCGATGATTCTCGCGGGCATCGTGATACTGGTGTGGGCGTATCGCCGCGCGCGCCGTGAACCAGCTCAGACGGTCGGCGCGAACTGATCGCCACGGTTTGTCGTTTGTGTGGTTCTGTGGTCATGCGCGCCGTGAAGCGGCGCGGGCGTCAGCACGAACTAACGCTACGCTTTATCGTAGCCAATAAAAAACGCCACGGCATGCCGTGGCGTTTTTGTTGCAGTAGTACGTGCGGCGTAAAACGCGTTACTTCATCTGCACCGAACCTGACACATTGACCGTCACCGTGGACGTGCCGCCTTCGATCGGCACCGGCGCCGAGGCCTTCGCGTCGGCGCTCATGGCACGTGCGCTCATCATCATCATCGGACGCGGCATGATGCCGTTGCGCCCGACGTTGACCTCGCGGATCGAATAGCCGCTGTAGCCGAACGCCTGTGCCGACGAAGAAGCCTGCTCGCGGAACGACCTGATCGCTTCGCCGGTGAGCTTCTGTTCGGCGGCGCGCTGCGCTTCAGGCGACAGCGAGAATTGCACGTTGCCGACCTGCATGATCGATGCCATCTGACCCGCGAGCTTCGACGCGGCGGCGAAGTCGTGCGATTCGAGCACGATTTCCGTGCGGCCGCGCCACGCGGAAATACGGCCGTCGCGATCGGTGGACGGATAGATCGAGAACGAACCCGTGCGCGCGGTCACGCCATTCACGCCCTTGGCTTTTTGCAGCGCCGAATCGGCGCGCTGATTTAGCGTTGACGTGAGTGCCGACGGATCGCTCGCTTCCTGCTCATAAAACAGTGTGATATCGACGACGTCTTGCGGCACTTCCGCGCTGGCCTGCGCATTCAGCGACAGCACGCCCGAGGGCTGATACTGTGTCACGCCTTGCGCGCGCGCCATGGCCGGCGTCAATGCGAGGGCGGCAGGGGCCACGCACACGAGAGCGAGTGCGAGGGCACGTGCAGTGTTTTTTGTCATTCCCGGACTCCTTGCTTGAACAGGTTATGCGCGATTGGAGCAAACGCGCTGCAATGGCACGGCGTTTGCGTGTTCATTTGCGAGTCCGTTAGGCGCTTGTAACCTCGGCTTGGTTCCCCAATTTGACGTTGCTTCAAGGTTGGGTCCCGGTTTGCTCCTGCTTTGCACGCGCGGCAGCGACAACGTACCGCACATACAAATGCAGCTTCAAACAAGCCGCTTCGTGATGAAACGCCATTCGGCTTCGGTCACCGGCGTGATCGACAAACGGTTGCCCTTCGCCAGCACGCGCATGTCCGCGAGTTCCTCATGCTCGCGCAGCGCGGCAAGCGGAATCAGAGGGATCCTCTTCTTGAACACTACGTCGACGAGCAGCCAGCGCGGCGTTTCCGGCGACGACTTCGGGTCGTAGTAGGGGCTCTTCCTGTCGAACTGCGTCGGATCCGGATAAGCCGTGGACGACACCTCGGCGAGCCCCGCGATGCCCGGTTCGGGGCAGCTCGAGTGATAGAACAGCACAGCGTCGCCGACCTGCATCATGTCGCGCATGAAATTGCGCGCCTGATAGTTGCGCACGCCGGTCCACGGCAACGTGCGTTGCGGTGCATTGGCGAGATGGTCGATGCTTGCTTCGTCCGGTTCGGACTTCATTAGCCAGTAGCGCATGAATCGAATTGAACCTTAAGAAGGTGAAGATGCGAAAGAAACCGGAGGCCCAAAGAAAAACGGCACCGAACCGAAGTCCGATGCCGTTCTAAATAAGGTCCCCGCCTTAGCCGCTAGGCCGGCATCCTGAACCGGGGGTTCAGAATTGGTCGCAGTTAGCAGCACTTCGGGTACATCAGACAGAGTGACGCGCACACCCGTGCTACAAATTTCCACAACCGTGCACATGGCATTGGTTCAAGGAATATATGACCTTGGCGAACCAGGCAGGGAAGCTAAACCGATGAAGCTAAAACGATGGAACTCAAACGTTCGCGCGAGTCTTTGCTCATGCACTCCGCTTGAATCCGCGGCCGATCTCAGGCACGGCCACTAGACACTTACTGCATGCTGTACTGCTGAATCACAGTACCTAGCTGTTCATTCATTTGACGCATTGTACGCCGGATTTCCTCAGCGGGAAATGCTTCTCCGTGTCTCACGCTCGTTTGCAGCTTAAGCAGTTCCGATGCCAGCGACAGCGCAGCCATTACGGCAATGCGGTCCGTGCCGCGCACGTTGCTGTGATTGCGGATCTTCGACATTTCAGCGTCTACGCGCGCCACCGCTTCGAGCAGCGCCGCTTCGGTTTCCGGCGAGCAGGCGAGACGATACGGCACGCCGAGAATCGATACTTCGATCTGCTTCGTGGTCATGCATTTTCTCCGTGGCGGGTGGCGGCGCTGTCCGCTTCGACCTCGTGTTGTTCGGGTTCGAGCAGATCGAGCTGATTGTCAGGCTCGGCCTGTGCGCGTGCCCGCGGCAGTTTTTCGAGAATCGCATTCAGGCGCACCTGTGCGTCGTCGATCTTTGCCGACAGCGCGTCGCGTTCCGCTTGCAGCGTATCGCGTTCCTCGCGCAGCAACGCGAGTTCGGTACGCGTGGCTTCCGCTTCAGCGCGCGTTCGGGCGAGCTGCTCTTCGAGCGCGAGCCGCGCTTCATTGTGGCGCTGGCTGATCGCAATCAGCTTGCCGATATTTTGTGAGAGTGATTCGAGTTCGGTGAGCATGTGCTGCGTCCTCTAAAGACATCGCATTTTAGCGCGGAATGTCGCAGGTTCCGACAATTGTCTCGTTTCGAGACGTAACAACCTCGCTTTGTGCAGGCTTTTATCGGCCTCATGACGAAAAACTGCGCCTGCATCGGACAATAACCTGCACTTAACAGAACGGATCGAGCAAGGATTAACCATTCTTGACGGGCCTCGAGGGCGCTCCTAAACTGGCCGCACTTTGGTGCCCGCGCGTGCTTTTCGACAGGGCGCGCAGTTAAACGGGAAGCAGGGCGCGACGTTCGCCTGAACGCGCCAGCCTGCGCTGCCCCCGCAACGGTAAGCGACCGCATGTCGTCATGCAAGTCGATCCCGATCGCGTGTTCGAAGCTGAACATGCGAGTGTGCCACTGCGCGTCACGCGTGAGAAGGCGGGATCGATGTGTCGCCAGCCCGGATACCGGCCAGAGGGAGAGATCCGTCCAGCGCAAATTCGTAGCAAGCGCGGGCGTCTCGTCACGCATCGTCCACCCAATCGTTGGTGTCGATCGACGGTGTGCGAGTCGATTCGGTCAGCCTCGGCGCACCGCAACTTGCGCAGATTCCGCTCGATCAGGTCGACCACGTCGAAGTGGTGAACGGCAATGTGTCCGCGTCATACGGCTCGGGCGCGATCGGCGGCGTCGTGCAGGTGTTCATGAAAGACGGCGGCGATCATCCGCCGCGTTTCAGTTTCTCGGTGGGCTACGGCAGTTATCACACGCAGACGCAACAGGCCGGCGTGAACGGCGCGTTGGACAAAGACGGCAAGACCACCTTCAGCATCTCGCTCGCGCGCTCGAAAGACGACGGCTTCTCATCGCTCAAACCAGCCCAGGCGCCCAACGCAAATCCGAATCCGAACGGCTATCTGAACGAGAGCATCTCCGCCTCGCTGCGCCACAAGTTCAATGACAAGTGGGACGCAGGCATCACATATTTCCAGTCGAACGGCAACAATAGCTACGACAACGCGTACGGCGTGCCGACCGATCTGAACAACCTCTACACCAAAGTGCGGCAGATGTCGGCGTTCGCCAGTGGCAAGGTGACCGGCTGGTGGACCACCCACTTCATCGTCTCCGAAGGCGACGATCGCAGCGTGTCGAACACCAACGGCATCTACAACGGCCGCTTCGATACCGACAATCGCCAGTACACATGGCAGAACGATTTCGCGCTCGCCGCGCAGCAGAAGCTGCAGGTCGGCTACGAGCATCTCGATCAGAGCCTCGATTCGGATACGTTTGCGGCGCCCGACCGGCATGTGAATTCGGGCTTCGTCGGCTATAGCGGGCGCTTTGGGCGCAATCAGATTCAGGCCAACGTACGGCGCGATCAGTATTCCGATTTCGGCGCAGCGAACAGTTACTATCTCGGCTACGGTTTCGACATCGCCGAGCATTGGAAGGTGAGCGCAAGCTATTCGGATGCGTTTCGCGCGCCGAGCTTCGACGATCTGTACTATCCGATCAGCGGCAATCCGTCGATCCAGCCGGAGCGCAGTCATTCGATCGAAGCAGCGTTGCAGTATGCGTCGAATGTGCTGGGCGTGATGCGCCTGAGCGCGTTCCAGACGCGCAATTCGAATCTGATCGACTACCATCAGGTGACGCCCGGCATCTATCTGGCGGAGAACGTCGGTCATGCGAAGGTGCAGGGGCTCGAAGGATCGTGGAGCGGTCATGTCGGCAGGACGGATGTGCGTGCGTCGGTGACGCTGCAAAATCCCGTCGACCTCGACAGCGATGTCGACCTTGTGCGGCGTGCGCGGCGTTTCGCGTCGCTAGCGGTGAATCGCAATATTGCGGGGTGGCGTGTCGGCGGCGAGTGGATCGTCAGCGGCGCGCGCGACGATAGCAGCGGCAAGCTCGGCGGTTACGGTGTGGTGAATCTGTCCGCGCGCTACGACATCACGAAAGCGTGGTACGTGGCTGCGCAAATCCAGAACCTGTTGAACAAGGACTATGAAACGGCCTACTCGTATAACTCGCCGCGGCGCGGTGCGTATGTCACGGTCGGTTGGCAGCAGCAGTGACGGGCGCGCCTGCGTGAGATCGCGCGGATGAACCGCGGCTCGGGTCCGAGGGTCGCGACGGCGATGCCCATCATGAGCGCGAAGCGTGCGGCCGCGATCTGGCTCGCGCTCGCCGTGCTCGCGCTGATCGTGCTGATGGCGTCGCTCGCGCTCGGCAGCGTGCCGCTCGCGCCCGCGCGCGTGCTGGCGGCGCTCGTGCCTTCGCCCGCGGCATCGGCGGATCTCGCGGGCGAAATCGTGCGGACATTGCGTCTGCCGCGCGCGCTGGCCGGCTTCGCGTGCGGCGCGCTGCTCGCGTTGGCCGGCGCGCTGTTGCAGGTGCTGCTGCGCAATCCGCTGGCCGAGCCATACGTGTTGGGCGTTTCGGGCGGTGCGGCGACTTTTGCGCTGGTCGCGATGATCGCCGGTTGCGCGTGGTGGATCGTCGATGCCAGCGCGTTCGCGGGCGCGTTCGTGTCGATCCTGCTGGTGCTCGGTCTTGCGCGCCGCGAGTTGTGGCGGGGCGAGCCGCAGGACACGTCGCCGCGCTTGCTGCTGACCGGCGCGGTGATCGCGGCCGGCTGGGGCGCAGTCATCACGCTGCTGCTCAACCTTGCGCCTGAAAATCGTCTGCGCGGCATGCTGTTCTGGCTGACCGGCGACCTCAACGGCGGCGCACTGCCATGGGCCGCGCTCGCCGCGCTCTTCGTCGTGCTGATCGCGATCGTGCCCGCTGCGCCGCGGCTCAATGTGCTGCTGCGAGGCGATGCGGCCGCGCAGGCGCTCGGCGTCGCGGTGATGCCGCTGCGCCTGCGTGTCTATCTGGTGGCGTCGCTGGCGGCGGCCGCGGCGGTGACGACAGCGGGCACCATCGGCTTTGTCGGCCTGGTGGTGCCGCATATGCTGCGGCTCGCGTTCGGCAACGATCAGCGCATGCTGTTGCCGGCCGCCGCGCTCGGTGGCGGTGTCGCGGTGATGGGCGCGGACCTGATCGCGCGCACGGTCATTGCGCCGGCGCAATTGCCGGTCGGCGTGATTACCTCGATCGTCGGCGTGCCGGTGTTTTTGTGGATGCTGCTGCGCAGGCGCCGATGATGCAGGCACGCCACTCCGCCCATGCCGCGCTCAGCGCGCAACGCCTGACGTTGCGCGCCGGCTCGCGAACGCTGCTCGATGCGTTCACGCATACGTTCTACGCAGGCGAGATCTGGTGCGTCGCCGGCCCGAACGGCGCGGGCAAGACGACGCTGATCGCGACGCTCGCCGGCCTCTCGCATCCGGCGGCGGGGCACGTCGAGCTCGACGGCGCGCGTCTCGCCGACTGGCAACCGCTGCCGCTCGCACAGCGTCGCGCGTTGATGCCGCAGAGCACGCACGATGCGTTCAGCGCGAGCGTGCTCGATATCGTGATGCTCAACCGCTTTCCGCATCTGACCGGCTGGGGCTGGGAACGCGCCGCTGACCGCGCCGCCGCGCATGACGCGCTGGATGCGCTGGGCCTCGCCGAATTCGCGGCGCGCGACGTGCTGTCGCTGTCGGGCGGCGAACGGCAACGCGTCGCGCTGGCCGCGGTGTTGTGCCAGCAGGCGCCGTTGTTGCTGCTCGACGAACCGCTGTCGCATCTCGATCTGCATCATCAGATCGATTGCCTCGATGCGTTGACCGCCTGGACACGCGAGCCTGGGCGTACAGTCATGTTTTCGTGTCACGACCTGAATCTGGCGCGCCGCTTCGCGACGCATGCGCTGCTGCTCGACGGCGCCGGCGGCGCCTATGCCGGGCCGGTGCATGACGTGCTGACGCCGGCGCTGACGAGCCGTGCATTTGGGTACCCGTTGGTTCTGATTCGCGACGGCGAGCATGAGGCGTTGATTCCCGCGCCGCGCCCGCGTCACGAATCGCCTGGCGGTGATGACACGCGGGCAAGCTAAGCGCTTCATAAGCGTTTCATAATCGTTTCAAAAAAACATTCTCTCTTCCGAAAAACGTCTATGACTTCTTTGCCAGGTTTGCTGCAATTGCCCGAGGTCGAGCCGCTCGATCAAACGTTGCGCGCCGAACTGCAACACATCATCGATACCAAAACCAAGCCGCCCGGCAGCCTCGGCCGGCTCGAGACGCTGGCGCGTCAAATGGGTCTGATCCAGCGCACCACGCGTCCTACGGTCGAACGTCCGGCGATGATCGTGTTCGCCGGCGACCACGGTATCGCCGACGAAGGCGTGAGTCCTTATCCGCAAGCCGTGACCGCGCAGATGGTCGCCAACTTTCTCTCGGGAGGCGCGGCGATCAATGCATTGAGCCGCGTCGCCGGCGTCGAGCTCGAGGTGGTCAATGCGGGGATCGCGACGCCGTTGCCGTCCAGTGAAGGCCTGATCGACATTCCGGTCGCGTCCGGCACCCGCAACTTCGCGCACGAACCGGCGATGACGCATGACCAGGCGCTCGCCGCGATGCAAGCGGGCGCCGCTCGCGTGCGCCATCACGCGGCGCTCGGCAGCAACGTGATCGGCTTCGGCGAGATGGGGATTGCGAATACGTCGTCGGCTGCGTGCTTGATGAGCCGCCTGTGCGGCGTGCCGATCGACGAATGCGTCGGCCGCGGCACTGGTCTCGACAACGCGGGCCTGGCGAAAAAGCGCAACGTGCTTGCCTCGGCGCTCGCGCGCCACGCTGTCTCCGCGGCTCCGCTCGACGTGCTCGCCACGTTCGGCGGTTTCGAAATCGCGATGATGGCGGGCGCGTATCTCGCTGCCGCCGAAGCGCGTATGACGATCCTCGTCGACGGTTTCATCGCGACTTCGGCGCTGCTGGTCGCCGATGCGTTCGCGCCCAACGTGCGCGAGTATTGCGTGTTCGCGCATGCGTCGAACGAAGCGGGGCATCGGCGCATGCTCGACCATTTCGGCGCGCTGCCGTTGTTGTCGCTCGATATGCGTCTCGGCGAAGGCACGGGCGCGGCGCTCGCGGTGCCGCTGCTGCGCGCTGCCGTTGCGTTCGTCAACGAGATGGCGAGCTTCGAATCGGCCGGCGTCGCCAATCGCGATGCTTAAGCGAGCTTGCAATACGTGGCCTTGCGATGGGTGGCCTTGCGATAGGTGGCCTCGCAATAAGCCGCCTCGCCGGATCGCAGGCTCGGCCCGCCCATGAATCCGCTCGCGGAACTGCGCTACTTCTTCACGGCGCTCGGCTATTTCACGCGTGTGCCGGTGCCGCGCTGGGTCGGCTACGAGCCGCACTACCTGAACGCGGCGGCGCGCTATTTTCCGCTCGTGGGCGTGCTGATCGGCGGCTTGAGCGCGCTGGTCTATCTCGCGGCGTTGCGCGTGTTTCCGGCGGGCGTGGCAGTGCTGCTCTCGATGGCCGCGTCGCTGCTCGTCACCGGCGCGTTTCACGAAGACGGTCTGGCCGATTGCGTCGATGCGTTCGGTGGCGCCTATACGCGTGACGACGTGCTGCGCATCATGCGTGATTCACGCATCGGTGCATTCGGCGCTATCGCGCTTGTGATCGCGCTGGCATTGAAGTGGCAAGCGCTCGCCGCCATGCCGCCGATGCGCGCGGCAAGTCTGATGATTGCGGCGCATGCGGCCAGCCGCGCGTGCGCGATCAGCTATCTCGCCACGCTCGACTATGTGCGTGCCGAAGGCAAAGCCAGGCCGGTCGCGCAACGCCTGAGCGGTTCCGCGTTGATCTGCGCGGCGGTGTCCGGCTTGCCGTGGCTGCTCTGGCCGAGCTGGCGCGACGGGCCCGACTGGCGATTCGCGTGCGTCACATTCGCTGTATTGGCGGCGCTGCGTTTTGCTATGGGCCGTTATTTCGTCAGACGCATCGGCGGGTACACCGGCGACTGCCTGGGCTTTGCGCAACAGATTTTTGAATTGAGCATCTACCTCGTGGGGCTTGCATGGATATCGTCCTGATCCGCCATCCCGCCGTCGCGCTCGATGCAGGCGTGTGTTATGGCCATAGCGACGTGGCGCTTGCCGAGGATGTAGAGGTGTCCGCGATCGAGCTGGCCTTGAAACTCGCGACCTTGCAGGTGCCGCCGCCGCGCGTCTTGATGTCGAGTCCGCTGACACGCTGCGCGTCCCTCGCCGCTGCAATGGCGAACGATTTCGGCTGCGCGCTCAGTCACGACGACCGCCTGAAGGAAATGAACTTCGGCGCCTGGGAGCAGCAGCGCTGGGATGCCATCGATCGTGCGTTGCTCGACGAGTGGGCGGCGAACTTCGAACATGCGCGAGCGCATGGCGGCGAGAGTGTCGCGCAATTCGCCGCGCGGGTGCGCGCGTGGTTCGAGGCATTCGCGCAGACGCGCGAGTTGACGCCGGCGTATGTCGTCACGCATGCGGGCGTGATTCGCGTGATTGCGTCGCTGGTGCTGGATGTGCCGGTGGAGCGCTGTCTGAACTGGTCGCTGGGAATGGCCGGGATCGTCTGGCTGCGCCGGGACGATGACGCGCAGCAATGGTCGCTGGTGAGGTGGAATGCTTGAGTGCCGCGCCTGGGGCAGCTTGTCGCCTCCCGGCGGCCGGACACGCTAGCCGGTTGATATACTATTCGCGCCACTTTTTCTGAAATTTGTCGCGAAAAACCTTATTCGTGCCACTCCAATCATTAAAGTGGCACGAATATCCCTATTTGTGCCACAATGTGATGAGAAAAGTGGCGCAAATAACGCTAATCGCGCCACATCGACTCTCTGGTGGCGCGCATGAACAGCAAGGGCATCAAACAGGAACTGGATCTGATCGAGCAACTCATCGCTACAAGCGGTGAGGGGTGGGGCGTCCGCGCGCTCGCCGCGGCACTCGCCGCGCGTCGCCATCCGATGCCGCGCCGCACGCTGCAACGCCGCCTCGATGCGTTGCTGGAAGCCGGCCGGATCGCGTCGGAAGGCGGCGGGCGAGCGGTCGCTTATAAGCGGATTTCCGCCTCGAGCGAGGCGGTTTCTCCTCCCCAGGCTTTCATAACCGCAAGCACTACAGGCGAAGCCTATGTGCCTGTGTCGAACGCAGGTCTGGAAGTTCGCGCAGAGGTGAACAGGCCGCTGCATGAGCGCCGGCCGGTCGGCTACAACCGCGCGTTTCTCGAGCGCTACCGCCCTAATCAGGACGCTTACCTATCCCAGACTCAGCGCGAACGCCTGCATGAGTGGGGCCGCACGTCGGCGGATGTGCGACCGGCGGGCACCTACGCGCGCGACATCATGAGCAGGCTTCTGATCGATTTGTCGTGGGCGTCGTCGCGGCTCGAGGGCAACACTTATACGCGGCTGGATACCGTGCGCCTGATCGAGCAAGGGCAGATCGCCGAAGGCAAGGACGCTCAGGAAACGCAGATGATCCTCAACCACAAGGCCGCGATCGAGATGATTGTCGAGAGCGCCGACGAGGTGGGTTTCAATCGCTTCACTGTACTGAACCTTCACGCGATTCTCTCCGACAACCTGATGTCGGACCCGTTCGCGAGCGGCCGTTTGCGCGCGCGCGAAGTGGAGATCAGCGGCACCGTATTTTTTCCGCTCGCCGTACCGCAACAGATCGCGGAATCCTTCGAGGCGCTGCTGAACAAAGCCGCACAAATCGACGATCCGTTCGAGCAGGCTTTTTTCGGCATGGTGCACCTGCCGTACTTGCAGCCCTTCGCAGACGTCAACAAACGGGTCTCGCGTCTAACGGCGAACATCCCGCTGATTCGGCAGAATCTGTGTCCGCTGTCGTTCGTCGACGTTCCCGAGAAGGCGTATATCGAAGGCACGCTCGGCGTGTACGAAACCAATCGCGTGGAATTGCTGCGCGATGTTTTCATCTGGGCCTACGAGCGGTCATGTCAACGCTATCTGGCGATTCGACAATCGATTGGCGAGCCGGACGCGTTCCGGCTCAAGTATCGCAATGCGTTGATACAGGTGGTGCAGGAGGTGATTCGCGGCGGCCTGGCCGGCACGCGCGGCGAAATCGAAACGCTCGCGCGGAACCTGGCGGCCGCGGGAGACTTGTCCTCTTTCGTCGATGCGATCCAGTCCGATCTGGACCATCTCTATTTGGGTAACGTCGCGCGTTACCGGTTGCGGCTTTCCGAGTTCGAGCGCTGGCCGTTCAAACGCCCGGATACTGCCGGGCGCTGACGGCTCGCCGCTCCTGTTTCGGCGTCACTGCGCGCCGCTCTTCCTCCGCGAACGCGCCACATCCAGGTCCTCGCATAACTGCTTCGCCCCTTGCGCGATGCGTGGCGCCGGGCGGTTGATCAAATCGCCGTCGATGGCGAACAGGTTGTTGTTCGCCACCGCTTTCAAGCCCGGCCATACGCGCCAGCTGTCGAGTTGCGGCAAGGTCGTGGCGGGCCTGGTCGCGCCGGGCGCGGCGGTGACGATCGCCTCCGGATTGGCGGCGAGCACCGCTTCAGTCGAGACGGTCGGCACCAGCGGTTCCAGTTTCGCGAACACGTTGCGGCCGCCGCACAGCGCAATCGCGTCGCTGACCATGTGCTCGCCGTTGAGCGTCATCAACGGCTGATCCCACACCTGGTAGAACACGCTGACAGGCGGCCGGCTCGCGTACCGCGTTCGCAATTGCGCGATGTCGTGACGGAACGCAGCCGCTGCGGCATCGGCGGTCGGCGAGGTGCCGAGCAATTGCCCGAGTCTGGTCAGCGACACGGCGACGTCGTCGAGATGATGCGGCTCGCTGAAGAACAACGGCACATGCATGTCGCGCAGACGGTCGAGTTGACGCTGCGCATTGCCATGCCGCCACACGACGATCAGATCGGGCTTCAACTCGGCGATGCGTTCGAGATCGAGCGCCTTGTTGTCGCCGACGCGCGGCAGTTGTTTCGCTTCAGGCGGATAGTCGCTGTAGGACACCGCGCCGACCAGTCGCGTGCCGCCGCCCGCGGCATAGAGCAGTTCGGTGACGTGCGGCGCGAGGCTGATCACGCGTTGCGCGGGGGCGGGCAGGGTGACGGTCGCGCCGGTGTCGTCGGTCACGGTGATTGCGGCGTGCGCGTGCAGCGCGCTGGCAAAAAGCGCGGCGGCGATGGCGAAGCGGGGGAGCCGGATCATCGGGCGCCGACGCTGTCGATCATGCGCATGCCCTCGCACAAACTCTCGTCGAAGCGCGTCCATTCAGCCTCGCTCGCCGGCAAGCCGAAGCGTACGCTGCCGGACGCCGTGAACAGCCGTGTCCAGACGCCGCGCCGCGCCAATTCGTCATGCAAAGCGGCGGCGCGTGCATCGGCGCACCATGCGAAAAGCGGCGTGCTGCGCGTGGCAAGACCTTGTGCATGCAACAGGTTCACGAGACGCGCGCTGTCGGCAGCGAGGCGGGCATGCATTTGCCGCTGCCAGGCTTCGTCTTCAAACGCGGCTTTGACGGCATGACGAGCCGGGCCGCTGACGGTCCACGCGCCGAGCGTACGACGCAACGCGTCGAGCAACGCCGGCGCGCCAAGTACGAAGCCCGCGCGTACGCCTGCCAGGCCGAAGAATTTCCCCGGCGAGCGCAAGACGATCAAGCCGTTGCGATCGGTGCATGAGGCGAGCGACGCCGACGGCATCGTATCGGCAAAGGCTTCATCGACAAGCAGTGAGCCGCCGCGCGCGCTCAGTTGCGCGTGCCATTGCAGCAGCCTGCCGGCGCTCAGATGCTCCGCAGTCGGATTATTCGGATTGACGACAACCCCATGCGTGAGCGCGTCGGGCAAGGTATCGCACGACACGTCCAGCGGCAAAACCCGATGTCCGGCCCGCTGGAAAGCGGGCGCATATTCGCTGTACGTGAGCGGCGCGATGCCGACCGTCGCGCGCGGCAGCAACGACGGCAGCGCGCGAATCGCCGCCTGGCTGCCGGCGACGGGCAGCACGTGCGCGGCATCGGGCGCGCCGTAGTAACGCGCGGCGCAGGCGGCAAAGCCGTCGCCTTCGTCGGGCAGGCGGCGCCATGCATCGGCGGGAACGGGCGGCACCGGATAGCCGTGCGGATTGATGCCGGTCGACAGGTCGAGCCATTGCGCGTACGGAATGCCGTAGCGCTCGGCGGCTTCGTGCAGATTGCCGCCGTGGACCGCGGCGCTGGAATCGGCCATGAGATCAGCCGTGCGGCCGGCCATGCGCTCATGTATGCGCTCGTTCATGCGCTCGTTCATGCGTTCACTTATGTGCTTATTTATGCGCTCAACCATGAAAAGGCACGCTCAGCAAAGCCAGCACGATCAGCACCGCCAGCCAGAGAATGACCGTGCGCTCGACCAGCATCAACGCCGCCGTTACATGGCCGGCGTTCGCCGGTTGTCCGGCGCCGAGCGTCGGCCGATGTTCGAGCGCGCCGTGATAAACCGCCGCGCCGCCGATCAACACGTTCAGACTGCCGGCGCCCGCGGCCATCACCGGCCCGGCGTTCGGGCTGTCCCAGCGCGGCGCCTGCTCGCGCCAGCAACGCCACGCCGTGCGCGTGTCGCCGAGCAGCGCGTAGCTCGCCGCGGTGAGACGCGCGGGAATCCAGTTGAGCACGTCGTCGAGCCGCGCGGCGGCCCAGCCGAAGCGCAAATAGCGCGGTGTGCGATAGCCCCACATCGCGTCGAGCGTATTGGCCAGACGAAAACCGAGCGCGCCCGGGCCGCCCGCGATCGCAAACCAGAACAGCGCGCCGAAGATCGCGTCGTTGCCGTTTTCGAGCGCCGATTCGACAGCGGCGCGCGACAGCGCGGCTTCGTCGGCATGCGCGGTTTCGCGCGACACGATGCGCGAGGTCAGCAAACGCGCTTGCGCGAGATCGCGTTGCTGCAACGCCTGGGCGATCGGCGCGATGTGATCGTGCAGACTGCGCGCGCCGAGCGCGAACCACAGCAACGCGACGTGCACGGCGCAGGCCGCCAAAAACGGCAGCACGCTGACCAGCCACCAGGCGATCAGCACCGGCGGCATGACCGCCAGCGACCACGCGAGCAGACCCTTGGGCCGCAAGCGCCGGCCGGTGTTGTAGCGCGCTTCGAGGCGCATCGCGAGTTTGCCGAAGCCGACCAGCGGATGCGCGAGGCGCGGCTCGCCGAACCAACGGTCGACGGCGACGCCGGCGGTCGCCAGCGTAACGAGCATGGGGAGCGAGAGCATCACGCGCGGCCCGCTGTTTTCAATGCGAGCGGCAAGCCCGCGACCATCATCGTGACCTGGGTGCTCAACGCGGCGATACGTTGATTGAGCCGCCCGAGTTCGTCGACATAGAGCCGCGTGGCCGCGCCGAGCGGCACCACGCCCAGGCCGATTTCGTTGCTGACCACGATGATCTTTCCTTTGGCGTCAAAAAGCGCGGCCTCGAATGCGGTGAGATAGGCGTGATAGCGATCGATGGGCACACTGTCGCCATCAGGCGGACACAATAAATTGGCGAGCCACAATGTCAGACAGTCGATCAGGATGCAGCGGCCGGGCGCGTCAGTTTGCGTGACGGCGCCGGCGAGATCGACGGGCGCTTCCAGCAACTGCCAGTGCGCCGGACGCCGCTCGCGATGATGCGCGATACGCGCGCTGAATTCGGCGTCGTCGGCCACGCGCGCGGTGGCGACGTACGTGACGGCGAGCGCGCTGTCGTTCGCCA
Organism: Paraburkholderia sp. FW306-2-2C-D06C; assembly: GCF_058781505.1. Lineage (NCBI taxonomy): Bacteria > Pseudomonadati > Pseudomonadota > Betaproteobacteria > Burkholderiales > Burkholderiaceae > Paraburkholderia > Paraburkholderia sp. FW306-2-2C-D06C. Next base: position 108,977 of record NZ_JBYSWU010000006.1, on the reverse strand, counting down.
GCTGTTCGGCATGCACGCTTTTGCCCGAACGGGCGCCGCCGAGAACGAAGGTGAGGTCGCGGGAAATCATCGCGTGATTGTACCGGCGCGCACCCGCTCCCGGCGCGATGGGATAATGCCGCGTTCGAATTGCTTCATCGCTGCTTCATAGCCGCTTCATTGTCGCTTCGTAGCCGCTTCGTGGCCCGCTTCGTAGCCCGCTTTATAGCCCGCTTTATAGTCCGCTTGATAGCTCGCTTCATAGCCGTTTAATTACCGCCTCATTGTCGCTTCGTCACGGCTTCGTTGCCGCTTGATTGCCTTTTTCACCGCTGAGCTCAATTTTCCGTGACCACCACTTCGACCGTGCTTGACGATGTACCCGTGCCGCGCGGCACGCTGATGATTCAGGGCACCACGTCCGATGCGGGCAAGAGCACGCTGGTCGCCGGCTTGTGCCGGCTCGCGCGGCGCGCCGGCGTGCGGGTCGCGCCGTTCAAGCCGCAGAACATGGCGCTCAACAGCGCGGTGACGATCGACGGCGGCGAGATCGGCCGTGCGCAGGCCTTACAGGCGGTCGCCGCGGGGATTGCCGCGCACACGGATCTCAATCCGGTGCTGCTCAAGCCGACCAGCGACCGCGGCGCGCAGGTGATCATCCACGGCAAGGCGCGCATGAATCTCGATGCACGCGCGTATCACGACTACAAGCCGCTGGCGCTCGAGGCGGTGCTGGAATCGTATGCGCGTTTGCAAGCGGCGTACGACACGATTTTCGTCGAAGGCGCGGGCAGTCCCGCCGAAATCAATCTGCGTGATCGCGACATCGCCAACATGGGTTTTGCGGAAGCGGTCGATTGCCCGGTCGTGCTGGTGGCCGATATCGATCGAGGCGGCGTGTTCGCGCATCTGACCGGCACGCTCGCGTGTTTGTCGGCGAGCGAGCAGGCGCGCGTGCGCGGCTTCATCATCAACCGGTTTCGCGGCGACGTCGGCTTGCTGAAGCCCGGCCTCGACTGGCTCGAAGCGAAAACCGGCAAGCCGGTGCTGGGCGTCGTGCCGTATCTGCACGGTCTCACGCTCGACGCCGAAGACATGCTGCCGCCCGAACTGCGCGCAGCGCACAGCGGCGACGCCGGACGCATGTTGCGCGTGGTCGTGCCGGTGCTGCCGCACATCAGCAATCACACCGATTTCGACGCGCTGCGCGCCCATCCGCAGGTCGATTTTCATTACGTGAGAAGCGGCACGCCGCCGCCTCCAGCGGATCTGATCATCCTGCCGGGTTCGAAGAACGTGCCGGGCGACCTGGCGTATCTGCGCGCACAAGGCTGGGACGCGGTGCTGGAACGGCACCTGCGGTACGGCGGCCGCGTGATCGGCATTTGCGGCGGCATGCAGATGCTCGGTCGCGAAGTGGCCGATCCGCATGGCGTGGAAGGTGCGCCGGGCACGTTCGCGGGCCTCGGCTGGCTCGACTATTCGACCGTGCTGACGCGCGAGAAAACGCTGAAGAACGTGACCGGACGCCTCGCGTTGCCGGGCGCGCCCGAGGTGGCAGGCTACGAGATTCACATGGGCGCAACGCAAGGCTCGGCGCTGGCTTCGCCCGCGCTGCAACTGGGCGAAGCGCAACACGCGCATCCCGACGGCGCGATTTCCGCCGATGGGCAAATTCTCGCCACCTACGTGCACGGTCTGTTCGACACCCCGGCCGCCTGCGCCGCGCTGCTGGCGTGGGCGGGGCTGAGCGGCGCCGAGCAGATCGACTACCCGGCGCTGCGCGAAGCCTCGCTGGATCGCCTGGCCGACACGCTGGCCGCGCATCTCGATCTGCCGAAGCTGTTCATGGCGATTGGCTGATCTATGTCAGCCGGGTTGCAGCCGGGCTGCGCCGATTAACTCTCAATAAGAAATAATCAAAGCGTCCGAAAGGGTTTTTCGCTCGCGGAGGTTCGAATAAAGTTCTTTGCATCGACGGCGGAAATGCGCCGCCTCTCTCCACAGGACCTGCCATGAATTCGAACCGCTCCGCCGATCTGGCCGCTTTACTGCTTCGCCTCGCCTTGGGCGTTCTCTATCTCGCGCACAGCCTGCAGAAGATTTTTGTTTTCACGCTGCCTGGCACGGCGCAGTTTTTTGTTTCGCTGGGCCTGCCGGGCTGGCTCGGTTATCTGACGGCGTTCGTCGAGCTGATCGGCGGCATCGCTTTGTTGCTTGGCGTGCAGGTCCGCTGGGTCGCGCTGGTGCTGCTGCCGTTCATGCTCGGCGCGATGTCGGCGCATCTGCACAACGGCTGGGGATTCGCGTCGCCGAATGGCGGATGGGAATATCCGGCGTTCTGGGCGGTGACGCTGGCGGTGCAGTCGCTGCTCGGCGGCGGCGCGCTGGCGTTGAGCGGGGCGAAGGCGCCGCGCACCGTCGCTGCTGGAAAGGCTGCTTGATACGCGCTTGATACGCGCTTCATACGCCTGAAGCACGCCTGAACCGCCGCACTGGCGGTTCGTCGAACCGCTCTGGCGGTCCGGTCCACCGGGCAATAGAAAAGCACGCGCCGTGAGGCCGCGTGCTTTTTTCATGGCGCTGCGCGTCGCGCCATTCAGTCAATACAACACGATCTGGGTGCAGCGAAACAGCGCCATCGTCTTGCCGTTCGGATCGGTGACGGTGGCGTCCCACACCTGCGTGCTGCGGCCCAGATGCACGCTCTTGGCGACCGCGCGGATCGTGCCTTCGTTGGCGGTGCCGAGGAAGTTGCTCTTCAGCTCGATGGTCGTGAAATTGCGCGCCGTCTCGGGCAAATGCGCGAGGCACGCGTAGCCGCAGGCGGTGTCGGCCAGACCGATCACAGTAGCCGCGTGCAAAAAACCGTTCGGCGCGAGCAATTCGCTGCGCACGGTCAATTCTGCGGTCAAGGTGCCTTGCGCCAGTTCGAGGACATGCACGCCCAGCAAGCCGGGCAGCTTGCCCTGCTGGCGTTCGTGCAGGCGGTCTATCGTGTATTCGGGGCGCAGTTTGCTCATGGGATTCGGATCCTCGATGGAATAATCGGCTGTAGCGGGCCGGTAATTAGCCGTCCGGGGCTTCGGCCCTGATGCATTTGTCGATATTATCAACGGCTGGATCGGCAAGTGCCCTGAAACCGGTGCGGATCGGGGCACACCAACGCAACTCTGAGCAAAAAGCGCGGCAAACCGGCTGGCAGCGCCGGCCTTCTTCCCGGGAGAATTCATGACGGTGATCGTGGTGGCGAATCCGAAAGGCGGCGTGGGCAAAAGCACGCTGTCGACCAATCTGGCGGGCTATTTCGCGGCGGCAGGCGAATGGGTCGCATTGGCGGACCTGGACAGGCAGCAGTCCGCGCATGCGTGGCTGTCGCTGCGGCCCGCCACGTTGCCGGCCATCGAAACCTGGGAGGTTGACCAGGATGCGCCGGTCAAGCCGCCGAAGGGCCTGGAGCATGCGGTGGTCGATACGCCGGCCGGGTTGCACGGCCACCGCCTGAATATCGCGCTGGATCTGGCGGACAAGGTGATCGTGCCATTGCAGCCGTCGCTGTTCGATATTCTCGCCACCCAGGATTTTCTCGAGCGCCTGGCGAAGGAAAAAGCGGTCCGGAAGGGCGCGATCGAGATCGGCGTGGTCGGCATGCGGGTCGATGCGCGCACGCGTTCAGCGGAGCAGCTGCATCGATTTGTCGAGGGTTTGCAGCTGCCGGTGCTCGGTTTTCTGCGCGATACGCAGAATTACGTGCAATTGGCCGCGCACGGCCTGACCTTGTGGGACGTCGCGAAAAGCCGCGTGGAGAAGGACCTGGAGCAATGGCAGCCGATCGTCGAATGGACGAACGCGGCCGGCAAGAAGGCCTGAGGGCGCGTTGGCGGAAGGGTCGGCAGGCGGGTTAGGCGGGTTAGTTTTAGCAGGCGGCGCGGCCGCCCGCTGCATGGAACCGCGCGATGGATCCCGGTCTCAGGTCCAGTTCTGGGTCGGCACGTGATCGCGGCTGCCCTTGATCTTATTGTTCTCGTCGACGAACACCAGATCCGGCTTCCAGCCTGCCTTCAGCTCCGCTTCGTCGACCACCGCGAACGCTGCGATGATCACCAGATCGCCCAGCTGCGCGCGCCGCGCCGCCGAACCGTTCAGCGAAATCATGCCGCTGCCGCGTTCGCCCTTGATCGCGTAGGTCGAGAAGCGCTCGCCGTTGTTGATGTTCCAGATGTCGATCCGTTCGTTTTCGACGATGTTCGCGGCTTCGAGCAAGTCTTCGTCGATCGCGCACGAGCCTTCGTAGTGCAGCTCGCAGTGCGTGACCGCGACACGGTGGATCTTCGACTTCAGCATGTTGCGTTGCATGATCAATCCCTTGTGGCTTCTTGTGCGCGTTCGCGCGGACCAGGACAGCGTCAGATTCAGATTTCGAGGTTGTCGATCAGACGGGTGGCGCCGAGCTTGGCGGCGGCGAGCACCACCAGTTCTGCGTTCTCGTCTTGCGGGCCCGGCGGCAGCAGGTTCGAGCGCTTGCGCACCGCGATGTAATCGGGCTGCCAGCCGCGCACGGACAGTTCCGCCATCGCCGCCTGTTCGAGTTTCGCGAAGTCGCGCTCGCCCGACAGCACTGCATCGCGCACGCGATTGAGTTCGGCGGCCAGCATCGGCGCCTCGGCGCGCTCGGCGGCTTGCAGATAGCGGTTGCGCGAGCTGAGCGCGAGGCCGTCGGTGTCACGCACCGTTTCCGCGGCGATGATGTCGGTGGGCAGTGCGAATTGGTGGCACATGCTGCGCACGATCATCAGCTGCTGGTAATCCTTCTTGCCGAACACTGCGACGCGCGGCTGCACGCACGACATCAGCTTCATCACCACGGTGCACACGCCCTGGAAGAAGCCCGGCCGGAATTCGCCTTCGAGAATGTCGCCCAGATCGTGCGGCGGATGCACGCGGTACTCCTGCGGCTCCGGATACAGGTCGCTTTCCGTCGGCGCGAACAGCACGTAGACGTTTTCCTTCTGCAGCTTTTCGATGTCGGCTTCGAGCGTGCGCGGGTATTTGTCGAAATCTTCGTTCGGACCGAACTGCAAGCGGTTCACGAAGATACTCGCCACCACCGGATCGCCGTGCTGGCGCGCCAGACGCATCAGCGACAGATGACCCTCGTGCAGGTTGCCCATCGTCGGCACGAAGGCGGTGCGATTCTGGCCGCGCAACTGGTCGCGCAATTCATGGATCGAGCTGATGACTTTCATGATCGGACAGGGATTTCCTCGCGCGGCGCGAGATTCGGTTGACGCAAAACCTTAGGGTATCGCGCGGGCCGCCGCCGCACTGGTAATGACAGGTTCGGAGCGCGGGATTGTAGTGGATTTGCGGCGGGGGTGCACCGAAACGAGGCATTGGCAGCTGTTCTGGCGCACGCAAGCTGCGCCTGGCACCCCCTTTGATGCCTGTTGTGACGCTTCATGCCGGCAGATAGGCAAGGCGCACATAGATCGGTGCGAACGGCTCGGCCTGGGTGATTTCGACCAGCGATTCGCGGCATAGCTCGAGCATCGCGATGAAATTCACCACCACCACCGGCACGCCTTTGCTCGTGTCGAACAGGTCGGAGAATTCCATGAAACGCGCGTTCTGCAGTTGCCGCAGGATCGTGCTCATGTGCTCGCGCACCGACAGTTCCTCGCGCGAAATCTTGTGGTGCTGGACCAGCTTGGCGCGTTTGATCACGTCGGCCCACGCGGCGCGCAGGTCTTCGCTGTTCACGTCGGGAAAGCGCGGCGTGATGCTTTGCTCGATGTACACCTCGGCGCGCAGGAAATCGCGGCCAAGCTGCGGCAACTGGTCGATGCGCTGCGCGGCGAGTTTCATCTGCTCGTATTCGAGCAGGCGGCGCACCAGTTCCGCGCGCGGATCTTCGGCTTCTTCGCCGCTATCGGCTTTCTTCACCGGCAGCAGCATGCGCGACTTGATCTCGATCAGCATCGCGGCCATCAGCAGATACTCGGATGCGAGTTCGAGATTGGTCTGGCGCAACTGGTCGACGTAGCCGAGATACTGCACCGTGACGTCCGCCATCGGGATGTCGAGCACGTTGAAGTTCTGCTTGCGGATCAGGTACAGCAACAGGTCCAGCGGACCTTCGAAGGTTTCGAGAAACACTTCGAGTGCGTCCGGCGGAATGTACAGATCCGTCGGCAGCTTGAAGAGCGGCTCGCCGTACAGGCGTGCGAACGCGATGCCGTCGACCGTGTCGGGCGTGGAATCGGTGGCGGGGGCGGCTAGCGCGGCGTCGGCCGGAGCCGGCGTAGCGCCGTGGGCCTCGTCGGCGTGACTCACGCGCTTAGAAGTTTTGATAGTACGAGTAAGACGTCTGTTCTACGCGCGAGGCTTTCTGTTCGGCGCGTTCTTCGAGGTCGATCGGCTGTTTGTCCCACAGCAGCGAACGGCCGCGGCGCTGTTCAGCTTCCAGATGCGGTTTTTGTTGCTTGAGCTGGTTCAGGAACTGGGTGATGTCCGATTGATACATGGCTCGACGTCCGTGATGGGTGAAATGGCGGCTGTCCTCGCGACCCCTGACAGGAATCCGCAAGGCAACCGCTTTGCGTTGACTGCGCGATTTTACCGCAAGCGCCGCGCACGGACGAAAAACGGCGGCAGGCGCGAGCCGCCGTCTGGCGAAAACGCCTGGAACCCGGGCGGCGGCGACGCGTCAAAGGCGGGCGCGCTCCCGGCTCGGGGGCGTGTGCACCACGACGGATGCGGCGCGAGAGCGCGGCTCGCGCGCCGTCTGGCCATCCAGCGAGCGGCGGTTCAAGAGATCGCGCGGCCTCGCCGATGTGTTCAAATAGCGAGCTTCGGACGCTGCGGCGAGCCCGAACCAAAGAATTTAATCAACCACGGCCGGAGGTCCTGTTTGGCGGGATGTGCGATCGAAACGCCGCGTGTACGGCGCGCTGAAGCCGGTGCGGCCGCTGCGGCCGGTGCCGCCGGCGGGCTGCACCGGCGCATGATGCCGGTTCGGCGTTGGCTGCGTGCGTGGCTGGCGTTCGGCATCGTCATGCTGACGCTGGCCGCGGCCGACGCCCACGCCGCGCGCGCCAACGCCAGCTACAAGGTCGATATCGAGGCCTCGCCGCGCTCGCTGCGCAAGCTGCTCGAAGCGCATCTGGACATTGCGCGCTTCGCCAAACGCGCCGACATCAGCGACGACCAGTTCGAGTTCCTCGTCACCGCGACGCCCCAGCAGGTGCGCGATCTGACCGCTACGCAAGGCTATTTCACGCCGGTCGTGCGCACCGACGTGCGAACCGTCGACGGCAAGAAGCGCGTCACCGTGAGCGTCGATCCGGGCCCGCAAACCACCATCGAGTCGATTTCGCTGTCGTTTCGCGGTCCGGTGCTGACCGAAGACCCGGCGCAGGAAAATGCCGCGCGCTTCGCGTTTTCGCTGCGCGAAGGCGATCCGTTTTCGCAAGGCGACTGGGACAATGCGAAAAACGCGTCGCTCAAGGCGTTGCAGGCGCGCCGCTATCTGGGCGCGAAGATTTACCACTCGGAGGCGCGGATCGACCCGCGCACGCACGAAGCGAAGCTGTCCGTCACATATGACAGCGGGCCGACCTTCACGATGGGCAAGCTCGACGTGTCCGGCACGCGGCGCTATCCGGAGCGGATCGTCGATAACGTGAATCCGATTTCGGTCGGCGATATCTACGATGTGCAACGCGTCGCCGAATTGCAGCGGCAGTTGCAGAACACGCCGTATTATGCGAGCGTCGCCATCGACGTGGATAGCGATCCGGCCAAACCGGCCGAGACGCCGCTGCACGTGAAGGTGTCCGAATATCCGTACAACAGCATCCGCGGCGGGGTCGGCTACTCGACCGACAACGGTCCGCTGATCCAGGGCGCGTATTCGTATCTCGACACCTTCGGCAAGGCCTGGCCGTTCACGATCGACGGCCGGATCGACCAGGTTCAGCAGTATGGGCAAATCCAGCTGGCGATGCCGCCGGGGCCGCGTGGCTGGACTAATAGCGTGCTGGCGTCCTACACCACCACGGACGTTTCCGACACGCGCATTTACAGTGTCCGTGCCGGTGTGCAGCGGGCTCGCACGTCGCAATTCATCGACTACAACTACGCGATCCTGCTCTACCAGGACCGGCTCGACCAGAACGCGATTGCGCCGACCACCAGCCGGGCGCTGGTGCCGTCGTGGTCGTGGACCCGCCGCCATACCGACGACCCGCTGTTCCCGCGTTCGGGCAACCTGATTCACGTGGAAGCGGGCTTCGCGGTCAAGGGCGTGCTGACCGACCAGACGTTCATCCGCGGCTACGCCCGCGGCCAGCAGTATCTGCCGATCGGCAAGGAAGACCTCGTGCTGGTCCGCGCCGAGCTCGGCGGCGTGTTCACGAGCGGCAGTTCGAGCGGCATTCCGGCTTCGCTGCTGTTCCGCGCGGGCGGCTCGAATTCGATCCGCGGCTACAGCTATCAGAGCATCGGTAATAACGTCTCCGGCTCGGTGCTGCCGACCAAATATCTGGCCACCGCGGCGGCCGAGTATCAGCATTGGTTCAGTCACGATTGGGGCGCGGCGGCGTTCTTCGACGTCGGCACCGCCACCGACACCTGGGGCGAGAAAGTCTTTTATCCTGGCGTCGGTGTGGGGGCGCGCTGGCGCAGTCCGGTCGGGCCGGTCAACGTCGATATTGCCTACGGGATTCGCAACAGGAGCGTGCGGCCGTATCTGACGCTCGGGATCGCCTTCTGATGGACACCTGCATTCACATGATCCACGCATGACCACGGACGTTTCCGCTCAACCACCCGCAGAGCCGGGCGATCGCCCGGCGGGGCAGCCGCCTTCTGCGCCGTCGCCCAGGCGCCGGCTCGGCCGTTTGCTGCTGAAAACGTTCGCGTGGACGGTCGCGGTGCTGGTGTTGCTGGTCGCGGTGGCGATCGGTCTGCTGTACGGCGCGCTGACGACCGAGCGCGGCACCGGCTATGCGTGGCAGGCGGCCGTCAAGCTGCTCGGCGGCAGGCTGACAGGCACCCTGGAAGGCGGCGCGCTCGCGCAAGGCGTGCAACTGCGCCAGGTGCGCTGGCGCAGCCTCGACGGCAGCGGCACCGATATCCAGATCGACCGTGTGGCCGGCCGTTGGGGCCTCACGCGCGCGCCCTGGCGCTTCGCCATCGACTATCTGCATATCGGCACGATCGACGCGCGGGTGGGTTCGTCGCCGAGCACCAGCGGACCGCTGACGCTGCCGCAAGACTTGCGCTTGCCGCTGCAACTCGACATCCGCGACGTGCAGGTCGACAAGCTCCTCCTGCGGCAGGGGGCATCGACTACCGAGTTTTCCCGCTTCGTCTTTCATGGCCGCAGCGACGGACGCCATCACGAGGCCGCCATCGACCGGCTCGACACGCCGTTCGGCGCGGTGACCGCGGCGGCGAAGCTCGACGGCGTGCGGCCGTTTCCGCTGAGCGGCGATCTGGGCTATTCGGGCAAGGTCAACAACGAGCCGGTGCAGGTCGGCGGGCATCTGACCGGCTCGCTTGAAACATTGACTGCCGAGCTGGATGCGAGCGGCATGAAGCTTTCCGGCCATGCGCAGGTCGAAGCGACGCCGTTTGCGGACGTGCCGCTGCAACGCGCGACGCTGACTTTCGATCACGTCAACCCGCAGGCGTTCGCGCCCGGTGCGCCGCTGGCGGATCTGGCGGTGCGGGCGGAGTTGCAGCCGGTAGCACAGGGCGAGGCGGGGACGGTGGTGTTGGGCGCGGCCGCGGCCAGCGCTGTGAACGGGCAGGCGCATGCTGGATCGAGTGCGGCGAGTTCCGTCAGCGCTTCCGGCGCAGTGAGCGCGGCCAGCTCTCCCAACGCCGCCAGCGTCCCGCAGGCCGCCATGGTTAAGAACGGCAAAGGCGGCGTCAATACGGAGGCGTCGCAGAAAGCCGCTGCGGGTTTCGCGGTTGCCGGCCACGTTTCGATCGTCAACGCCAAACCCGGCGCGATCGACCAGAACCTGCTGCCCCTGATCGACGCCCGCGCCGACGTGCGGCTCGACGCGCAGACGCAGCGCATCTCCAATCTGAACGTGCGGCTCGTGAAGAGCGCCACGCTCACCGGCGGCGGCGCGCTGGCCGGCAAGCGCGGCCAGTTCGATCTGCAAGTCGCCGGGCTCGATCTGAACGCGCTCGAAGCGAGCGTGCGGCCGACGCAGCTTGCCGGTTCCATCGGTATCCGTCTGAATGACGACATACAGAGCCTCACGCTCGATCTCGCCGACCCGAAAGCGGCGTTGCGCGCCCAGGGCAAGGTGACGTTCGATCCCGCGCGGATGAGCTTCAACGACGTGCGCGTCACGTCGGGCATGGGCCGCATCGACCTGTCCGGTGCGCTCAAGCACGACGCGAATTCCACCTACAACCTGAAAGCGCAACTGACCGATTTCGATCCGTTGACGCTGACTTCGCAGATGCCGTCGCGCGCGGCGGCGACTGGCCCGGCGCCGTCGGCGAGTCAGTCGGCGAGTAAGTCCGCGAGACAGTCGGCGAGTAACGTCAAGCGCACGCAAGGCGCGGCTCAGGCGGCCAGCGCCGCCGGCGCGAAAAGCGCGGCGCCTGGCGACAAAGCTGCCGCTGCGGTGAAAAACACGGCTAAGGCCGCGGCGCGGGCCGACGCAATGCAACGCAAGACGCCGCCTAAGCGCGGCGCGCCACCCGCCCGCAAGATCGAGGCGCGCGTGAACGGCACGCTGACGGCGGCCGGCGTGCTCGGCCCGATCTTCACCACCAAGGCCGAATTCAAGCTCGGCCCAAGCGTCTACGACGGCCTGCCGCTGACGGGCGGCGGCACGGTCCAGCTGGCCGGTTCGCGGATTCTGCCGAGCCGCGCGAATCTGTCGGTGGCGGGCAACCAGGTCGATCTGCAAGGCAGCTTCGGTGAGCGCGGCGACCGGTTGCGCTTTCGCGTCGATGCGCCGCAACTGGAGCGCCTCGGCTTCGGCCTCGCGGGGCTCGTCGCGGCGGATGGCGACGTCACCGGCTCGTTCGCGCATCCGAACGTCGTGTTGAACTACAAGGCCGACAGCGTCGCGTTCGGCACCAACCGGATCGGCCACGCGGAGGGCCACGCCGAACTGCGCGACGGCGTGAACGGCGCGCTCGTCTTTACCACCGACGCGCGCAGCCTGAGCGCGGGCGGCGTCGATCTGACCACGCTCACGGCGCGCCTGTCCGGCACGCGTGCGAACCACACGCTCGAGGCGGCGGCTACCGGCAAGCTGCAGGACCGTCCGCTCGATCTGACGCTCGCCGCCAACGGCAAGCTGACCGAAGCGCGCGACGGCACACGTTGGGACGGCACGGTGAGCCGCCTGCAGAATCGCGGCACGCCGGCGCTCAATCTCGAGTCGCCGCTCGCCGTCAGCGCCGGGCCGAAGCGCGTCACATTGGGTGCGACGCGCCTTACGCTCGAAGGCGCGGTGCTGAACCTCAAATCGTTCGCGCTCGACCACGGCAAGATCCAGTCGGCGGGCAGCTTGACCGACGTTTCGCTGGCGCGCTTGCAGGATTTGCGGCGCGAGATCACCGGCACGCCGCCGGCCGTCAAAACCGATCTGGTGTTCGACGGCGACTGGGACTTCGCGCTTGGCAGCACCGCGAGCGGCCACATCCAGTTGAAGCGCCGCGGCGGCGACGTCACGGTTGAAATCGGCCGCGGCCTCGCGTCGCTGGGCATTACGGATATCACGGCGCGCGCCGAATTCAGCGGCGGCAACCGGCTCAACGCCACCGTGCGTGCGCAGGCCAGCCGGATCGGCGTGTTCGACGCCGATGCGCATACCACGCTCGTGATGCGCGACGGCTTTCTCACGCTCAACGAAGAGGGCGCGCTGAACGGCAACGTAAACGCGAACGTGCCGTCGCTGAAAACGACCGGCGGCCTGTTCGGCCCGAGCTATCTGCTCGACGGCCACCTGGCGTTCAAGCTCGCGCTCGGCGGCACGGTCGCCAAGCCGAATCTGTCCGGCTCGCTGCTCGGCGACGGACTGTCGGCGACGATGGTCGACCAGGGTGTGCAACTGAAAGACGGGGTGGTGCGCATTGCGCTGTCGGAAAATCTGGTGGACTTCCAGCAGGTCGAATTTCACGGCGCGAGCGGCACCTTGCGCGCCACCGGCCGAGTGCGCCTGGACAGCGCGCAGCCGGATCTGACCGCCAGCATCGTGGCCGACAAGCTGGAACTGTTCGCCGCGCCCGACCGCAACCTGTCGCTGTCGGGCAGCGCGAGCGTCGCGAACGCGGGGCCGCAGGGCGGCATGGCGATCAACGGCAAGTTCGTGGTCGATCACGCATTGTTCGACATGCCGGAGCAGTCCGCGCCGAAGCTCGGCGACGACGTGGTGGTGGTGCGTCCGGACGGCACGGTGGCGGGCGAGCGGCCGGTCCCGGTGGACGGCACCAACAAGCCGGTCGGCCCGTTCGCGCCGCGCGCGAACATCGACATCAGCCTCGGCAACAACTTCCGTTTTCGCGGGCAAGGCGCCGATCTCGGCCTGACCGGCACGATCACGGCGATGAGCGCGCCGAACCTGCCGCTGCGCGCCGTCGGCAATGTGCGCGTGACGCCGGGGTCGACCTACACCGCATTCGGCCGCAAGCTCGGCATCGAGAACGGCTTCTTCACGTTCAACGGACCGGTGGCCAATCCCGGCATCAACATCCTTGCGATGCGCCGCAATCAGCAGGTCGAGGCGGGCGTGCAGGTGACGGGCACGATCCAGGCTCCGGTCGCGAAGCTGGTGTCGGAGCCGAACGTGGCGGACAACGAAAAGCTCTCGTGGCTGCTGTTCGGTCACGGCACGGACCAAGGCAATAACCTCGGTCAGCAAAGCACCATGACCACGGCGCTCGCGTTGCTCGGCAGCGCGAGCGGCAAGCGGATTGCGCAGACCTTCGGGCTCGACGAGTTTTCGATCGGCCGAAGCGACGTCGGGCTAACCGATCCGCAGGTGGTGATGGTGTCGAAAGCCATCAACGAGTGGCTCGTGATCGGCTACGAGCAGGGTCTGCAGTCGGCGAGCAATGCGATCAAGGCGACGGTCAATCTGACGCGGTACTGGTCGGTCGCGGCCTATGGCGGCACGTTCGACGGCCTCGAGCTGCTTTACACGCGGCGCTTCGACCGGATCAGCTGGTGACGAGAGGAGAAGGCGGTTTGAGCAGAGCAACGGCATAAAAAAACGGCACGCCTTTTAAAGCGTGCCGTTTTTGCTTGTGGCGACCGCGGTCGACGCCGCGCGTCTGTTTTACTTCACCCGCATACCCGGCTTCGCGCCGCTGTCCGGTTCGAGCACGTACAGGCCCGGTTCGGCTTTTTCGTCAGTGGCCGATGCCGCCAGCACCATCCCCTCGGACAGGCCGAACTTCATCTTGCGCGGCGCGAGATTCGCGACCATCACCGTCAGCTTGCCGACCAGCTGCTCCGGCTGATACGCGGACTTGATGCCCGAGAACACGTTGCGCGTTTTTTCTTCGCCGACGTCGAGCGTCAGTTGCAGCAGCTTGTCCGACCCCTCGACGGCCTTGCAGTCGACGATCTTCGCGACCCGCAGATCGATCCTGGCGAAGTCGTCAATCGAGATGACGCCGGGCGTTTCATCCTTCTCGGCGACGGCGGTTGCGTTTGCCTTCGATTTGGTCTTGGCGCCAGCCGGTGCGGCGGCTTCCGGCGTGGCCTGCAGCGAATCGCGATTGGCCGCCAGCAGCGCTTCGATCTGTTTTGGATCGACGCGCGTCATCAGGTGCTTGTACGCGTTGATCGGGCGCGCCGAACTCAGCGGCACATTCGCGTCGGCCCACACCAGCGGCTCGATGCCGAGGAAGGCTTCGACCGCTTCGGCCAGCTTCGGCAACACCGGCTTCAACGCCAGCGACAGCAGGCGGAATGCCTCGACGCTCACGCTGCAGGTTTCATGCAGCGCAACCGCGTTCGCCGGGTCTTTTGCCTGATCCCACGGTTTGGCGGCGTCGACGTAGGCGTTGACCGAGTCGGCCAGTTCCATGGTGTGACGCAGCGCGCGGTTGTACTCGCGCGCTTCATAGTTCGCGGCGATCTGCGGCACGGCGGCGCGCAGCGTGGCGAGCAACGGATGCTGCATGGCGCTGTCCTGTACGCAGCCGTCGAAACGCTTGATCAGGAAACCGGCCGCACGGCTCGCGATGTTCACGTACTTGCCGACCAGATCGCTGTTCACGCGCGCCTGGAAGTCGTCGAGGTTCAGGTCGAGGTCTTCCATCGTGCTGTTCAGCTTCGCCGCGAAGTAGTAGCGCAGCCATTCCGGATTCAGGCCGGTGTCGATCACGCTTTGCGCAGTGATGAAGGTGCCGCGCGATTTCGACATCTTCGCGCCGTCAACCGTCAGGAAGCCGTGCGCGAACACGTTGGTCGGCGTGCGGTGGCCCGAAAACTCGAGCATGGCCGGCCAGAACAGCGTGTGAAAATACAGAATGTCTTTACCGATGAAGTGGTACTGCTCGGTCTTCGAGCCCTTGCGAACCCAGGCGTCGAAATCGAGGCCGCGCTTTTCGGCGAGATTCCTGAAGCTCGCGTAGTAACCGACCGGCGCATCCAGCCACACATAGAAATACTTGCCCGGCGCGCCTGGAATCTCGAAGCCGAAATACGGCGCGTCGCGCGAGATGTCCCAGTCGGCGAGCCTGGCTTCGCCGGCGTCGCCGAGCCATTCGCGCATCTTGTTGGTGGCTTCCGGCTGCGCCAGACCGCCCACCCACTCGCGCAGGAAATTCTCGCAGCGCGGATCGGACAAGCGGAAGAAGTAGTGCGTCGAGGTCTTGCGAATCGGCGTGGCGCCCGAGACGACCGAATACGGATTGATCAGCTCGGTCGGCTGGTAAGTCGATCCGCATACTTCACAGCTGTCGCCGTACTGGTCTTTCGCGCCGCACTTCGGGCATTCGCCCTTGATGAAGCGATCCGGCAGGAACATTTCCTTGACCGGGTCATACGCCTGTTCGATGTCGCGTGCTTCGATCAGGCCGGCTTCCTTCAGCGCGAGATAGACCGATTCGCTCAGGACGCGGTTTTCCTCGGAATCGGTCGAGTAGTAATTGTCGAACGAAATCCCGTAGCCGTCGAAATCGCGCTTGTGCTCTTGCCAGACGCGGTCGATCAGCTGCTTGGGCGTCAGACCTTCCTTTTCCGCGCGCAGCATGATCGGCGTGCCGTGCGTGTCGTCGGCGCCCACGTAATAGACCTCGTGACCGTGCATTCGCAACGTCCGGACCCAGATGTCCGTCTGGATATATTCGACCAGATGGCCGATATGGATTTGCCCGTTCGCATACGGAAGGGCCGACGTGACGAGAATCTGGCGACGGCCCGACGGCGCGCCTGCGGAGAGATCGGTTGCGGGTGCTGACATAAGGATGGTGGGAGCCTGCGGTGGGACGAAAGGTTGATTCTAGCAGGGCAGGCGACCGGCGCGGGACGGGCCGGCTGGGCTGGGGCCGCGCTGCTGCCGGGCGGGACGGTGCAGAAGCGGTACACACCGCGGGTACAAACCGCGCGCCCAAAAAAAACCGGGGCTGCTAACCCCGGAGCAACAACGACAAGAGGAGAATGGTGACGCAGCGGCATAGCCAGCCACGTACCGTAAAGAGAGACAACGGATTTCCGGCAGAGTTCGAAATTTTTTTCGACCTCGTGCGGAAACCCGTTCGTCAGACTCCTGCGGCGCTCCGGACACCGGCCGATTCACGGTAAAGGGGAGGGGCCCGGCGCCCGGCTGATCCATCCCCTCGAGTCTTGTCCTTATTGCGTCGCGTGCTGTGCCGTGGCGCGCAGATAGATTTCCACACGACGGTTTGCCGCGCGGCCGGCTTCGGTGTTGTTGTCGGCGATCGGCTGGGTCTGGCCCATGCCTTGTGCCGACAGGCGTTGCGGCGAGATGCCGCGCTGCCCCAGGTAGCCCGTCACGCTTTCAGCGCGGTTGACCGACAGCGTCTGGTTGTAAGCCGGCTGGCCGGTGCTGTCCGTGTGGCCGACCACCTGGGCGATCAGTTCCGGATTCTGGGTCATGGTCTGCGTCAGCTGATCCAGCACTGGCGCGAACGACGGCTTGACCGCGTAGCTATTGGTGTCGAAGGTGACCGAGCTCGGGATGTTCAGCTTGAGCGAACCGTCCGGCTGCTCGGTGATCTGTGTGCCGGTGCCCTTGGTGGCGCCCGACAGCTTGTTATGAATCGCCTGCCAGTTGTAGCCGGTGATGCCGCCGACCGCCGCGCCGACGCCCGCGCCGATCGCCGCGCCCTTGCCGCCGCCGAAGATCGCGCCAAGCGCCGCGCCGGTGCCGGCGCCCACGCCCGTACCGACCGCCGTGTTGGTGCCTTGTTGGGTCGCGCAGCCAGCCAGCAACGAACCGGCGACGGCGAACACGGCCAGGCGAGTCATGATTTTTGCATTCATTTTGATTCCTTTCTTGAGTGAAGCGAGTAAAGCGGTCCGACAGCGAAGAAGGGTCTTCCGGCAAGGCTTGGCGCCAACCACTACAATGATGACAGAAGTACGCAGCGATGCGACCCCATGGCGTTCCGCCTGCCCGAAGGGTGCCCGGCATACCTGGTTTTCGCAATGCTGTCTAACAATTTTTTTCAAATTCCGGCGTGTGGCCGAGACTTCGATTCCGCCGCGCCGCAAGCGTTCCCCACGGAGTGTCAATGAGTATCGATCGGGCTTTGGTCGACGCTGCCCTCGCGGCCGTCGCTGACCCCAATACCGGCCGACCGTACGCGGCCGCCAAGAACATCAAGAACGTGGTTGTGGAGGGAGACACGGTTAGCGTCGACGTGGTACTCGGCTATCCGGCCGCGCGCCAGTTCGAAGCCATCCGCACACAGTTCGCCGACGCGCTGCGAGCCGTGCCCGGCGTAGCCAACGCGCGTGTCCAGGTGTCCCAGCAAGTCGCCGCGCATGCCGTGCAACGCGGCGTGAAGCTATTGCCGAACGTTAAGAATATCGTTGCGGTGGCGTCGGGCAAGGGCGGGGTCGGCAAGAGCACGACCGCCGTGAACCTGGCGCTGGCGCTGGCGAGCGAAGGCGCGTCGGTCGGCGTGCTGGATGCCGACATCTACGGTCCGTCGCTGCCGATGATGCTCGGCATCGTGGGCCGTCCCGAGTCGCCCGACGACAAGTCGATGAACCCGATGATCGGCCACGGCCTGCAGGCCAACTCGATCGGCTTTCTGATCGAGCAGGACAACCCGATGGTGTGGCGCGGCCCGATGGCCACTTCCGCGCTCGAGCAACTGCTGCGGCAGACCAACTGGCAAGATCTCGACTACCTGATCGTCGACATGCCGCC
This sequence comes from Paraburkholderia sp. FW306-2-2C-D06C, assembly GCF_058781505.1. Lineage (NCBI taxonomy): Bacteria > Pseudomonadati > Pseudomonadota > Betaproteobacteria > Burkholderiales > Burkholderiaceae > Paraburkholderia > Paraburkholderia sp. FW306-2-2C-D06C. The sequence goes on along the minus strand of NZ_JBYSWU010000006.1, from coordinate 91,605 downwards.
GGGCACCGGCGACATTCAGCTGACCTTGTCGCAACGCGTGCCGGTGACGGGCGCCGTGATCGTCACGACGCCGCAGGACATCGCGCTGCTCGACGCCAAGAAGGGTCTCAAGATGTTCGAGAAGGTCGGCATTCCGATCCTCGGTATCGTCGAAAACATGGGTATGCATATCTGCTCGAATTGCGGTCACGAAGAGCCTATCTTCGGCGCCGGCGGCGGCGAGCGGATGGCGAAGGAATATGGCGTCGAGGTGCTCGGCAGCCTGCCGCTCGATATCGCGATTCGCGAGCAGGCCGATTCGGGCCGGCCGAGCGTCGTAGCCGAGCCGGAAGGGCGTATCGCGGAGATCTACCGGTCGATCGCGCGCAAGGTCGCGGTCCATATCGCCGAGCGGGCGCGCGACATGACTTCGAAGTTTCCCAACATCGTCGTGCAGAACACCTGAGCTGCCATTCAGACGAGGGCGCAAGGCGTCAATTTGGGCCTGCTCTCGCGGTATCATGTCGACTTCACAAGTTCGGCCCGGCGGCCGCAGGGCCGACAAGAGGATCGCATGGGAAAACGAATCGACGGACAGGCGGTGCATGCGTTCATCGTACTGGCTGCCAGCAGTGTGCTGTTATGCGGCTGCAGCGTCTTCCTGAGGCCACAGGAAAAGCGCGCCGACGCGCAGTTGCTGCCCACCGTGGGCAATCAGGCGCGCGGGCTCGTGACGTTCATCGAGCGCTCGGACGGCGTACAGGTCACCTACAACCTCACGGGCTTGCCGCCCAATAGCGACCACGCGTTGCAAGTGCATGAACGCGGCGACTGCAATGCCGCGGACGGCTCCAGCGCCGGCCAGGTGTTCTCGCCGGCAGCCGAGCGTCTGAAGGCGGGCGCGCGGGTCGAGGGCGATCTCGGCAACATTCATGCGGACGCGAACGGCGTGGCCGCGGGTTTCATCGTCGCGCCGGATGTGTCGCTCGACGGTATCCGCTCGGTGTTGCAACGCGCTGTGCTGCTGCATCACGACGCTACCGATCCGTATGCCTATCCGCAGCATGGCGCGGGCCCGGCGCTCGCATGCGGTTCGATTCGCCAGTGACGGCGGGGCGCAGCGCGTGTCCCATCTGCATACACCTGGCCGCTAGCTGCCGCGCAAGCAGAGGTGCGTGCAGGTGTCGCAGACCGCTCTCAAACCCTACCCGCAGCAGCATTCTCACGATCGCGTAAAATAAGCGCCTTTCGTCGGGGACGCCCAGTCGGGGACGCCTGGTCGGGGGTGCCTGGTCCGGAACGCCTGGTTGGGGACGCCTGGCCCGGGAAGCCTGGTCAGCACGCACAGTCCCCCGTGGCGGCCCGCCAAGGCGGCGCGCCGCTCAGGCCGCTACCCGACACTTAGCCGAACCCGTTGCCCGGTCCCGATACCGGGTTGTTACCCGTCACACATCTGTCACTCACGTCGAGCAGCGTTCACCTATGACCATCAAATCCGACAAGTGGATCCGGCGCATGGCCGAGTCGCACAAGATGATCGAGCCGTTCGTGCCCGATCAGATCCGCGTCTCCGAAGACGGCCGGAAGATCGTCAGCTACGGCACCTCGAGCTACGGCTACGACATTCGCTGCGCCGACGAATTCAAGATCTTCACCAACATCAACTCGACCATCGTCGATCCGAAGAACTTCGACGAGAAGTCGTTTGTCGATTTCAAGGGCGACGTCTGCATCATCCCGCCGAATTCGTTCGCGCTGGCCCGCACGGTCGAGTATTTCCGCATTCCACGCAGCGTCCTGACCGTGTGTCTGGGCAAATCCACGTATGCGCGTTGCGGAATCATCGTCAACGTGACGCCGTTTGAACCGGAATGGGAAGGGCACGTCACGCTCGAATTCTCAAATACGACACCTTTGCCTGCGAAAATCTACGCGAACGAAGGCGTCGCGCAGGTGCTGTTTTTCGAAAGCGACGAGATTTGCGAGACGTCGTACGCGGATCGCGGCGGCAAATATCAAGGTCAGCACGGCGTCACGTTGCCTAAAACGTGACGTCGGCAGCGCACTGACCCACTAGCTATTCGGGTGACCGTTGCACTTTACAAAGCGCAGCGGTCGTTCTTTTTGGAGAATCGCCCATGAAGTTTCGTTTTCCCGTCGTCATCATCGACGAAGATTTCCGCTCCGAGAACATCTCGGGTTCCGGCATCCGGGCCTTGGCCGAAGCAATCGAGAAAGAAGGCGCGGAAGTGCTCGGGTTGACGAGCTATGGCGATCTGACTTCGTTCGCGCAGCAATCGAGCCGCGCGTCGTGCTTCATCCTGTCGATCGACGACGACGAACTGCTGCCGTACGTCGATAACGTCGTGGTGGAAGGCGAAACGCCGGAACTGGCCGCCGCGATCGTCGCGCTGCGTGCGTTCGTGACCGAAGTGCGCCGCCGCAACGCGGACATTCCGATCTTCCTGTACGGCGAAACGCGCACCTCGCGCCACCTCCCGAACGACATCCTGCGCGAACTGCACGGCTTCATTCACATGTTCGAGGACACGCCGGAGTTCGTCGCGCGCCACATCATCCGCGAGACCAAGGTGTATCTGGATTCGCTCGCGCCGCCGTTCTTCAAGGAACTGGTGCAGTACGCGGACGAGGGTTCGTACTCGTGGCATTGCCCGGGGCACTCGGGCGGCGTCGCGTTCCTGAAGAGTCCGCTCGGCCAGATGTTCCATCAGTTCTTCGGCGAGAACATGCTGCGCGCCGACGTCTGCAACGCCGTCGACGAACTCGGCCAGCTGCTCGATCACACGGGGCCGGTAGCCGCGTCCGAGCGCAACGCCGCGCGCATCTTCAGCGCCGATCACGTGTTCTTCGTCACCAACGGCACGTCGACCTCGAACAAGATCGTCTGGCACGGCACGGTTGCGCCGGGCGACATCGTGCTGGTGGACCGCAACTGCCACAAGTCGATCCTGCACGCGATCACGATGACCGGCGCGATTCCGGTGTTCCTCACGCCGACGCGCAACAATTTCGGCATCATCGGCCCGATTCCGCGCAGCGAATTCGAGCCGGAAAACATCCGCAGGAAGATCGAGGCGAATCCGTTCGCGCGTGAGGCGCTGGCGAAGAACCCGAATCTCAAGCCGCGCATTCTGACGATCACGCAGAGCACCTACGACGGCGTGATCTACAACGTCGAGATGATCAAGGACATGCTCGGCGATCTGCTCGACACGCTGCACTTCGACGAAGCGTGGCTGCCGCACGCCGAGTTCCACGAGTTCTACCAGGACATGCACGCGATCGGCGCGGGCCGTCCGCGCATCGGCGCGATGGTGTTCGCCACGCACTCCACGCACAAGCTGCTGGCCGGCATTTCGCAGGCGTCGCAGATCGTCGTGCAGGACTCGAAGAACAGCCGCTTCGACAAGCACCGCTTCAACGAAGCGTATCTGATGCACACGTCGACAAGCCCGCAGTACGCGATCATCGCGTCGTGCGACGTGGCCGCGGCGATGATGGAAGCGCCGGGCGGCACCGCTTTGGTCGAAGAGTCGATTGCCGAAGCGCTCGACTTCCGCCGTGCGATGAGCAAGGTCGACGCCGAATACGGCGACGACTGGTTCTTCAAGGTGTGGGGCCCAGACCAGTTCGCCGACGAAGGTATCGGTTCACGCGAAGACTGGATGCTGCGCCCGAACGATGCGTGGCACGGTTTCGGCACGCTCGCCGAAGGCTTCAACATGCTCGACCCGATCAAGGCGACCATCGTCACGCCGGGTCTGGATATGGACGGCGGTTTCGGCGAGTCGGGCATTCCGGCAGCGATCGTCACGAAGTATCTGGCCGAGCACGGCATCATCGTCGAGAAGACCGGCTTGTACTCGTTCTTCATCATGTTCACGATCGGCATCACGAAGGGCCGCTGGAACTCGATGGTCACCGAACTGCAGCAGTTCAAGGACGACTACGACAACAACCAGCCGCTGTGGCGCGTGCTGCCCGAGTTCGTCGCGCATCATCCGATGTACGAGCGGGTCGGCCTGCGCGATCTGTGCGAGCAGATTCACAGCGTCTATCGCGCGAACGACATTGCGCGTTTGACCACCGAGATGTACCTGTCGAGCATGGAACCGGCGATGAAGCCGTCCGACGCGTTCGCCAAGCTCGCCCATCGCGAGATCGACCGGGTACCGATCGACGAACTCGAAGGCCGCGTGACGTCGATTCTGTTGACGCCGTATCCGCCGGGCATTCCGTTGCTGATTCCAGGCGAGCGCTTTAACAGGACCATCGTCAACTATCTGCGCTTCGCGCGCGAATTCAACGAACGTTTCCCGGGGTTCCACACGGACATCCACGGGCTTGTCGGCGAAATGATCAACGGGCGCATCGAATACTTCGTCGATTGCGTGCGCGCCTGACGATGTGGACGGTGAAGTCCCTGCTGGGTGCCGACGGCTGGCGGCGCGCGCGCTGCGCGCTGGCTTTGACGTCGGCGGCCGTGCTTGGCGCGATGTTCGGCGCCGCGCTCGGTGTAGCGCCCTCGGCGGCGCATGCCGAAGTCGGCGCTGCCGATCCGATCGACGCGGCGATGCGCACATGTCTCGCGCGCAGCGACATGTCGTCGACGGCGGGGCAGGTGCAGTGCATGGACAACGCGCGGATCGGCTGGAAGGCCGCGTTGGACAACGCGTGGCAGCAGCTTCAGCCGAAGTTGCCGCCTGCGCGGCGCAAGCAGTGGGAAAAGAGCCAGGCGAGCTGGCAGGCCTCACGCGACGCCGAGAAGCAGTTGCTGGCCGACGTGTTCGCGACGACGCGCGGTACGATGTATGTGCTCGCCGAAGCCGATATGCAGTTGCAGCCGGTGCGCGACCGGGCGCTGGCGCTGCGCAGCGCGGCGGCGAGGATCAGCGCCGGCGGCGATCCGCCGCGCCGTCCGCGCGCCTGTACCGCGGATGCGCATTGCGAACATGCGATGTTCGATCTGAACCGTTACTACCGCCGCTTGCAAGCGAAGATGCCGGCGCACGCGCGGCCGACCCTGGTGCGCGCGCAGAAAGCGTGGACGGCGTATCTCAATGCCACCACGCCGTTGGTCGACGAGCGTGGCCGCATCGACATCATTGGCGCGCGGGTTGCGACGCTCAAGCGTTTGTCGGAGACGGCCGGCAACGATTAGGGACGCGTTGCGGTTCGGGCGTGCGGCGCGCGGTGCGCTCAAGCCGCCGCCGTAGGCACGCAATCCCAAACCGCCGCCAAAGGCAGAACCCCAACCTCAATCCCGTGCCGAAGAAGCCGCCCCATGGCTTAACCAGTCCAGCACAGCCGAAGCATCGTCATCGGCGCCCTGCCGTGCCCTGGCGATTGTTTCAGCCACATCCGCGCTAGGCACAGCGCGCCGAATCGCCACGCCAACGGCGAGAATATCGATCATGACGAGATGCAAAATCCGCGAAATCATCGACAACTGCGACTCGCGAATCTCGATGTGATCGGTCTCCAACGCGACGGTGGCCCGCTTGGCCAGAGGCGTATTGCTGGAAGTAATAGCAATGACCTTGGCTCCAGCCTGCATGGCGACATCCAGAACACGCAGCAGTTCAGGCGCACGTCCCGACTTCGACACAGCCACGATCACGTCGCCCTTGCCGAGCAAAGCAGCAGACGCCGCCTGCATATACAGATCGCCATAGGCAATGGTCGGAATGCCGAACCGGAAAAACTTGTAATGCGCATCCTGCGCGACGATGTTCGAATTGCCGAGCCCATAGAACTCGATGCGCCGCGCGCCGTTCAACAGATCGATCGCGCGCTCGACATGCTCGAAATTCAGATGCTCGCGCAACTGCAAAATCGCCGACACGGTGTTGTCTAGCACCTTCGCGCCGAAGTCCGTCGCGGTATCGCCCAGGTGCACTTGGCTATGACTGACCGGAATCGTGCCGGTCAAACCCGTCGCCAGCTTCAGCTTGAAATCCGACAACCCCTGGCAGCCCAGCGAGCGGCAAAAGCGGATCACCGTCGGCTGACTCACGTCGGCCTTGCGCGCGATATCGACAATCGGATCGTTGATGATCGAGCGCGGATGATTCAACGCGAGATCGGCCACGCGGCGCTCGGCCGGCGTCAACGCATCGCGCATCTGGCGAATCCGTTCGAACACGGCCGACGAGCTGCCGCCCGCGCGGTTCGACAGCTGCTCCGCGAGAATCGCGGAGACGCCGAGAAACGCCGGGTACTCGGCGGTAATCACGTAGGTCGGCACGTTCTGCAGATACGCCTCGAAGCGGCCCTTCGCTTCAAAGCGCTTGCGGAACGACGAACGCGCGAAGAATTCGCCAAGCCGCGGCACCACACCGCCGCCGATGTAGATCCCGCCTAGCGCGCCGAGCGTCACCGCGATATTGCCGGCGAAGGTGCCGAGAATCCCGCAGAACACATCGACCGATTCCGCCGCCAGCGGCTCGCCCTCCAGCGCGCGCTTGACGATCTCGCCCGTGCCGACGTTCGCGGCCACGCGCTTCTTGTCGCGGCCCGCCAGCGCACGGTAGATCACTTCGATGCCGGGGCCCGCCGCCACGCGTTCGAACGACACGTGCGGCCACTTCTTGCGCGCGTAGTGCAGCACGATGTCTTCGCGTTCGTCGGCCGGTGCGAACGTGGCATGGCCGCCTTCACTGCCGAGCGCGATCCAGCGGTCGTCGGCGGGAATCAGGCCGGAGACGCCCATGCCGGTGCCCGGGCCGAGCAAGCCGATCACGCTGTTCGGACGGCGCGTGCCGCCGCCCACCTGCACGCGTTGCGTGTCGGTGAGTCCCGGCAGCGCCATCGCCAGCGCGGTAAAGTCGTTCACGACCAGCAGCGTGTCGAAGCCGAGCGCGCGGCGCGTCGCTTCGATCGAAAAGCTCCAGTCGTGATTCGTCATGCTCACCTGATCGCCGTCGACCGGGTTCGCAATCGCAATTGCCGCATGATTCACGCGGCCGATCTTCGTATCCTTCAGGTACTTCTTGATGACTTCGGCGACGCCCGGATAGTCCGCGCACGGATAGACATGCACGGACGTGATCTCGCCCGGGCCGGTCTCGAGCGCGAAACGCGCATTGGTGCCGCCGATGTCGGCCAGTAGCCTCGGTCCATCGGCGTGCTGGCCCGCGCCCGGAACAGCCTTAGTTTGCACACCAGTAGACATCGAGTCTCACTCCCTTGTCGTTTGCCAACTTCGAGATGGCATTTTTTTGTGGCGCAGCGGCGGCGGCATTCAGCACGTCCAGCTTGCGCGGTCCGGCGATCAGCAGATACAGGTGCTTGACTTCTTTCAACGCGGACAGCGACCAGCTCACGCGCGCATGCGGCGCGGCGCCGGGATGCACGGCAACGAAGCGTTCGTTGGTGCTGATCGCGTGATCCCATTCGGGCGCATCCGCGAAAATCGACGCGGTGTGACCGTCTTCGCCCATGCCGAGAATCGCGACGTCCGGCACGGCGCTGAAGCGCGGGTCGGCGTTCAGCGCGGCGATGTGCGCATTCAGGTCTTGCGCGGTGTCGACCAGCGGCCAGAAAGCGGCGGTTTTCGCGGCGTTCTGCGACAGCGTGTCGCGCACGAGTTGCGCATTGCTCGCGCTGTCCGTTTCCGGCACCCAGCGGTCGTCGACCAGCGTCACGGCAATGCGCGCCCAGTCGAAGGGTTGCGTGGACAACGTCTGCAGGAACGGCCGCGGACTGGTGCCGCCGGACACTGCAAGCGTTGCAGGGCGCGCGCTAGTGGACGTGCCGGCCGCGGCCGCGGCCACCCGTGCGGCGAGCGACGCATGTAACGCGTCGCCAACCGCCTTCGCCAACGCGTCGGATTGGGCGCGTTGATCGTCGAAAGCGTGAAGCTCGATCACTTCTCCTCCGTGCTGCTTTCTTGTTAGATCTGCGGAATGTGCCGTGCTGCTCCCGCGAAGGCGCCTGCAAGGTGGATGACTCGCAGGCGCCCTCGAGATACCGGCGCCATTCCGTTCGTTCGTCGGTAGGTCTTACGGGCGATGCGCCGTGTTCGATCGAGCACGGCACGCCGCCGTGCTTCAATTCTCTTCTTCGAGCCAGCAGGTGCCGTGCTGCGCCAGCATCGCGCTCGCGGCCGCCGGTCCCCACGTACCTGACGCATACGGCTTGGGCGGCTTGTTCGACGCCGCCCATTCGTTGAGGATCGGTTCGACCCAGCGCCATGCGGCTTCCTGCTCGTCGCGCCGCACAAACAGCGCGAGGCGCCCGTTGATCACGTCGAGCAACAGACGCTGATACGCCTCCATCTGCCCTTCGCGGAAGAACTGGTCGAACGCGAGGTCGAGGTGGACGCTGGCGAGATTCATGCCTTCGCCAGGCTGCTTTGCGAGGCAGTAGAGGCGAATGGTTTCGTTCGGCTGCAAGCGGATCACGAGACGATTGGCGCCGGCGCGCAACGCCGACGCGCCCAGCGCCGAATGCGGCACCGCACGAAAATTCACCACGATCTCGGCGACGCGATCCGCGAGCCGTTTGCCGGTGCGCAGGAAGAACGGCACGCCGGCCCAGCGCCAGTTTTCGATCTCGACCTTCAAGGCAACGAAGGTTTCAGTCGTGCTGTCCGGCTTCACGCCCGGCTCGGTCGCGTAAGCCGGCACCGAGGTGCCGCGAATCACGCCCGCATGATACTGGCCGCGCACCGCGACCTTGCTGATCTCGCCTGGATCGATCGGCTTCAACGCACGCAGCACGCGCAGCTTTTCGTCGCGCACCGAATCGGAGTCCATCGAGTGGGGCGGTTCCATCGCGACGATCGAAAGCAGTTGCAGCAAATGGTTCTGCACCATGTCGCGCAATGCGCCGGTGTTGTCGTAGAAGTCGCCGCGCGCTTCGACGCCGAGTTCTTCGGCGATCGTGATCTGGATGCTTTCGACCCATTCGCGGCGCCACAGCGGTTCGAACAGCGCATTGCCGAAGCGCAGCGCGAGCAGGTTCTGCACCGGCTCTTTTCCGAGGTAGTGGTCGATCCGGTAGATCTGCTCTTCAGCGAAGATTTCGCCGACCGCGTCGTTGATCGCGTTGGATGACTTCAGGTCGTAGCCGAGCGGCTTTTCGAGCACGATGCGCGCATTCTGGTTCAGCCCCACCGAAGCGAGCGCGCGGCAGATCGGCACGAACAGCGACGGACCGGTTGCCAGATAGAACACGCGAATGCCGGGCAGGTCCTTGACGGCGTCGCGCAGCAGCGCAAAGTCTTCCGGATTGCCCAGATCGATCTTCGCGAACTCGATGCGCTGCAAAAAGCTCGCCCACGCGGCCTCATCCACACCGTTCTTCGACACGTGCGGCTTGACGTGCTCATTGACCCATTCGAGGTACCCGGCGCGATCGGACACATGCCGCGCCACTGCGACGATCTTGCCGCTGGCAGCCAGCATGCCGCCTGCACGGTGTGCTTCAAACAGAGCGGGGAGGATCTTGCGCATCGACAGATCGCCGGTTCCGCCGAAGAGAACGAAGGTGAAACTTGAATCGGTTTGCATGAGTCTCCGTCGATGTCCTGGGGCCGCCGTGGTGACCGGAAAGGGCGACCGTAGTCCGATAAAATTTTTTTTGACACTGAATTGTAGTTTAACTACAATCCAAATCAAGAGGTAGCGCTAATTCGATGAAAAAAGCGTGCGCTGTCAGGCTAGATGCGCGTTTTCCCGAATCGGCAGGCGTCCCCTGCATGTTAACGGACATTGCGTGTCGGCACGTGCCAGCATGGCCCGGCGGCCCTTACGGAAAGCCGGACGGTTAAATGGCTGGCAGGGCGGTTGTCAGGCGATTGACCGGTTAGCGTGCGAGGCACCTCGAGTCTGTGCCGCGCGCGACGCGGGCAGGCAAAAATCAAAAGAGGAGACAGTCAGTTGCATCCCGAACCACTCATCTCTTGAGCTTCCAGCGGCCGAACCCCGGTCCGCCGGCCCATGCTTCGCGCATGCGCCCGACCGTGCTCGATCGCCCAGTGTTTTGCCTGTTTGAACCAACCACAGCACCCTGGCGACATCAGGGGCCATTTGTTTTTTGTTCAGGTGTCTGGAGGAGATAAGCAATGAAATTTCGCGCGATCATGGGCGCTTTGTGCGCCGCGGGTCTGATGTGTGGCGTGTCGGCCGTGCAGGCTGCCGAGTCGGTCGAAGTGTTGCACTGGTGGACTTCGGGCGGCGAATCGAAAGCTGTCGGCGTCCTCAAGGACGACATGACGAAGCAAGGCTACACGTGGAAGGACTTCGCGGTTGCTGGCGGCGCAGGTGCGGCTGCCATGACGGCACTCAAGACGCAGGTGATCTCGGGCAACGCGCCGAGCGCTGCGCAGATCAAGGGTCCGCTGATCCAGGACTGGGCTTCGCAAGGCGTGCTGGTGCCGGTCGACGCGGGCGCGGGCGACTGGAAGAAGAACCTGCCGCCGGAAATCGACAAGATCATGCACGCGGACGGTCACTATGTCGGCGCGCCGTTCTCGGTGCACCGCGTGAACTGGCTGTACATCAACAAGGCAGCACTGGACAAGGCAGGCGGCAAGGCGCCGACCACGTGGCCTGAATTCTTCGCCGTGGCCGACAAGATGAAAGCCGCCGGCATCCAGCCGATCGCGATGGGCGGTCAACCGTGGCAGGACCTGACGCTGTGGGAAGACGTGGTGCTGTCGCAAGGCGCCGATTTCTACAGGAAGGCGCTGGTTGACCTCGACGAAAAGACGCTGACCTCGGACAAGATGGTCGGCGTGTTCGACACGGTCCGCAAGATCCAGGGTTACTTCGACGCGGGCCGCACGGGCCGTGACTGGAACCTGGCCACGGCCATGGTCATCAACGGCAAGGCCGGCATGCAGTTCATGGGCGACTGGGCGAAGGGCGAATTCGCCAACGCCAGCAAGAAGTCGGGCTCGGACTACGTGTGCGCCGCCGTGCCGGGTACGGAAAAGTCGTACACGTTCAACGTCGACTCGTTCGTGTTCTTCCAGCAGAAGGGCCAGAAGACGGCAACGCCGGGTCAACTCGCGCTGGCCAAGACGATCATGTCGCCGGACTTCCAGGAACAGTTCAGCCTGAACAAGGGTTCCATCCCGGTCCGTCTGGGCGTGTCGATGGCCAAGTTCGACGACTGCGCGAAGAAGTCGTATGCGGATGAACAGGTGGCGATCAAAGCGGGCGGCTATGTGCCTTCGCTGGCACATGGCATGGCGCAACCGGATGCAGCAGCCGGCGCGATCTCGGACGTGGTCACGAAGTTCATGAACTCGCAGCAGGATTCGAAGACCGCGGTCGCAGCGCTCGCGAAGGCAGCGAAGACCAAGTAAGTGAAGTAGACGAAGCGGCACGCCCGGCTGTCCAGTGAGCGGGCGCCGGGCGCGCTCTTCGGATCGCCTGCAGCGGTTGCGTTACATCGGGCAGGAAACTTCACCCCTGGTTTCATAGAGTCACACCCATGCCGTTGCGGCCGCGCGTTGTCCTGGCGTGAGCGCCCCGGCGGTACAGTTTCAGCAGGAGTCGAGTAGTGACTGCTTCTACCAGCGGAAACGGGAAAAACACGGCCTCCGTGACCCGCCGCGCGTCGCCGATGGCGGCCCTTGCCGATCGCTGGATTCCGAAGCTGGTGCTCGCACCCAGCGTCGTGATCAGCCTGATCTTCGTGTACGGCTTCATCGCCATTACCGGCTATCTGTCGTTGTCCAATTCGCGACTGATGCCACGCTATGAATTTGTCGGTCTCGACCGTTATCGCGAACTGTTCGATAACGATGTGTTCTGGACCTCCGCCGCGAACCTCGGCTGGTTCGGTATTCCGTTCATCGGTATCTGTATCGGCCTGGGTCTGTTCCTCGCCATCCTGCTCGATCAGCAGATCCGCAATGAAGGCGCGCTGCGCGCCGTGTTCCTGTATCCGATGGCGCTGTCGTTCATCGTGACGGGTACGGCCTGGCAATGGATCATGACGCCGAGCATCGGCCTCGAAAAAGTCTTCCACGACTGGGGCTGGACGAGCTTCTCGTTCAGCTGGCTGGGTGATCCGGACAAGGCGATTTTCTGCGTCGTGGTCGCGGCCGTGTGGCAATCCACCGGCTTCGTGATGGCGTTGTTCCTCGCCGGTTTGCGCGGCGTCGACGCGGAAATTTTTAAGGCTGCGCAGATGGACGGCGCGAGCTTGCCGACCATCTATCGCAAGATCGTGATTCCGAGCATGCGTCCGGTATTCTTCTCCGTACTGCTGATTCTCTGCCACATCACGATCAAGACCTTCGACCTCGTCGTCGCGTTGACGGCGGGCGGGCCGGGTACGTCGTCTTCGCTGCCGGCTATTTTCATGTACACGTTTTCGTTCAATCGCGGGCAGCTGGGCGTCGGCGCGGCATCGTCGATAATGATGCTCGCCACCGTCGTGGCCGTGCTCGTGCCGCTGATGTATCTGGAATCGAGGAGCACCCGCAATGCAGCCTAAGATGACGATCAGCCGTGCCGTCATTTACGCGGCCTTGGTTCTGTTTGCCCTGTATTTCCTGTTTCCGCTGTACGTGATGCTGTCCACGTCGTTCAAGGACATCGACCAGCTGCGCACCGGCAACCTGCTCACGCCGCCGTCGCACTGGACCGTCGATCCGTGGATCAAGGCGTGGAGCGGCGCCTGTACGGGCGTGCGTTGCGACGGCATGCAGCCGTTCTTCATGAACTCGGTGCGCATGGTGATTCCGGCCGTGCTGATCTCGTCGATCGTCGGCGCGTTCAACGGTTATGTGCTCACGCACTGGCGTTTCCGCGGCGCCGATCCGATCTTCACGATGCTGCTGGTGGGCTGCTTCATTCCGTTCCAGGCGATCCTGCTGCCGATGGCGCGCTTCGAAGGCTTGCTCGGCCTGTCGAATTCGATAACCGGTCTGGTGGTGGTGCACGTGATCTACGGTATCGCCTTCACCACGATGTTCTTCCGCAACTTCTACGTGAGCGTGCCGGCTGAACTCGTGAAGGCCGCGCGCATTGATGGCGCCGGGTTCTTCACGATCTTCACGAAGATTCTGCTGCCGGTGTCGCTGCCGATCTTCATGGTGTGCCTGATCTGGCAATTCACGCAGATCTGGAATGACTTCCTGTTCGGGATTGTGTTCTCCGGCGTCGATTCGATGCCGATCACGGTGGCGCTGAACAACCTCGTGAACACCTCGACCGGCGTGAAGGAATACAACGTGGACATGGCCGGCGCGATCATCGCCGCCTTGCCGACCTTGCTCGTGTACATCATCGCCGGACGCTATTTCGTGCGCGGCCTGACGGCGGGCGCGGTCAAGGGCTAAGGGCTTAAACCATCCGAGCGCGGCGGCGTTTCCTCGGCGAAGCGCCGCCGTTACCCGACAAGACGTTTTCAAGCAGTACCAGAGACAAGAGGATTCACAGCATGGCAAGCCTTTCCATCCGTGACGTGTACAAGACTTACCCGAATGGGGTGCCGGTTCTGAAGGGTGTCAATATCGACATCGAAGACGGCCAGTTCCTGATTCTCGTCGGCGGCTCGGGCTGCGGGAAGTCGACGCTGCTCAACATGATCGCCGGCCTCGAGACCGTGACCAAGGGCGAGATCCAGATCGACGGCAAGACGGTGAACAACCTGTCGCCGAAAGATCGCGACATCGCGATGGTGTTCCAGTCGTACGCGCTGTATCCGTCGATGACAGTGCGCGAGAACATCTCGTTCGGGCTGAACATCCGCAAGGTGCCGAAGAACGAACAGTCGCAGATCGTCGATCGTGTGTCGAACACGCTGCAGATCACACATCTGCTGGACCGCAAGCCGGGCCAGCTGTCCGGCGGCCAGCGTCAGCGCGTGGCGATGGGCCGTGCATTGGCGCGCGATCCGGTGATGTTCCTGTTCGACGAACCGCTGTCGAATCTGGACGCGAAACTGCGTATCGAGATGCGTTCGGAAATCAAGCTGCTGCATCAACGCCTCGGCACGACGATCGTCTACGTGACGCACGATCAGATCGAAGCGATGACGCTCGGCGACCGCATCGCGGTGATGAAAGACGGTATCGTCCAGCAGTTCGGCGCGCCGCAAGAAATTTACGACTCGCCATCGAATCTGTTCGTGGCCGGCTTCATCGGCGCGCCGCCGATGAACTTCATTCAGGGCACGCTGGTGGAGCAGGGCGCGGGCGTCGGCATCGAGCTGGATACGGGCGTGGCGCGCAATGTCCTGAACCTGCCTTTCGACTCCGCGAAGGTGAAGTCGCATCTTGGGCGCGACGTGATCCTCGGCTTGCGCCCGGAGCGGATCACCGACGCGCGCGGCGCGCATGGCGACCACGCGAAGTTGCAGCCGATCGAAGTGAAGGTCGACGTGATCGAGCCGACCGGCCCGGACACGCTGGTGTTCGCGCAGGTCAACGGCAAGCGCATCGTGAGCCGGGTGCACCCGGCTTCGAATCCGCAGCCGTTGTCGAACACGACGCTGTTGTTCGATGCGTCGAAGGCGGTGCTGTTCGATCCCGCCAACGAAGAGCGGCTTGCCTGACAACAGGCGGTTGGCTGAGCGATCCGGTTTGAAAAAGCCCCACGCGTCGTGAAACGTGTGGGGCTTTTTCTTTGGTTTGCTAGTGCTCGTCGGCGCTGCGCAGGTCCGGATTGTTGCGCGCCAGTTCGGTCACCCAGTCGATGAACGCGCGCAGCCGTGAGCTCAGATTACGGCGATGCGCGTAGAGAATCGACAGCGGCGTGGGCGGACTGGCGTACGACGTGAGTATCTCCTGCAGCGCGCCTTGTTCGATCAGATCGGCGACCATGAAGCGCGACGGCTGGATGATGCCGTGTCCGAGCGCGCCCGCGCACATGTAGACCGTACCGTCGTTCACGGCCAGCACGCTTTTCATCGTGACCTTAACGAGCTCGCCGCCGACTTGATACTCGAACGGGAAGGTCTTGCCGCTGCGCGCGGAAACGTAGTTGACCGCGCGATGCTCGCTGAGCTCTTCCAGCGTGGTCGGCGTGCCGTATTTGTCCAGATAGGCGGGCGACGCGCAGGTGACGATCCGCGCGTTGCCGATGCGCCGCGCCACGAGACTCGACTCCTCCGGCGTACCCATGCGGATCACGCAGTCCACGCCGTCCTGAATCAGGTCGATATTGCGGTCCGCCAGCCCGAGCCGCACGTCGATCTCGGGGTATTGCCGGTAGAAATCGTCGAGCGCGGGAAGCAGCAGTACGCGGGCGAGCGTGCCGGACGTATCGACGCGAATCGTGCCGCTCGGGTTTTCTCGCTTGTTCGACAGCGAAGACTCCGCGTCGGCGACTTCGGCGAGGATGCGCACGCATCGCTCATAAAACAGCGCGCCGTCTTCGGTGACGCTGACCTGGCGCGTCGAACGGTTCAGGAGCCGTACGCCGACGTGTTCTTCCAGTGCCTGGATCGTGCGGCTTACTTTGGCGCGGGGCAGGTCGAGCGATTCGGATACTTTGGAGAAGCTGTTGGCGTCGACCACACGCGTAAATATCTCCATCGCCTCGAAACGGTCCATATCTATGCCTTGTCAGTGATTGGCGGAAGGTGTTTTCGAATTGAAGTGTATAGGTTGACAGGATTGTTGTGGCAAGCCGCGCAAGCCGATGCGTCCGCGGTTGGGTCCGCGCTTGGGTCCGCGGTTGGGTCCGCGTTTGCGTCCGCGGTTGCGTCCGCGCTTGGGTCCCTGTCGCGTCCATGCTGGCGCGCGGGGCGGCGCACCGGAAGCGCGCGGTCGGTTCGATGTGGTCAATCCCGATCGGGTGCGCCGAGCGGGAATAGCGGGCGATAGGGGCGTGCTTCGTCGACGGCGCGCGCAAATGACGGGCGCGCCAGCAGTCGTTGCCGGTAGGCGAGCACGTGAGGGAACGCTGGGCCGATGCGATGCGTCCAGTCGGCATAAAACAGGGAGGGGGCGGCACTGCAGTCGGCGAGGCTGAACGTGTCGCCGGCGGCCCATTCGCGTTCCGCCATGGTTTTGTCGAGCCAGCCGTAGGCCGTATCGAGCATCGCGCGTGCGTCGGCGACGCCGCGGACGTCACGCTCCGTCTCAGGCCGCAGACTGTCGTAGACGATCTTTTGCTGCGGTGTCGAAATGTAGTTGTCGAACAAGCGATCCATGCTGCGGACTTCGAGCGCGGCGCGGGGGCTCGCTGGAAGCAGCGCCACGGGGCCGGGATGATACAGGCCGAGGTATTCGATGATGGTGGTGGCTTCCGTCACGGTGCGGCCGGCGTCGACGAGCACGGGAAAGCGCTTGAGCGGCCACAGTGCCGCGAATTCGGCCATGATTTGCGGGTCGTCGTGCGACAGAACGCGAAAATCGAATGCCGCGCCGTTTTCGTACAGCGCGATCAGGACCTTTTGGGAGTACGACGAGAACGGGTGGGCGTAGAGCTTCAGAGTCATCGTGATCACCTTTTCGATTGAGCAGGAGTAACGGCGGGAGTAACGGCCGCCGGCAGGGCCGCTTTATCCGACGACGAATGACGCGGGGAGAAATCGACACCGGCGAAGTCGTTTTCTGCGCGGCGCTTCGCCGGGGCGCCGCCGACGGCCCCCGCAGCGCGAAGACTTTGCCGCGCCGTAGGCAAACAAGAATCAGTGCGGCAACCGCACATCGAACCTGAACGTCACCAATCTGGCGAGCAAAATAAACCCGGTAGCGATCAGCACGCTATAAACCGTATCGAGATTGACGTAATCAAGCGCCACATACAACCAGCACCCGACAAAAGCACAAGTCGCATACGGCCGCGAATCGCGCAAAATAAGCGGCACTTCATTGCAGAGCACGTCGCGGATCACGCCACCGAACACGCCGGTCAGCACCCCCATCATCACGGACGTGAACCACGGCATCTGCGCGTCATGCGCGATCGAGGTCCCCGCGATACTGAACAACCCAAGCCCGACCGCATCGGCAATCAGCAGCACACGTTCAGACAACAACCGCGAAGTCATCTTCAGCAACGTCGGCGCAAACAGCGACATCACAAAAATGGCGATCAGATAATCCTGATGCTCGACCCAATAAAAGGGCCGGCGCTCCAGCAGCACGTCGCGCAACGTCCCGCCGCCGAAGGCCGTGGCGATCGCCACCAGAAAAGTCCCCACTGCATCGAGTCGTCGCGTCCTCGCTTCGATGAAACCGGAAATCGCGTACGCGAAAATAGCCAGCGCCTCCATGATGGTCAGCGCGAGCGTCAGCCTCGGATGGATCATCGGGACTCCGTCAGGACCTGGCGTGAGCCGGCGATGCGCCCGGCTGTAGCAGCACGACCACCGCGCCCGCGCCGCCGTCGTGAGGGCGCGCCTGACAGAACGCGATCACCTCGGCTTTCTGCACGAGCCACGCCCGTACCTTGCCCTTCAGCACCGGCTCTTTACCGACCGACCCCAAGCCCTTGCCGTGAATCACGCGCAAACACCGCAAGCCGCGCTTCACCGATTCGCGAATGAATTCGGCCAGCGCCTCGCGCGCTTCCTCGCGCCGCATGCCGTGCAGATCGATTTGCGCCTGCACGATCCAATCGCCGCGCCGCAGTTTCCGCACGACGTCCTGACTCACGCCTGGCCGGCAATAAGACAGCGTCTCGTCGGTTTCGAGCAGCACTTCGGGGTCGAACTCATCGGAGATCGCTTCGTGCAGTACGGCTTCTTCGTCGAGTCTGGTTTGAACCGGCATCGGCGACGGCGGATTGCGCGGTAGCGTAGCGCGCGGCGGCGCGGCTAACGGCGCAACCGCACCGATCTCGCGGCGAAACAGATCGGCGTCCGCGGAGGCCTCGCGTTGCGCCGCCGCGACTGCCGCGCGTTCGCTTTCACGCCGTTGCGCCTCGCCCTTCAATGCGTCGCGCAGCGCGCCGAGCCCGGCAAGACCCGCTGCGGGGTCGAGCTTCGGTGTGACGACGGGCGCGGCCGGGCTGGGCGCAGCCACCTCGGGCCTGGCAACGGCACGCGGGCGTTTCGGTTCGCTCGGATGAGGCTGATTCTTCGGCATATCGCTAATACACGCGGAAAAGTAGATCGATCACGCAACGCCGCACTCGCTTTGAACCGTGTCGCGGTGCGTCGGTTCAGCAGCAAGGCACAAAGGACGCAGAGCAGCAAGCGCAAAGCAGCGGACGCAAAGCGAAGGACGCAAAAAAGGCCGCTGGCTTGTCAGCCGCGGCCTTTTCGATACAGCGAGCGGCCGGGCCACGCCCAACCGCTATTTTACCGTCGCGGATCAGCGCTCGGCTTCCGCGCTCATCACGTGCTCGCCGATCCCGTCGATGGTTTCCAGATAGCGTTGCGCGTCGAGCGCGGCCATACAGCCGGTGCCCGCGCTGGTGATCGCCTGACGATAGACGTGATCCTGCACGTCGCCCGCGGCGAACACGCCCGGCACGCTGGTGGCCGTTGCAAAGCCGTTCAGGCCGCCCTTGGTGATGATGTAGCCGTTCTTCATCTCCAGCTGGCCTGCAAAAATGTCCGTGTTCGGCTTATGGCCGATCGCGACGAACAGGCCCTGCAAGGCGATGTCGGTGGTGTCGCCGGTCTGCGTGTGCTTGATGCGCAGGCCGGTCACGCCGGATTGATCGCCGGTCACTTCGTCGAGCGTGTGGTTCCACTTGATTTCCACCACGCCTTCTTTTTCCTTCGCAAGCAGACGGTCGATCAGGATCGGCTCGGCGCGGAACTTGTCGCGGCGATGGATCACGGTCACCTTTTTGGCGATGCCCGAAAGATAGAGGGCTTCCTCGACCGCGGTATTGCCGCCGCCGATCACGGCCACATGTTGTTGCTTGTAGAAGAAACCGTCGCAGGTGGCGCAGGCCGACACGCCTTTGCCCATAAACGCTTCTTCGGACGGCAGGCCGAGATACTGCGCCGACGCGCCGGTCGAGATGATCAGCGAGTCGCAGGTGTACTCGCCCGAATCGCCGATCAGGCGGATCGGCTTCTCATCCAGCTTGGCCGTATGGATGTGGTCGAAGATGACTTCGGTGTTGAAGCGCTCGGCGTGCTCCAGAAAGCGCGTCATCAGTTCCGGGCCTTGCACGCCGTTGGCGTCGGCCGGCCAGTTTTCGACGTCGGTCGTGGTCATCAGCTGGCCGCCCTGGGCCAGACCCGTGATGAGCACCGGCGACAGGTTGGCACGCGCCGCGTAGACCGCAGCCGTATAGCCGGCGGGACCGGAACCGAGAATCAGAACCTTGGCGTGTTTCGTGGAAGATGCGGGCATGATCGAAATCCTTATACGGCGCCGGGCTCGCCCATGCGAGGCCGCGCGACTTGAGCTGAAACTGTAGTTGGGTATCAGGGCGCCATTATAAAGGCCGGCAAGCCGGCCTGCTCTATGAAGCTTTCTGATCGCCGCGATAGCCTGCAGGCATTCTGCGGGCATTCTTCGTACGCCCGTTCCGGCGCGCGCAGGTGCGCTCAGGCATTCGCCGGCATATTCGGACTCGCCGGGACGGCCGTTGCCTAGGCGGTTGCCTGGCCAGTCGGCCAAGTTACCGTCATTTACAGCCTTGCATCCGGCACTGCGTTTACAATAGCCCGGATCGAAGTCCCCGCTAGCCGGGACCGGGCCTGAAGCCGCGCGGGGCGCCGCTTGGGCCGCGACTCCGGCCGCGAATTGGCCACACAAGCAACAGGATCAATGGCAAAAGCTCCCTATTCCGCGAGCGCGCAGGCATTGCCGCACCGCATGTCGCGCCTTTTCACCGAAATCCGCTGGATCTTGCAGGTGGCGCTCGGCGTGTTCCTGCTGATGGCGCTCGTCAGCTACAGCCGGCGCGATCCGAGCTGGACGCACGCCGCGCAGGTCGACCATATCGCCAACTGGGCGGGCCGCGTCGGCGCATGGACGTCGGACATCTTGCTGCTGCTGTTCGGGCTGTCCGCCTACTGGTGGATCGTGCTGCTCGGGCGCCATATCTCCGCCAATTACCGCCGTATCACCCGTAACGAGGACCTTCAGGAGGACACGCCGCGCGACACCGGCTGGCTCGCGGACGCGTTAGCCTTCGTGCTGGTGTTGCTCGCCTGCGACGGTATCGAAGCGCTGCGCATGTGGTCGCTGAACGTGCAGTTGCCGCGCGCGCCGGGCGGTGTGATCGGCGAGGCGGTCGCGCGCGGGGTGTCGCACGCGCTGGGCTTCACGGGCGGCACTTTGGCGCTGCTGATCGTGCTCGGAATCGGTTTGTCGCTGTATTTCCGTTTTTCCTGGCTGTCGGTGTCGGAAAAGGTCGGTGAATCGATCATTTCGGCGGTCACGTTCGCCAAGCTGCGCCGCGAGGCGGGCCGCGACCGTAAATTGGGCGAAGCTGCGGCGGTCAAGCGCGAAGGCAAGGTCGAGAAGGGCCGTGTGCGGATCGAGGAGCACGAGCCGGTCATGATCGTGCCGCCGGTGGTCACGCCGGCCAAATCGGAGCGTGTCGAGAAAGAGCGCCAGGTGCCGCTGTTCACGGACCTGCCGGGCGATTCCACCTTGCCGCCGATCTCGCTGCTGGACGCGGCGCCGGCCGCGCAGGAAACCATTTCCGCCGACACGCTCGAATTCACGTCGCGGCTGATCGAGAAAAAGCTCAAGGACTTCGGCGTCGAAGTGAGCGTGGTCGCGGCCTATCCCGGTCCGGTTGTCACGCGTTATGAAATCGAACCGGCCACGGGCGTGAAGGGCAGCCAGATCGTCGGTCTGGCCAAGGACCTGGCGCGCTCGCTGTCGCTGGTGTCGATCCGGGTGGTCGAGACGATTCCGGGCAAGAATTACATGGCCCTGGAGTTGCCGAACCAGCGCCGCCAGACCGTGAGCCTCTCGGAGATTCTCGGCTCGGCGGTGTATGCGGATGCGGCTTCGCCGCTGACCATGGGTCTCGGCAAGGATATCGGCGGCAAGCCGGTGTGCGCCGACCTTGCGAAGATGCCGCACTTGCTGGTGGCCGGCACCACCGGTTCGGGCAAGTCGGTGGGGATCAACGCGATGATCCTGTCGCTGCTCTACAAGGCGAGCGCCGAACAGGTCCGCATGATCCTGATCGATCCGAAGATGCTCGAAATGAGCGTCTACGAAGGCATTCCGCACCTGCTGTGTCCGGTGGTCACGGACATGCGCCAGGCCGGTCACGCGCTGAACTGGGCGGTGGCCGAAATGGAGCGCCGCTACAAGCTGATGAGCAAGATGGGCGTGCGCAACCTCGCCGGCTACAACAACAAGATCGACGAAGCCGCGAAGCGCGAGGAGAAATTGCCGAATCCGTTCAGCCTGACGCCGGACGATCCGGAACCGCTTACGCGGCTGCCGAACATCGTCGTCGTGATCGACGAACTCGCCGACCTGATGATGGTGGTCGGCAAGAAAGTCGAAGAGCTGATCGCGCGGATCGCGCAGAAGGCGCGCGCGGCCGGCATCCATCTGATTCTGGCCACGCAGCGTCCGTCGGTGGATGTGATTACCGGCCTGATCAAGGCCAACGTGCCGACGCGGATGGCTTTCCAGGTGTCGTCGAAGATCGACTCGCGCACGATTCTCGACCAGCAGGGCGCGGAATCGCTGCTCGGCATGGGCGACATGCTGTATCTGCCGCCGGGCAGCGGCTTACCGGTACGCGTGCATGGCGCGTTCGTGTCGGACGACGAAGTGCACCGCGTCGTCGATAAGCTCAAGGAGCAGGGCGAGCCGAACTATATCGAGGGCATTCTCGAAGGCGGTGCGACGGGCGAGGGCGACGAAGGCTCCGCAGGCGCCGGCGGAACCGGCGCAGGCGACGGCGAGTCGGACCCCTTATACGACCAGGCGGTCGATGTGGTGCTGAAGAACCGCCGCGCGTCGATCTCGCTGGTGCAGCGGCATTTGCGCATCGGCTATAACCGCGCGGCGCGCCTGCTCGAGCAGATGGAGAACTCGGGCGTGGTGTCGGCGATGTCGTCGAACGGCAACCGCGAGATTCTGGCGCCGGCGCGGGAAGCGGAATAAATCCAGTCGAACGGGCCTGGCGAAATCAGCCTCGCGGAACGAGCCGGCGGAATCGGCCGAGGCGGCATAAGCGTCGTTTAAGAGTCGTTGCTTAAGCTGATTCCCAAGGGTTCGCGCGTTGGGCTTGCCGTCCCGGCGATTGCCGCTCATCGTGCGCCGGCCGGATTCCCGGCTACCGGCCGCCGGAACCGCCAAACGAATTCAATCAAGGGAGAAAACTACATGCAGCCATTCGCGCAGCAGCACGCTCGACAGCGTGTCCAGTCCAGCCGTTTCGGCCAACTCGCTCGTACGATCGTGCGTGGCGTCGGCAGTGTGGCGATCGGCGCGTCGATGCTGGTCGCGTCGCAGGCATTCGCGAGCGGCACCGAGCAATTGAAGGCGTTCGTCGCGCAAGTCCACTCGGCGCGCGGCACCTTTGTGCAGCAGGAAGTGCGTGCGCCGAGCAAGGCGCAGCAGGGCGCAAGCGGTGCGAGCGGCGTATTGTCGACGGGCGGCGGCAAGAGCGGCACGTCGAGCGGTACCTTCACGTTCGCGCGTCCCGGCAAGTTCATCTGGCAATACGAGAAGCCGTATGCGCAACTGCTGCAAGCCGACGGCGACAAGCTCTACGTGTACGACAAGGATCTGAATCAGGTCACGGTGCGCAGCCTTGGCGGCGCGCTCGGCGCGAGCCCGGCCGCGATCCTGTTCGGCAGCAACGATCTGGACAAGAACTTCACGCTGCGCGATGCGGGCGTGAAGGCCGGCATCGATTGGCTCGAACTCACGCCGAAGGCAAAAGACACGCAATTCCAGCGCGTCGGCATTGGCTTCAAGGACGGCAATCTCGAAGCGATGGAATTGCACGACGTGTTCGGCAACGTCACATTGCTGACGTTCTCCAACATTCAGAAGAACCCGCCGTTGCCGGCGGATGCGTTCAAGTTCACGGTGCCGAAGGGCGCGGACGTGATCCACGGATAACCCGCACACCTGGCTACGCAATGAAAAAAACCGCGCATCCAATGCGCGGTTTTTTTGTTCGCGGCATGTGCTGCGCAGTACCCGGTGCAGTACTGTTACTCATCCACTTCCAGCGCCTGAACCGGATGAGCGGCTTTCATATCGTCGATAAACGCCTCGACGATATCCGTGCGATGCTGCCGGGCCCGCGTGACCATATGAAACGCGACGCGGTAACGCATCTTTGCCGGGTTCAACGCGGCGAGCAAACCTTGCTTGACGAACGGCGCCGCAAAATGCCCCGGCAAATAGCCGAGATGATGGCCTGACAACACCAGCATCGCGACCGCTTCCATGTTGTCCGCGACGGCGGTGACGTTCTGCGGCGTGGTCGAACTCTCTGCCTCGGGCAACGGATAACTGCGCCACGCCCATTCGTGAGCCGCGGCTTCAGCGGGCGACACCTCACCGGCCGAAGTGAACAAAGGATGCCCTTTCGCGCAATACGCGAACTGATCTTCGGCGAACACTTCGGTGTATTCGAGCGACGGCACGCGGTGCCAGAAATAGCCGATGCCGATCTGAATCCGGCCATTGAGCAACAGCTCTTCCAGCTCGCCCGGCGAGCGCACCAGAATCGAAAACCGCACCGACTGATCGCGCCCGCGAAACCGGCCGATCGCGTCGCTGATGCGCGCGCTCGCCGATACGGGCGTGTGGCCGATCATACCGATATCGAGCGTGCCGACCAGCTTGCGGCCGACATTGCGCGCCTGCATGCCGAAGGTATCGACCGCGGACAACAGTGTGCGGGCCGCGTCGATGAACTGCTCGCCGCGCGCGGTCAGGCTGAAGCCGCCGCGGCCGCGCTCACAGAGCCGGTAGCCAAGACGCGTTTCCAGCGTGGCGAGCTGTGTGCTGATGGTCGACTGGCCGATGTTGAGCGTCGCCTGGGCCGGCGAGACGCCGCCGGCGTCGACGATGGCAAGGAAGACGCGGATCAGGCGCAGGTCGAGATCGGTGAGTTGGGAGAACATACATCGGGATACATCGTTAAGGATCGATGTTAAGTTTATTCTGTTCGTATTTTAACTTCGCGAAAACTGCTCAAGAATCGAGATTCGCCCGGCAAGGTGCTTTTCCCTCAGCCGGTTGCACCCTATTGGCTTAGTGCCCCTTTTCATTGCCGAGACACGATGAATACTTCCTCCTTCATTTCCCCCGAAGCCGGCGAACGGCCGCAACCGCTGTCCGGCAACGCGATGCCCCGCTGCGGCGGCATCGCGACGATGATGCGGCTGCCGAACGTCGGCTCGGCCGAAGGGCTCGACGCCTGTTTCGTCGGCGTGCCGTTCGATCTCGGCACCTCGAACCGCACCGGCGCGCGCTTCGGGCCGCGCCAGATCCGCAGCGAATCGGTGCTGCTGCGCCCGTACAACATGGCCACGCGCGCCGCGCCGTTCGATTCGCTGCGCGTGGCCGATATCGGCGACGTCGCGATCAATCCGTACAACCTGCACGATTCGATCAAGCGCATCGAAACCGCGTACGACGAAATCCTCCAGCACGATTGCAAGCCGATCACCCTGGGCGGCGACCACACGATCGCGCTGCCGATCCTGCGCGCGATTCATCGCAAGCACGGCAAGGTCGGTCTGATTCACGTCGACGCGCACGCGGACGTCAACGACACGATGATGGGCGAGAAGATCGCGCATGGCACGCCGTTTCGCCGCGCGGTGGAAGAGGGTTTGCTGGATTGCGACCGCGTCGTGCAGATCGGTCTGCGCGGCACCGGCTACGCCGCGGAAGATTTCGACTGGTGCCGCGATCAGGGCTTCGAAGTCGTGCAGGTCGAGGCGTGCTGGAACCAGTCGCTGGTGCCGTTGATGGCGCGCGTGCGCGAACGGATGGGCGACGCTCCGGTGTACATCACGTTCGATATCGACGGGATCGATCCGGCGTTCGCGCCGGGTACGGGCACGCCGGAAATCGCCGGTTTGACGGTGCCGCAGGCGCTGGAAATCATTCGCGGCTCGCACGGGCTGAACATCGTCGGCTGCGATCTGGTCGAGGTGGCGCCGCCGTATGATCCGTTCGGCACGACCGCGTTGCTCGGCGCGAATCTCGCCTTCGAATTGCTGTGCGTGTTGCCGGGTGTCGAGTATCGCGCCTCTACGCGTTGAACTGACGAACGTTGATGCTGCGTGAAAGGAAAAGGCCTGCAAATTCAGGCCTTTTCTGTTTGTCGTGGTGAGTTTGGAAACCTAAGCGTATGCAGTCTTTCGAGCCGATACGAACGCCAGATAACACACCGCGCCGATCGCAAGTGCGGGCAGCGTTGCAGACGTTGCTTCTGATGTTGTCTGATTTTTTAGCTGGATTTGCCGCGCAAACGCGGCAGCCCGATCCGCGCGTCCGTCGCCCGGGCGCCGTCACTGTCATAATGCGGGACGTTGCCCGCACCTTTGCGTGCCGGCTTTGCTCATCCGGCAGCACGCCGCCTTCATACGGACAGCGTCCGGAAAAGCCGAGATTATCCCCAAAACGTCATGTTTGAAGAAACCCGTGCCAATGTTCCGCTCGCCGAACGCCTGCGGCCCCGCAATATCGACGAAGTGATCGGCCAGACGCACCTGCTCGGCCCGAACAAGCCGCTGCGGGTCGCATTCGAATCCGGCGAAGCCCATTCGATGATCCTCTGGGGCCCGCCCGGCGTCGGCAAGACCACGCTCGCGCGGCTCATGGCCGACGCGTTTCACGCTGAGTTCATCGCGTTGTCCGCGGTGCTTTCCGGCGTGAAGGATATCCGCGAAGCCGTCGAGACCGCGCAGATTCATCGCGCGAACGGGCATCAGACGCTGGTGTTCGTCGACGAAGTGCATCGCTTCAACAAGAGTCAGCAAGACGCGTTCTTGCCGCACGTCGAGTCGGGGCTGTTCGTGTTCGTCGGCGCGACGACCGAGAATCCGTCGTTCGAGGTGAATAGCGCGTTGCTTTCGCGAGCCGCGGTCTACGTGCTGAAAAGCCTCACCGACGAAGAGCAGCGTGAACTGCTCGAGCGCGCGCAGAAAGAACTCGGCGGCCTCACGTTCACCGACGAAGCGCGCGACGCGCTGATCGGTTCCGCCGACGGCGACGGCCGCAAGCTGCTCAATAACCTCGAAATCGTTGCGCGCGCGGCCTCACAGCAGAAGACCACGGAAATCGACGGCGCTTTGCTCGGCAGCGCGCTCGCGGAGAATCTGCGCCGCTTCGACAAAGGCGGCGACGCATTCTACGACCAGATCAGCGCGCTGCATAAATCGGTGCGCGGCAGCAGCCCGGATGGCGCGCTGTACTGGTTCTGCCGGATGCTCGACGGCGGCGCGGACCCGCGTTATCTCGCGCGACGCATCGTGCGGATGGCGTGGGAAGACATCGGCTTGGCCGATCCGCGCGCGGCCCGTATCGCGCTCGATGCCGCCGAAACCTACGAGCGCCTCGGCACGCCCGAAGGCGAATTGGCGCTGGCGCAGGCGATCATCTACCTGGCGGTCGCGCCGAAGTCGAACGCCGGGTACAACGCATACAACGAGGCGCGCCGTTTCGTCAGCAAGGACCAGTCGCGCAGCGTGCCGGTGCATCTGCGCAACGCGCCGACCAAGCTGATGAAGGAACTCGGCTACGGTCACGAATACCGCTATGCGCATGACGAACCGGATGCGTATGCGGCCGGCGAAACCTATCTGCCGGACAACATGCGCGACCCGCATTGGTACGAGCCGACGCCGCGCGGTCTCGAAGGCAAGATCGGCGACAAGATGGCGCGTCTGGCCGAACTGGACGCGCGGTGGCGCAGCGAGAACAAGCCTAAAAAGGGCTGACCGAGGGCTGAGCGTTTGCGCGGCGCGTTCCGCGGCCGCGGCCGCATTCCGCGCGCCTTGCCCATCTAACGTACCGGCCGCCCGCGCCGGTGCGCTAAAATCCCACCTTCATACAACGAACACCCGCCCCATCTCATGCTCGACATTCAGCTGCTGCGCAAAGACCTCGACGGCGTCGCGAAGCGCCTCGCCGACCGCGGCTATACCCTCGACGTGGCGGCGTTCACCGCGCTCGAAGCGGAACGCCGCGACACCCAGACCCGTACCGAAGAAATGCAGGCGCGCCGCAACAGCCTGTCGAAGCAGATCGGCGCGATGAAAGGGCGGGGCGAGGATACTTCGGCGGTGATGGCTGAAGTGGGCGGCCTCGGCGACGCGATGAAGGCATCGGCGGCTCAGCTCGACGATATCCAGAAGCGTCTGTCCGACCTGCTGCTCGGCGTGCCGAACCTGCCGCACGAAAGCGTGCCGGCGGGCAAGGACGAAGTCGACAACGTCGAAGTGCGCCGCTGGGGCACGCCGCGTCAGTTCGACTTCGAGGTGAAGGATCACGTCGATGTCGGCACGCCGCTCGGCCTCGACTTCGAGACCGGCGCAAAGCTCTCGGGCGCGCGCTTCACGATGCTGCGCGGACAGATTGCGCGGCTGCACCGTGCGCTCGCGCAGTTCATGATCGACACGCATACGCAGCAGCACGGCTACACCGAGATTTACACGCCGTACATCGTGAATCCGGAGATTCTGTACGGCACCGGCCAACTGCCGAAATTTGCCGACGACATGTTCCGCGTCGAGAAGGGCGGTGGCGAGAACACGGTCACGCAGTATCTGATTTCGACGTCGGAAATTTCGCTGACGAACACGGTGCGCGACAGCATCGTCGAAGCGAGCGCGCTGCCGATCAAGCTGACCGCGCATTCGCCGTGCTTCCGCTCGGAAGCGGGCTCGTATGGCCGCGACACGCGCGGCATGATCCGCCAGCATCAGTTCGACAAGGTCGAGATGGTGCAGATCGTCGCGCCGGAAACGTCGTATGACGCGCTCGAGCAGATGGTCGGCCATGCAGAGACGATCTTGCAGAAGCTCGAGTTGCCGTACCGCGTGATTACGCTGTGCACGGGCGACATGGGTTTCTCGGCTTCCAAGACCTATGACCTGGAGGTTTGGCTGCCCGCGCAGAATACCTATCGCGAGATTTCGAGCTGCTCGAATACGGAGTCGTTCCAGGCGCGCCGGATGCAGGCGCGTTATCGCAATGCGCAAGGCAAGCCGGAGCTGGTGCATACGCTGAACGGCTCGGGTCTCGCTGTTGGCCGGACGCTGGTCGCGGTGCTGGAGAACTTCCAGAACGCGGATGGCTCGGTCACGGTGCCGGCGGCGCTGCGGCCTTATCTGGGCGGCGTGGAACGGCTGGAAGTCGCGGCAGGCTGAAACTGCTACTGCGTTGGTTCGATTGACGGGCCTCTTTGAAGATTTTTTGTCAGAGGGGCTTGGAAATCGAATTCAGCTGTTCTATAATCTTTCTCTCCCAAGCAACGACCCGCTTGGATCTGACGAAACAGCCTCGCTGTTGTGAGTTTTGTGAGTTGGAAAACCCGGAAAGGTGGCAGAGTGGTCGAATGCGCTGGACTCGAAATCCAGTGTACCTTTAGGGGTACCGTGAGTTCGAATCTCACCCTTTCCGCCAAAATTCTTCAAAAAGCCCCGTAGATTCAATGATCTACGGGGCTTTTTGTATTTTGACTTACAATTCGACTATCAAACGCAAAGTCGCGGGATATGATCGCGCAACTCTGGTTCCCATCAGCTAAATCGTTGCGATGGCCGTGCTTCGGGCGTAAGGAAAACAAGAATGGCAGACCTTAGACGCATCCACGAATCGAAATCGGAAGAGCGTCTCCACGTAATTTTCGTTCATGGACTTAATGGCCACGCGGAAGAGACGTGGATGCATAACAAGAAGGACCATACGACACTCTGGCCACGTTGGGTGGGAGAGGATGTTGATTGTTCTATATGGGTGCTGGGGTATGACGCCAAGGCATCAGGATGGTCTGGCGGGGCAATGCCGCTATTGAGGCAGGGTACTTCTGTTCTCGACCGCATAACCAGTGAGCCAAGGCTAGCCGGTCAGCGATTGGTGCTAGTTGGGCACAGCCTTGGTGGTTTGGTAATCAAATCGGTAATCGTCAATGCTGAGACGCATGGTGTTCAGCCGAATCAGGATTTTTTGAGGCAAATCGCTGGCGTGGTGTTTGTCGCAACGCCTCATCTGGGCTCGGATATTGCCAATGCGGTGACGGCGGTGAGCCCGTTTAAGCGCCTCTTCCAGATCAACGACCAGGTAAGCGATCTCCAGGCGCGGAGCGTGCACTTGAGCCAACTGAACTATCAGTTTCGTGCCGCCCAAGCGAAATATCGTTTTCAGGTCCGGAGCTTTTACGAAACCCAACCCGTCTGCTTTCCTAGGTGGTATAGGTTCATTCCGCGGCTACCCGTTACGATGGTTGTGCTGCCCGAGAGTGCCGAGCCTCATGTGCCTTCAACCGTGGCAATTCCCCTTGCTGCAGATCACTTCAGCATCGCCAAGCCTGAGAACAGATCTGCGCAGATACACGTCTCGCTGAAGAAATTTCTTGCTGATGTGGTGAATTCCCAGTTGGTTGATGAAATGTCGCACGGAGGCTCGGACGGGCGATTTGTCGGCGATGTGAAAGGGGAGGTTGAACCGAGCGTTGAGTCTGAGACTGGCCACGCTTCAAAGGGAATTCCTGCCGGGGCGCTGGTCAAGCAACCTCGAATGACGCAGTTGGCTATTGGGGAATATGGCCTACACAGCGAGCAAGGAGGCTTTGCGGCGACGGCTTTCGTAGTAACTGATTCGCCATCGTCCTTGATCGACGAAATTTCTTCTTGGCGTGATATGGTCGCGTGCGACCCATTGGCTCCAAAGTCGTTGCGGGAGTCGGCGTCGGGAATGGATTTGCGCACGCTCTTCCTTCAGCCGGGCGCTCGCACCAAGCTAATGAGCAGGCTCGCTGTTACGCCATTCTCTGGTTACGTCTACTATGCGAGTGTCGATTCTCTGTCAAGCATAGGCGACGTCGAACGAGCATTTTATGAGGAGCCGCTCGTTCACAGGATGAGCAAAAAGACCGAGGCGATTGAAAAAGTCTGGCTTGGGCGCGAGGAGCATCAGCTCGCCGCGGTGAGTCAAGCTAGAGCTTCTGTCTTGAATAGCTTCGGGAGGACAGTATTGGCGCAGCCAATTTTGTCCGGTGCCGACAAAAGAGGCGCTTTTCTTGTCGAGTTGGCTAATCTCGTAGCCTTTTCCGTCGCGCATTATTTGGCGGAGCGGCCGAATTCGGGCGATACGACACTCTTCGAGCATGTGCGCACCCGCATCAGATTTGCGCAAAACGTGCTAACTGGAGAGAAACACAAGCGGGACGAAAATCCGCTTTAGCGTGCCGGTAGGCGAGGATGAGTTGGTTGCAATTAGCTTGCTAGTCCCTTGAGCCGTTGTCTCTCATTTTCCGAATCGATGCGTTCACCGGTCGCCCATTGGTCGAGCCAAGTGCTTGCTAACTGCGGTTCGATCGATTTTGCAAACCGGAGCATTCCCCAAAGCTCGTTAGCATTGCGGGCGACGGGGCGCCTACAATGGCGTGCGAAATGCTTCCGGATGCCATTCCTCTCGATGTAATGCATTACGAGGCGCAAGCGTGCTTTTAGGCGCTTAGGAAGATGCGGTTGCGCAGTATCAGCAACTGTCAGTCCGGTTACATATTGGCGATGGCCTTTCTGCTGAAGATAGCAGCGGCCGTCACGTATTACGAATCCGTGTCGAGTGATTATGGCGGCAACCGAGTCGCTACTTGGCGTCTGGTTCCCGGAGAAAGTCAGATCATCAGCATATCTCGTGTACTTTGCGCCAACTGACTGGGCGAGTGAAATCATGTCGGCATCGAGAGATCGGCAAACCAAATTTGCGAGGATCGGACTGCATCTAGTGCCCTGCCTGAGGAGGCCATCGATGGTGCATGCTTTCGCAATGAGGGAAGCCATCGCCGGTGCGGCGCCGACGGCGATTAAATTCTGTGCGATTTGATCAGTTGTTATGGAGTCAAAGAAATCACTAATATCTGCGTGTAGTAACTGATTGGCGCCGAGGTGATGCTCTGCATTAGTTCGAATGGATCTTTTCTTTATATATCCCTGAACGTGCTCCCCAAAATCCACCGAATTTAGGACGATCATTGCCACGCCGCGATGTAGTTGTGACAACCACTCTTCGTCCGCCCAAAACGCGGTTCTGTATTGGCCTCGCCGTTTGTGACCTTTTTTGGAGATCATTAGAACGGTGTATGCATCAATTTGTCTCGGCGCATTCGCGTATGCGTCGATGTGACTAGCGGGTACGCCAACAGCTCGCGCTAGATCGTCAATTTCGCTTAGTTCGAAAAGGCGAGACTGCGTCATATTTGGGGCAACGATGGATGGATATAGAAGGTTCTCGAGGGAACGGACAGCGGAATCGCGTCCACGGATGTAACCGGAGAGTGTCAACCACCGTTGCCGAGACGGAGATTATCATAGAAATCGGCTCCACATGGCGCGCCAAAGTTCCGCGCTGCGACAAAGGCTATTTTTTACCCTCCTTGTTTCCTTGCGGCGGCACATGCGGTTTATGGTCCAGAGCTGTCAATGACTTTGGTAATCAATCGTCCGATTTCTTGCCGCCCGGAACGTTGGCCATCCAGTGGCAATCAATTGTATGCACACGAGATGATTGCCATCAGGATTGATTTCCCCGTTTAATTACCACACGGGAGACGGTGGCTCGGACGCTCCTACCCGGGTAGCGCAGACTGCGTTCGAAGCCACGAGATCAAGGCGACCCGAACTAACATCATCGCGTCTGCCTGAAGAGCCCACTCGCGGGCTTGCCTGGGGTCTAAGATCACTGACAGTGACATGTCACCCATGAACAACATGCCGCCGTGAGTTAGCTTGTTCCGCACGACGTATAACTCGTTTCGAGCGCTCTCAAAGACAGGTTGCTTCGGTGCGTGACGGTCCATAAATTCCACGAATCTTGATGTCACTGACCTGGATAGAGGACGACCACATGCCGCGCAAGCAGGTCCGCCGTGTTCAGCAGGCAGTAGCGTCTCGATTGCACTAATCAGTGCAATGTACGCGGCGGAAACCGACGAGGCGACGGAACTGCTCCCCTGATAGAACCAGAACATTGAGCGAGTAAATTTTTTTCGGACATCGACGGGGAGCGCAAAGAACTTGTGCGCAAGTTCTATCGTGTCGGTCGCCGCTTCGAGGCCACGTCCTGACGGAATCCCAAGCTGATAGTAGTACTCATCCGGCGGGGTTTTCTTCAGTGAGAACAAGTGGTCAGTGTTTGAAAAGCTCGGCAACTGTCCCGCAAAGCCATCTACAAGGTAGCCACGTTGGAGTAGCTCGCTGGTAAAGGCCGGATGCTTTCCAGTTGAGCTCGGCCGAATCACCCACGTTGAACCATCGCCAAGCGACGGATGTACACCAAACTCCAACAACAGGTTTAGGAGCAGCCCAACCTCCATTTGCCTGGCATGTCGGCGTGACGCGTTAAGCCACGTCACGCTGCTCTCGCGGAAAGAAAACTGACAGACAAAGGGATTATCCGCAGCGAGAAAGCGGGGCTTTGGTGCGCTCGATGGCGGTGGCACCATTTGAAAGCAATCATCGATGCGAATGTAGCCTTCCACTGGAAGCCGAGAGAACATGAAGACTTGTGCGATTGCAGGCCTCACCGGCGCGCTAAGCTCATTCTTGATCCGATTCTCGAGTTGGGAAAGCTGCTCTTCATCGATGCGGCCAATGATCGCGGCTAGTTGAGCTTTCTTGTAGAGCAGCTTAATTTCCCAATCAGCGTTATCACCCTGGGCGTAGATAACTTCATCGCCGTGAACGTGGCATTTCGGGAAAGACTCATTGATGCAATGGACTAGCTCGGCGTCATCGTATTGGCTAACACCCAAACGCTGGCTTATATCAAGTTGTCTGCGATTCGACATGTGAAATTTTCCAAAGGGTTACGGATGCGATGTCAGGACGAGAGCAGCTCTTCCGCGCAAGCTCGCTTGACCGTCGCGGTCCCGACGCCGAACTGCTCGGCGGTTTCCCGGATGCTTGCGCCGTTCTCGACTCGCCACGTTTTGATCGCCACGTAATCGTGCGACCGCACACGGCCCTTGTATTTTCCCGCCGCTTTCGCAATCGCCACGCCGCGCCGCTGCATTTCCGCTCGGTTCTTGTAGTCCGCTTCCCCTTGTGCGGCCATGAATGCCAGGACAGCGTCGCGCATAGCCTTCTGAATCGGGTCTTCCTCCCGTCCGTCGAACCACATGCCGTTGAGCGTGCACTCAACGCGCACACCCTGTTCCATGAGTCGGCGCATCGTTCGATGCAGTTCATCGTACCGGCGGCTGATGCGATCCAGCCAGCGAACGATCAGTACGCCGCCGTGCCGAAGATCATGCTCGGCCCTGCGCCACTGCTCGCGGTCTTCTGGCGCGACGTGGTAACCGCTGACGCCCTCGTCGATGAATACGTCCTTCTCGTGTACACCGTGCTGTCTGGCGTCCTCGTATTGGCTTGCAGACGACTGCCCGTCCGTGGTGGAAATCCGCCCGTAATAGAGTTTTCGCATGGCCGCTCACATGGATCATTTGGATTGATGGATCAATTCTACCATGTGGCTCAACACCGGTTAACTCTATTGATCCATTCCGGGTTATCGCAAGCCATGGCTCGCTACGGTGTACCCAAATGAGCCAGCGAACTACCCCTGTCGATGATCTCGCGACGCGCGTGTGCGATTGCCCGGGGCGGTACGCAAAAATCCCGACGAATCGGCCCGCAGCGCCATACCTTCGCATTGGCACAATGCAAGCATGAAGAAAAACCGCTTTGCATGCTTGCAAAATAGGTGCTATAAATGCAAGCATCTAAAACAGGATGCAAGCATGCGCGAATCGAAAGCCATTGGCGGAGCTGCCCGAGCGAAGGCGCTTAGTCCGGAAGTGCGCAGCGCCATCGCGAAAAAAGCGGCGCTGGCACGTTGGGGAGAAAGTTTACCGAAGGCGACGCATGGTTCTCCCGACAAACCAGTCCGGATAGGTGACATAGAAATCCCTTGTTACGTGCTTCCGGACGAAACGCGCGTGTTATCGCAAAGCGGTCTGTACGCCGCACTCGGGATATCGAAGGGCGGAGGTCGAGGTGGCGAGCGAAAAATTACCGCCTTGATGGACCGAATAGAGCGTAACGGGGTGCAAATCGATGATTTGGTCAAGCGCGCAAGCTCTACCATACGCTTTGTCCCGCCACATGGTGGAAACCCCGCAGACGGCTACGAAGCAACGATCCTCCCGGACATATGTTCCGCGCTTATAAAGGCCGACCAGAAGGGTGTTCTCGACTCTCGATACAAATACTTGGCTGAGCGCGCGGCGATCCTGCAGCACGGTTTTGCGACATTGGGGATTATCGGGTTGGTGGACGAAGCCACCGGATACCAGAATGTACGTGCTCGCGACGCCCTACAGGCTTTCCTAGACAAGTTTTTGCGCCGAGAACTTGCCGCATGGGTCAAAACGTTTCCTGATGAGTTTTTCGAGCAACTGTTCCGACTGAAGCGTTGGCAGTGGAAGGGGACCTCGCGACGCCCGGGGGTGGTCGGACATTACATTAACGATCTTATCTATGACCGGCTCGGCCCGGGGGTGCTAGACGAGCTCCAGCGGCGTAACCCAGTTGATGCGAATGGGCGTCGAAAGGCAAAGCACTTCCAGTGGCTTACGGAGGACATCGGAAATCCCGCGCTCGCGCAACATATGTACGCGACGATTGGTTTTATGCGCTCCCATGACGATTGGGAGGCTTTCAAGACCCATTTCAGTCGAGCCTTTCCGAAACGAGGCGAAAATCTTTCGTTGGCGCTGGACTATCAACCAGACACGAAGCGTCCATGACGGAAGTACCCCCTGCGTCGTACGATAGTTTAGCGAGACTGATGTTCGAAATTAAGAAACAGCGACCCTTTTGCGTCGCGGCTCACTGCGGGCACTGATCCATATGCATGCGTATTATTCTCTTCGCACCGGAAGCAACCCGAATCCCAGCGGCCTCCCGCTTGCAGATGTAATTGATCTGTTTACGCGGGTTTTCGGTCTGCTTAGGCAAGACGGATACTTTGATGAAGCATTCGGATTCACCTGTGTTGACGCTGGGGACGTCGATGGAAAAGTACGGGACGTCGGCCTCGAGATATTGCTGAATGTCCGAAAGAAGGGATTGTGGCCCATCGAGGAGGCAGCACCGATGTACAAGGAAGATGACCTATTCGACATGATCGAATTTCTCTTCCAGTACGTCTCAAAACCAGTCGATGGAACGATGCATTCGTATGCTGACTGCGGGATGCATTGGGAGACCTTTAACAAGCGAGATGGCCAACAGGCCTTGCGCGAAAAAATCAATGCTGTACTGTCCCACTATGAAAAGCGGTTTGCGCTTTCTGCGAATGGTCAGGTCCTGCACGAACCGGAAGCAGGATTTGAACCCATCTTTAATGCCGATATTCCGTCTGACGATGCAAACGTCTCGGGCCGCGTGGCCGCGGCAACGTTGCAGTATCGGAGACATGGCGCAACGATCGCTGACCGCCGTCAGGCAGTTCGTGAGTTGGCTGACGTGCTGGAATACTTGCGGCCCAAGATGAAGGAATTGATCACGTCGAAGGACGAGGCTGATTTGTTTAACATTGCGAACAACTTTGGAGTAAGGCATCACAATGAAAAGCAAAAAACCGGTTATGACGCATCGCTCTGGTTAAGCTGGATGTTTTACTACTATCTGTCGACCATACATGTGGTTCTTCGAAAGATGCGGCAGGAGTAGCGGAGCTCAGTCGCAACCACCATGCGGCAAGCATTACCTCCTGTATAGCCGCTGCCGACCGTGGCAACGACGCGGACGTCACTAGTCTGGGCGGCGACACCCATCAGCGGGCGAGCTAAGGAATACACCGCGTCACACCCGACGAAATTGAAAGTAGCCCAGCGCGATTAAACGCGCATGGTTTTGCCAGCGACTAAGCGACGCCGGTTTGCAAGCGCACACTACCCCCTGCCCGACCCGGAACGGTCAGCGATTCAAGGCGATCCTCCGTTGGAATGCGACGAACCATTGATACTGGATCGCGGTCGCCGACAATGGTCCTGTATATTATCGGCCGACGATTTGCGCGTAATCATAACTTCACCGAAGAGGATTCTTTGACACCTGAGATTCCATTGCCGACCGCTCGATCGCTCGACGAGTCATGGTGCCGTATGGACGTGCCGTGGGACAGTTTGGAGAGGCTGTGCTGTGAGCGCTCCGATGGCAAATGTTTCGAAATGAGCGATCCCCGAGGTGGGCGCGCTCTGGTCGAACGAAAACATCTGTTTCCTATCCCATTCGGACTATCCGCTAGGAAAAAGTGGGGCAAACTGCTCCAAATAGCCGTTCACGTCAGAGACTTGGCGCATTCGATCATTCGCGCAAGGCAAGGAGCGGCAACTCCCTCAGAATTACTCGCAGCGCTCCGCAAAGATCCACGCCTCTCGTTCTTGGACGAAGGATTGCTAGAGTCGCTTTTGAAGGCGGCGGTCGCGAATGGCTCTTTTGAGGTACAGGTTGGGGCACTCGGTTCGGTCAAGATCGAATTGTCTCAGGATGGACAGGATCATGAGAGCGTGCGGACATTTGCAGCGAGCTTCGGAGACGAACTGACTGCTCTCAGCAATCGAGTTGCGTCGATTATTCGGCATGGTCCTAGTATTGGTACCTATAGAGAGCTTTTGCTTCAGGAACTGTTGCGCAATCACTTGCCTGCTCGGTATCACATAGCGACCGGCTTCATCTTCGGATGTTCACGTCAGCTAGACGTGTTGATCTATGACCAGCAGGATTTCGCACCGGTATTTCGTCAAGGCTCCATGGTGGTGGTTCCGCTTGAATCAGTTCGCGCGGTGATAGAAGTGAAGTCTCGTCTAACTAAGAAGACGCTTCGAGACTCACTGCAGTTGCTAAACGATGTTCCAGACACGCACGTGTTCGGGTCCGGGCCGCCGATGTTTAAAGGCATATTCGCCTTCGAGAGCACCATGCGGGATGACCAGTTGCGCACCGAGGTGGCGGCGTACTATAACCCCACTAAGGAAAACGAAATTTTGGAATTCCCCGAAATCCAATTTCCATATTCGCACCTGACGTCACTATGCGTGCATGAATCTGCATATCTTCTCACCGCATATCGGCGAAATAGTTCGGACCAGGTGCAACCAATCGTGCGATCTGTTGAAAGTCTGACCGATCTTGCACCGCAATCCGGCCTGTTCTGGACACATCTGCGCGCCTACCTGCGAAGCACTCCGATCACTGGACTCAGCTTCGATTTCGAACGAATTCTCGGCGCGGACATTCATGTCAACGGCGATACGCCCATCGCACCGTGTGACTGGGGCCCCTACAGCCTGCACGAAGTCCTATGTGATGATGAGACCGAGACTCGTGTATTCGAGGCGGAGCGTTTAGTCGAGCGCGTCGAACACTGGTTGGCTGGCGAGGCATGGTAAAACAATCTGCAATAATCGATCGTCTCCAAAGTGGTCGCCTGCCAGAGACCGCTCCTGGCCAAACCCTACCCGATGTGCCGCACGCGTGAACTCCTAGGCCGCGCATCGCGCGTAAGACCATGGCCGACCCACAAAGGACACACAGATGTCTACATAGCGGCCGCTCGACGTACCTTGCCGCTTGCAATGGCTAATATCCAACCATGCGCTCATGGCAGGCATGATGCCGCCGGATAATCTGCTCCTGCCCGGACTCTCCGCAGATGAACGAACCTTTAAAAGTCGTGTGGATGTCTTCGATACAACCGAGACCCACAGTTTATTGTTCGACTCGTGCCAGTGCCCGCCGGCCGTTGCCTGCGACAGTGACCATCGAAATCCAACTACCGTTTGCGTCTAAAAAGCCCACGATCGCCGACGAGCGGTCGCCTAAACGCTTCACTTGGATGCCCGCTTTTTGGGCTTCGCTGATCCGCCGGTGAGGACGGGTATGAAGCGCGGGCGCACGTCCTACGGATTCATCGGCAACGGAGGCCCCCGCCGTGATGCACCGTTTCCTAGACTCTCTTTCTTGCGCCACGACTCGTCTGGGTACCGAGCGGATTTGCTAAAATAGACGCCACTAGCCAAGAGCCTAAAGAATCGCCAAGAATGGTGATTGCAAGTTGATGATAGTTCGATTACAAAGTCGACAACATTAAATATTCGGATGAATTCCGTGATGGCGATAAAAATATTCCATTGTAATAGGGCCTATGGTGAGGACTGGCTCGCGGATGTTACTAAAGAAAACGGTATGCACTACAGGATAATTCATGCGATCGTGGAGGCAATAAAGCAAAGCGATGGTGGAGAAATTTCAAGGCAATCGATATATGCGTTCGACCCTGAAATTGAAGAATACGTCACGCGTCGTCGGTTCAAAATTTTTCCAGCCGGCGGTCAAGCATTGACAGGCAACGGTGAGGGAATTTTCCATGCTAAATTTGCCTCTTCAAAAAGCGTAGCCGTTCTCTGGTGGAAACTACATCGAGTAATATATGTGACGTTTGACGATCACGCGCCGGTGAAATATCATCGAGCCATATTTACATTTCATCGACTAAGGGTGGGAAAGTACGTTTATCCGCTTCGCGCTAGAAGTAGTCGGAAGTTGATAGAACTGCTGAAGAGTAAGCAACGTTGGAGTTACCGGGGCGTCGATCTAAAAAAACTTCATCATTTCTAGATGACCAGTTAGGCTTGTCAAACGTTCGACGTAGTAACCGGAGGTGCTTGGTGAAATACAACGAAGAATTTTTTAAAACCAGCAATTTTGTAGATGCGCAAAGTTGGGTCTTCGCTGCATTAGGAGGTGCTTCTTTGGCATTCTTTTTTGCCATGCTCTCAGCAAGCGATGAAATGCTCCGGGCGACCAGTGTCAAAATTTTCGCGGAGCCCCTTTTCTGCACCAGCCTAATATTTAGCTCGGCATTCGCCTTCGTAGTCAAAATTTCCGGCGGCGATGCCGAGTTGATCCATCGATTAAATTGCTCTAGGCTTTTTGGCTGGATTCCAGTTATTGCCGTATGGAGTTTCCTGGGAGGCTCGTTAGCGATCATGTTCGCATTTTCAATCGCCTTGGCAATCCTGGCTATTGCGTTACTTGCATTCTCGTATTTCGCGTTTGTAACGACGATAAAAAAAGTTGAGCTAACACGGTGGATGACCCGTCTCAGCCGCCGGTGTCCCTAGCCCCGATGATTCGCATTGCTTCGTCCGCTTTCTGCCTCGAAACGGTCGCTCGTGGAATTGGTACCGAACGGGTGCAACGACCTAAGTGGCGACGCCACCTCGCAACGTCGGAATGACCGCTGTTCGAGTGGAACAGTTGCCCGAACGTCGGCAACA
Source organism: Paraburkholderia sp. FW306-2-2C-D06C (assembly GCF_058781505.1). Lineage (NCBI taxonomy): Bacteria > Pseudomonadati > Pseudomonadota > Betaproteobacteria > Burkholderiales > Burkholderiaceae > Paraburkholderia > Paraburkholderia sp. FW306-2-2C-D06C. Next base: position 52,255 of record NZ_JBYSWU010000006.1, on the reverse strand, counting down.
GTTCCTATGGCGAATGACCGCAACTGGACCCTGCCTCCCCGAATGGAGGGCGGTGTGACCATTCCGTCTCGGACGGACCGAGCCCGACAACGGGCTCAGTTCGACCCGAGAGCGGTCGGTTGCTCTGTACATTGTCGTTTGAAGATTTCCGGCGAGAGTATGGCCGAGGCACACACTGCGCCCGTTGAATCTATGTCGGGCAACTGGCAGAATTCGCCGCAGTGCGGGTCGGGTCGCTCACAACACGAGGCGTGACTCAGTAGACGATAGCATGCTTGGCCCGTAGGCTAAATACAAATAGCCCAGCAACTTAACGGAGCCGGGTGGCATTCCTCCGTCAGCTTTCAAAGTTGCTCTTGGAGATATCAAATTTTTATCTTTTGAATACAGGTTGGGTATCTTGACTAAAGGCTTCCCCCAATTCACTTCAAACGCCCGGAAAGGTGAACGCGGCGTCGACATTGTTTCACGAATCGTTCACGAGAAATTCAAGTGGTTATTTAAGCGAAACCACCAGGAACATGATTTCGGGATTGATGGACAGATTGAGGTTGTTACCGACGAGGGGGCGGTGACTGGTCAAGTATTGGCGGTTCAGATTAAATGCGGGAAATCGTTTTTCGAAGAGAAGAATAAGTGGGGCTATGTTTACCGTGGCGAACTAAAACACTTTAACTACCTCTCGAACTATCCAGTACCAACGCTTATTGTTATTTGCCACCCTGACGAGGAAACGTGCTATTGGTCAACATTTGTCCCAAAGCAAGCTCAAGTTAACGAAAGTGGGTGGAAGTTGACCATCCCTTTCGAAAATCGACTACATGACGCGAAGCCAGAACTTGAAGCGCTCCTTCCCCCGCTACAAGATAGCCTCTCTGACCTCAAGGAATACTGGGAACTAAATCAGCTTATCGCAGAAGCAACTTACATTCACTTCATCATCCATGCTTCTGAAGTGAAATCGCGCGACACGAGCAGACCTCGCGCATTCTTCGACCGCCTACGCTCAACCAAGGAACTCGCTCACTACTGCCAGGGCAAGCTGGAAATCAGCTTCGAAGGCTATGATCACGACCGGCGCGTGCTGTTTGAGATCGAAGAAGTCAGAGAGTACGTTCCAAGTCTGTGTCATGCCTTGCCAGAGTTGCTTTTCTTTATCCGAACGCAGCAACCGACACATGCTCTAAGAATGCTGTTCCTCTGCCAGACAGCCGTAGAGCTATTGCAATCTCACTCAACGAGCGAGTTTAGGAGCAAGGTCACCAGTGTTGGAGTTGCTGAGTTCCTGATGCTGATGTTTCCAGGTCTAAACCAGATGACAAGTTGGCTCGAAATGTCCATCGAAGAGAACAGTACCATCACGAATAACGTGTGTGCCTGTCTTGGAATCGAATCATGAAGTGATGCATACCCCCACGATCGGACTGGCTTGCGCAAGCTTCGCTTGGCGACGTAGGCCACACATGCGAACATTGAACGTCTGCTTCACGCCCTGAGTCAACCGGTCAAACATTTCCCGGCGGAAGCGCGAGGCTTCCGAGGACAGGCGAGCCCCGCTTCCTCAGCGCAACAGTGCACCTAGGGCTTTTTCATAAGCTCTTCTTCGAGTTTGAGCAGTTGTCTCGATCGCGCGCGAAGTCGTCTGGCGGGAGTTCCGAAGTAAACACCCCATGGGCCGAGACTCTTGGTAACCAGCGACAGTGCTCCGATCGACGCTCCTTCGCCAACGGAGCATCCAGGCAGGATGACGCTTCCCGATCCAACAATGACGTGACGTCCAAGGTTTACCGGCGCGACCTTGACGTTCAGATATTCCTTTGGCACGGTCGGATTCGTCAGCGCCGCACCAGAGTAATCATCCGAAGTGCTGTAGATACGTACCCCTTGCGACAAACCAGAGAAGTCGCCCAGTTCGATACCGCCGCCACCAGCGAGAAACGCCATGCCGCCGATGTGAACGTGCGAGCCGATCTTTATGTAGCCGCTTGACGCCGACATTACGGTCGGACCATCGACGCGCACGTTGTCGCCGATTGATATGTTTTGCATGCCTATGATGGTGCAGTTTTTGGCGACTCGGACGTTCGTGCCGACTTTACAGAATCCGAACGTCATTAATTCGCCTTCGGTCCAGTAGCCAGGGTTTAGTGATGGACTTTCCATGATTGATTTACTCGGATTTGAACTCGTCGTTGCGCGTGCGTGCTAAAAGTGGAGCCGTTCATTAGCTACGCGGCAGGGCTCGAATTGATCGGGTTCTCCGCCGTTGCTGGGTAAGCGCGGGGCGGAACATGTGCGTCCCAAGTGTCACCAGGCAATCCGTCGGCAGTTGTTCTGCGCCGTGCACCGGGCATCGTATTTGGCAATGGCGTCCCCCTTCTTCTGATCGGTTACGTCGTTGTCGTATATGTCCTGAATGATGTTGGCGTAGAGCGCCTGCTGCATCACCGGCAGAGCGCCAAGACGGGCAAGCAGTTGCTGTTCGGTTGCCCCTGCGTTCTTGCAAGCCACTACGAACGCACCGTCAGAGAGCTTGGGGCTTACGCCCGGGCATGGATTCGGCATTGACTTGGCTTGCGCTGCAGTTTGTTGTTGGCGCTCCGCGTCACGCCGGTTGCTCGCCAGGATGGCCGCTTGGTCGCTGGCATAGCCAGCAGAACCAGTGCCGTATCTCTGGTCGGATTCTCTTTGCGCCTCCATCCGCTGCTGCATTTGTGCTTGCCCTTGGGCTTGCGCGGCCGCGGCCTGTCTTGCGCTGTCTTCCTGCGCCTGCTTCTCTTTTCCGCTCATGGGCTGTTGCGCGTCGCTCGCAGCGTTGCTTCCGGCCGTCTGCGGTAGCAACTGTCTGGTTTGCGTGATCGCACTTTGTACTGACTGCAGAGCACTAAAAATCGGGTTCATCTGCGCATGCGCGGCGGGAACCGCAAACAAGATGGCAAGCGGAAATGCAAGTGAGAGTTTCATGATGATTCACCGGGTTAAACGTTACTGTTGAGATGCATCCACAGACCGCATGCAGGAACGGGCGCATGCACGGTCGGCAACACAGGCGAATGAGCAGTCAGTTCACGGTAGAGCGGTACTGGGCATCGAGCGTGCGCGTGCATGCCCGAAACGCTGCTTCGCCGATAAGTCCGCAGTGCCAGAGCGCGCGAAGCCGTTCGCGCCGGACGTCAATGGCGTACGAACTGTCGCCAACAAACCGCCACGCCGCGTCGATCAGCTTTCGCCAGACGCGGCGGCGCAGGATCAGGTACGCCACAACTGCAAAAGCGCCAGCACAGACACACACCACAGCCCAGCCGGGAGGGGATAACCCCACCCGGTTGACTTTTAACCGGCGCATGTCGAGCGCGATGCCGAGGGCGGCAGACACAGCCGCACACAGCCAGATCATCGTCAGGTCCATCATGCCTCTTCCTCTGTCGAACATGTCATATGCGTATATAGCATATTCTAAATGCGCATCTAGACTTCCGCTATGGCCCATCCCATCCATGATCACCGTTACCAAGCAGTCGCCGCCCGACTCAAGGAGCTACGCGAGCAGCGTGGCTTGCACCAGCAGGCCGTAGCTGAGCGGCTTGGCCGAACGCAAACGTACGTATCCAGATACGAGAGCGGCGGGCGGCGTCTCGACGTGATCGAGTTACTGGATGTCCTCGTTGCCCTGGATGCCGATCCGCATGAGTTCATTGACCGCGTGCTAGAGCAACCCATGAAGGCGCTGCCGCGAGGAGAATAGTCGCCGCGCCAGGGTTGTCACTGCACGATCACGGCGGCTTCCAGTCTGGCTGTTTTGATCCGGTACTTGCAAGCCGCAAGGACAGGGCGGAGGACAGCGTGATCCGATAGCGTTCCCACGCGGTGACGTACAGGCTGCTTCGCTCGCGTTTGGCACCCGGCGAGAATTCGAGACGAGCGTTGTGCGCCCCAATTCCTGGATGCGATTCCGAAGAGTCCGTGACGAGGATCGCCGACGGAACGAAGCGGCGCGCCACCGCCGTCCCGGCCGTTCCCGTCGCAACTACGGCATGTTGCTGTCGAGGACAACTCAGCGGAGCAAAGCTCAGGATCACTGGTCGCCCGTTTTGCAAGGCTGTCCGGGTGAAGTCGAGGACGCGGTGGTGAGACCCGGCAACGTAAGCAAAAGTCAGCCCGAAATCCAGTTCGTCAAGTCGCTGTCCAAGTTCCTGCAGGCCAATGCCATCCGTATAAACGTCTTTCAACTTCCGCCAGAACCGTTTTGCGTTCGGCTTGGATCGCGGGTTCGATATTAGGCTGGGCGTGTCGAGGATGCCGAGGAGGGTCAGCGCCGCTGCTGCTGCGTGGGTCGCGCAGCCCCCTGAAATCTCGCCTTGTGAACAGTAAATTTTCGAGTCTGTCGACAGCAGTTTGTGCACGATAAATTCAGGCATACTTAATATTCACTCGGCAAAAAAATGGTTGTTGCGCGTCGATCCGCTTCCGTGATTACCCAGACCCTCTCTTGTCGAGTGCCAACTTCGTAGCAGGACAGAATGCGCGCGCCGGTCAGAACGGCGTCCCGGTTGGCCCCAACATCGGATGCACAGAGGTCTCCGAAATCGCCGCACTGATGACGACGCAGCAGGCTGGTCGCGTTTGTGCCGGTCCTGTCGAGCAGGTCAATCGCGCCGGGAGTAGCCAGGAGGCGGCCGAGGGGAAATAACGGGTGTAACAGGACACCCGGCAAGGCTTCTGATTTCATGGTCAGTTTCTGGAAAGTGCAGGCGAGCTTGTGCTTCCGGATGGACTCGGATGGACAGGCGTCAGCCCGGTGAAAACAGGGAATCAAAACGGATGCGGCGAGGCCGCGAAATCGGGTACAGCAAGACTGCGCGAAACGTCGGTTTGTTGACCGCAAAAGCATGGCGATCAGGTGCAGCCGGGAAAGGGCAGATGACACCCTGAGGTCATGGTTGACGGTGGGGCCAAAACAGCTGGAAATCCGTGTGGCGAGGCATGAATTTCTGCGCTGTTTGCGGCGTAGGCGATCATCGATCAGACGCTCATCCTATCGGCACAAAATAGCATAATTTAGTCAAAAATCGACTAAAAATCGCGAAATTTTCGACATCCTAGCACGAAAATCCTGCTGCCCAAGCTCCGCGTAGCCCATAAAAGGGACTGATCAAGCGTCGATTTTTACAAAAATAACGACTTTCCTTGCTGGTGCGGCGTTTGGACGGTTAATCGCCCTCTCTCCCGGAGCACGAAACAGGGTAAATCGGGCCGGAAGGACCCCCTGAAGCCCTCCACAGGGCCAGTGGGCAGGGGAATGTAGCCCCGATCGCCCTAGCCGCCCTAACGGGGCGGGTTCTATGGGCGAAAATGAAGGGATTTTGTAATGTATCGCCGTGCGTCGCACGACAGCCCGATCAATTTCCCCCTGGACCCATCCGCAAATAGCGGCACGGAGCGTCGCGGTTCAGACTTTTGTGCTGTAGGGGAACGGTGAACCGGCAGCCTGCCATTTCACGACAGCCTGTGCAACGCGCCCGCCAGTTGTCAACGATTCAAAGCTCTCGACGTCGTTATTGATCAGGTAGTGATGCCAGTCGTGGTCCATGCCTTCGACTGATAAAGGAAGGACACATTCCGTCATGCGTTGCATGACCGTCGAAGCAATGCTTCTGAAATTCGGACGTGTCGTTTCGATTACGACAACGCCGTCGTTCGCGAGATCGGTGCAGATCAAGTCGAGGTCGACCGGGTCCGTGTGGAAGTTGACGATCATGGGAGTTGGGTAATCGCGTTCGATAGGCAGCCAAATTCAGATGATAGGACACGCCGGTAGATTCGATGCGTCACCACTCGAACGATCAAACATATGTTGCATGGTGAACCGGTGGTCGACGATGGTGCGGCGGTGGCAAGTGCCGACAGCGGCGAACCAGATGTCCCCGATGCCAGACGCGCTTGCAGACGACACGTGGATGAGCCTCTGCCGTTGTTGGATAAACTACTGTCGCCGACGTGGCCAGCAAGATCAATGAAACGAATTTCCGCACAATGCCCCCTGTTCAATGCGCGCCATTTTACCGGGTGACCCCCGTATCGTGAGTCGTCGGCACTCGCGCAGCGATGTGATAATAGCCACAGCGTCCGGGTGGTAGTCGCGGAGCACCTGGGCAGACGGCAACCAGAGCAGATACGAGGAACGCAGTGGACTATAACGTTTCCTACGAGCACAGCCTCGTGAGCGCACCGAACAATTTCATCGTCCATGTGCCGTCGCAATTGATCACGGACGTACCCGCGACCATACCGCGCGCTCTGCTACCCGAATTCCTCGCCGATCTTATACGGCAGCGCTCGCCGCAGATCGGCCGCATTCGCAATTTGCGCCTTCTGTGAGCGCGAGGGGGACCAAAGCATGGCCGGAGCAAACCGCCACGACTTTTCAGAGAAGACCAAGAGGTTGCTTGCGCATCGCGCAGATCATAGGTGTTCCTTTCCCGCTTGCGGAATCCGGACGTCCAGTCCGGGCGAGGAGTCGCCTAGTGCCATTGTGAGCATCGGTGTCGCGGCTCACATCCACGCGGCGTCCCCCGGAGGTCCTCGATATCTTGAAGAGATGACAGCGGAGCAACGCTCTGACATCACAAACGGCATCTGGATGTGCGCGAACCACGGCATTCTCATCGATAGAGAGCAGGTGCGGTACCCGGCAGATGCGTTGCGCAAGATGAAGTCCGATCACGAAGAGCGGCTGTCGCAAGGAATGAATACGGGATCGAGGTCAAATCACGAGACGGATTTTGTCGCCATTGGCCAGGACCTTGTTTTCTCCGGTGAGCTGATCGGAGCAAGCGGAACGGAATGGCGCGTGCGCATAGATCACTTCCTGATCGGCGATCTATCCACGTTGATCGACTTCGGTGAGCGTTTCTCTCGCATCGATCCGTATGATCGCTATATTCTGGTTAATGCGTTAGGTGATGGGCGGCAATTGCTTGCTGCACCTAAATGGGAGAAGACAGATGAGGGATATGTCGTGTCGTGCTCCGTACGCCCGGCTTTTCCCCGCACAAACGTTCACCGACTGCCAGCGGACCTAGCGCTCGACGAGGCTCACGACTTATTCCTGCTGAACGGAAACATTGCAATGGTGTCCGGTTTGGATGCGCTCCCGCAAAAGATCAAGACGTGCATCTCGACGCTGCGCGGGGAAGTTTTATTCCATCCAAGCTTTGGTACGCGAATCAAAGAGTACTTCGATGACCTCAAGGGGTCGCCATGGCTTCCGCGTCTCATCAAGCTGGAAGTTATCCGTTTGGCCTGCATACCCTACCGCGACCTCGCTGGGCTGGGGGAATACACACCAATGCATAGCGTCACACGTGTTCGTAGCGTCGATCAGCTTGCAAGCGACGCCGAAGAGGATTGGCAACCTTTCCGATTTCTGCTCGAAGTCGAGGGCATCGGACCTTGGCAGTGCGACATCCCCATATTCATCCCCCGAGGCAATAAACGACTGTCCGGTTAAACCGGAACGAAAGTCGAAATTTAGTCGCCGGAGCACTATAGCCTTGCGATGGCATGGGCGAGTTCCCGCGCCTAAAGCAAATTTCGTGCGTGCCCGAAGTCAAACGCCAAGGCTGTGCGTGATCATAAACCGACATTCCGAGACCGTTATGCGCTATCACATCTTCAACATTGGACGCCCCTACACCAACGACTGGTGGGCGCGTAATCGGGAGCTGGCTGTAATTACCGCTGGATACGAAGGGGCATCAGGGGACCGAGGCGATGTCATCCTTCATGACATGGCGCAGGGCGACTGGGTATTCGCCTACGCCAACGGGCACGGATTTGTCGGCGCTGGCCTTGTCGGCTCCGCAGAGTCATACAGACTGGCAAAGGACCGTGATCTGCCCATCGGGTACGAGTCTGATCATCGGCACCTTCGATCAGTGACATGGATCTACTATGTGACGGAAATCACCGGCGCAGTGTCGCTGGCGAACGTTGGCCGCCAGGCCCCGCGTCGAACCAAGGAGGAAATTCGCGACACGTCGATAGCTGATCGATTACTTGGTCTGTTAAAGGAGAAGCTTGCTCCGCCGCAGCGATGGTATCCGGAAGAGCTTGCATCGGGCGAAACCTACCTTGAGGGAAGTGTCGAACGGATAGTCGTGGACCGCTACGAACGAAATCCGGAAGCGCGTAGGAAATGCATTGAGCATTGGGGCGCGAAATGTGCTGTTTGCAGTTTCGATTTCGGGATGGTCTATGGTGCCCTTGGCGATGGCTTCATTCACGTGCACCACCTTCGATCGATATCTGGAATTGGAGCTGAATATGAAGTCGATCCGATCACCGATCTTCGGCCAGTATGTCCAAACTGTCACTCGATGTTGCATCGGAGTTGGCCACCCCTTGGTATCGAGGTACTTCGTACGTTCATCGACGCAGCTAAATAAGGTAGCCTAAGCGGGCGTCGCCTGATCGGACGCAACGAGCGCTACGCCAAGACAATCGGGGACAACATGGAATTCGGGAAAATATCAGCGGTGCCGATTAGAGATGTATGGGCAAGTGAAGCAGCCGACTTTACACCTTGGCTTGCCGCGAACCTGGACGTACTATCGGAAAAGCTTGGCATGGAGCTTGTTCATCAGGCGACGGAAGCTGCGGCCGGCGATTTTTCGGCAGACATTATTGCGGACGATATTTCGACCAATCGCAAGGTTGTTATCGAGAACCAATTCGGCAATACGGATCACAGGCATCTTGGTCAGATCATCACCTACTCTTCGGCTCTGGGGGCGAGCGTAGTCGTGTGGATCGCAGAAACAATTCGGTCCGAGCACAAAGCCGCCCTTGATTTCCTGAACTTCAATCTCAAGTCGACGCTGCAGTTGTATGCACTTGAGGTTAGCGTCATAAGGATTGACGATTCGAAACCCGCGTACACCTTCAATGTTGTCTGCATGCCCACAGAGCCCGATTTGGTTGACATTGGAAGCAGTGAAGGCATCAGCGAGACCAAGCTGAAGTACAAGACTTTCTTCCAAAGCTTACTCGACGACCTGCGCGAGAAATACCAGTTCACTAAAGCCCGTGCCGGGCAGCCGCAGAGCTGGTACTCGTTCAAGTCAGAGAACTCGAAAGTCTTCACTTATATGGCGAGCTTCGCGCACGGCGCACGTGTGCGAGTCGAGGTCTATATTGATGCTGGCAACAAAGCGAGGAATGAGGCGCTATTCGATGTGCTCTACACCAAAAAGGCCGAGATCGAGGGGGCATATGGACACGAGTTGTCGTGGGAGCGACTGGATGCAAAACGCGCATGCCGTGTAGCGACGTACCGGGAAGGAAGCATTGATCTGGATACTGAGCAACTTGAAGAAATCAAGAACTGGATCGAGACGGAGCTGCGACGGATGAAGCAGGTGTTTCCCGCATTTATTGCATCAGCTGCGAGAATTGTTGATGCGTCAATGCCAACGTCTGATGCGCACGAGCCAACGCCTTAAGCAATCGGAGGTATGTCGTGGGGAATCCAGAAGCAAGGTTCACGAGCGAATTTCCGACTCCAGATCAAAAGAGGGAACTGGCGGCGACATTGGCATTGCTCGCCTTAACGGCAGGGCGGGTACCCCGCGTTGCCGACAAACTCGACGGGTGGACTCCGATGCTTAGCGAATGCCATCAGAACGTCAGCCGTTGGGTCGAGTCCCATCCCTGTCACAAGGCTGTGCGCGGCTGGCTCGACGTGTCGTTTTTGGCGCTGCCATCGGCCAGACGATTCACTGCACACTCTGTCGTGGCCGACGAGAACGGTGATCTTTTCGATGTGACGTTGGGTTCGTCGGCCCCGGGGTGCAGTTTCATCCTGCACCCCGGTAGCGACGAGGCATTCTTTTACTACGCGTTCACACCTAGTGAGCACACCATCGAGCATGTGCTACCGCAGTTCAGGGAATTCCCTGAGCGAGATGACGCGCCTTAGAAGTACGCTCGAACAGTACGCGTGTTTCGGCTGGCGCTAGGGGGCTCGGCGCGCGGTGCGAACTCCTTCAGCGGAGGCGCTTTTCGCAAGTCGTTGCTCGTATTGTCAGCATGGAACGCTGCGGCAGGAAATAGTCCCGTGTCGCGCACTGCAGCGCACGCCTGTGCCCACATGGTTTCCGGCTTCCACCAACCGGCTTTGTGCGATTTCCAGAACGCGTTGATCTTGCGGACTTCGGGCGTGCCCTTGAAATGAGCCAGTGCCGCCTTTACGCCGCGGTCACGGCACAGCGACATGAACGCATCTTCCAGCTTCTTCGGCAGGGCTGTACCCACGGCATTTAGGTCGGCAAACGTGAAGCGAGCGAACCGGTTTTCAAGTTCTTCGAGTTTGTGCAGTGGTAAGCCACGCAACTTCTTGCCGCGCACTTCAACGCGCACAATAGGCGGTGCGCCGTGCAGTTGCTCCAACTGCCTGATGAAGTTCGCCGTAAGCGGCTCGCTACGAAGGCCATGTTTGGCAATGTTGAGCACGGCGCGGTGCCTGCGCTCGGCGCTCTTGTCATACACCGCAGTCATGTAATCGCTGCGCTCACTGCCGAAATTATAAGTTTCGACTATGCCGTTCGAGCTAACCGTTTTTCCGAACACGGTGAACTGCTGCGCGTTCCGATAGGAGACCAGCATACGGCTAAGATCGGCATGCAAAATATCGACTGCAAAGTCGACGTGGTTGAGCAACGCTCGTCGCATCAGGCTGCGATACGATGAGCCAACAATGCGCGTCATCACTGCGTGGAGGTGTTCGACATCACCGGGAGCAAACTTTGCCGGATTGATCTTTACCGCGATGCCGCCTTTCTGCCGCTCAAGGTCGAGTGCGCCAATTTGTACCAGCGCGTTCGATCCACCGGGTAGAGGGATGCTGAAGCTGAAGCGATACCGTTTGAACTTGACGAACGCGGGTCCGCAAGCGCCGTCCTCCATCTCTTTTTCGATGCGACGACGGGCATGCTTGAACATCACTTGCTGATCGGCAAGCGGATCGCAGGCCCACGGCAGCAGAAAGACAAAACAATCAACAACGGGCCGCTTCGGGATCGGGGTCTTGTTACGTCGTTGCATAAAGATTCCTTCGAGAATTTTGTTGAGCAAGCGTTCTGGTCGAACGTCGGTTGCATCGGCGTCATGCGATCACGCGTACATTGCCCTCTAGCTGCGCAGCAGCGGTTGAGTGCAAACGATGCGTTGCTGCATGACGCCGATGCAATGCCCTTTACAGTTTCCAGAGAGAGTGCGGACGAAGGGGATTAGTGACTTGCCCTGACGGGCATGGGGATGGAGCGCTCGATAGTGCTTTAGGTACGGGACAGGGGTATCTATCCTATATATACAATCAATGATACTCATCGAGTGCACTCTTATTAGTCGGCGACAACGGGATACGCAAATCGCGATCTTAATTCGGGCTTTTGTCGCCGCGCCCGGGGTGGGCGCGAGATGGTATGGGGCGCTGCGGAAATCGCCATCTCCGCAGTGCTGTCGACAGCACTGCGGAGATGCTTTCGAAGGTTGACGGCAGTTTGGTGTTGCACGTGTTGCGCGCGTGCGAGGGGTAGTCAGCGCCCTGCAACACGTGCAACGAACGCACTAGAATCTCATGCCGGTGCGCTGCTCAGGGCCGAGGTCCACGTCATCGTCGTTGTCGACTTCATTGTCAAACTCGATCCCGAGAAATGGGAGCCATTCGTCCCGCCATTCGTCGCCAAGCCCGGTTTCTATGTCAGAGTGAACCGAGAGCCGTATCGATGTCAAGCGTCGCCACACCGTCGTTCTGTAAATGTCGAACAAGCCCGCGATGTCCTCAGCGGATACTCCTTCCCGGGCGAGGTACCAGATACAACGGTCTGATGCAGCCGCAGCTATAAAAGTCGTTTGACTTCGCACGAAATGGTCGCGCTGCCAAACGGCCTCACACATCGTCCGGCCGATGCCCTCATCGTACTGGCTCTCCAATGACAAAGCCGTCAACGAAAATGCGTGCGAAGCGCCTGGGCCGGGTTCACACTTGTCGATGACGATCAGTTCCCCGCAATGCTCAGACAACCACGCAACGTCGCCTTTCCCGGTCTGGACGAAAAGCAGGATTTGTGCATTTTTCTCTCGCGCCCCCGCCTCGATTCGCTGAAGAGCTGCAATGATTTGCTCGCGCGTTTCGCCGATCGAGGCTTCGGCCGAAACGCAGCCGCCACTCTCGGGCAGATGCTTGAGAACGATATGGATGCCTTCATTCGACCAGGCGTTAAAGCGGCGGCAATTCATGAGCTCCTTAAAGAGCATCCGCTTATCAAGAAGTTGCTTACGAACGTCGCGGCCCGCGAGTCCCCGCGCAAAATGCAAGTCCCGAGTTCCGCCACCATACAAGCTGCACAGCGTCTCCGCGCGGGGCATCGGTAGGTCGGCGATTTTCTTGCCGTAGAGCGTGCACTCCTCGATTAGGGCTCGAGCCTGCATCATCTGCGATGGATGACGAACAGCAACAAGCACGACTCCGGGGCGCACAGGAGTAATATCTTCCCGCGCAAAATCGGGCATTCCTCGGCCCGGATTTTCGCGCGGCTTCTTCCCGTTCGGCACGGTACGGTTGTTGGCGGCGCACATCATTGCACCTCCACGGACGCGAGGAACTTTTCGACCGTAGATAACCGCCAGCCACGAATGCGCTCTGAAAGATGCAGCGGCGGCGGAAAACGCTGGTCGCGGACCATTTTATAAAGCGTAGTGCGACCGACGCCGATCGTTTGTAGGACTTCGGGGAGGCGAAGAATGCGATCAGGCGGAGTTGTGCCGTTCACACTCACGGCCGCGGAGTGGTCCGCGTGTGGAAGATACTGTTCTTGAAAATGCGATACCCGTGCCTGAAGCAGAGATTTGCGGCTCATTCGACGATCCAATGATGAATTAATCAACGCCCACGTCGAACTACTTCGACGTGGAGTGATGACATTGGCGTCTGATGTCGCATCTACTGCATTCACCCTCGATCGTTTTGACTCACCGAATGCCTTCGGAAAATCGCGCCGAGAGCGCGGGGCGCCGTGCCCTTCGCTCAGCCAGTCGTACGACTGGCAATTCGATCCTTGCAAAATTGTGCAAGGTTACGACTACTGGACTTGCCACGCTTGGTGCGCAAGCAGCGTCATAGTTATACCACTAAATTCGACAAACGGAGTCTTCGTAGGATTTGCGGAGTTTCCATGTGTGCTGGCTGGCTCAATGCGCTTAAGGATTCCGTAGACCTGCGGCCGTTTCACGCTGCTCAGTTACGTAAAGCAAATCCTGTCCAGTCGTCCATCAGCGCCGCGCGTTTGGCAAAGAGATCACCACGCGCATACGCGGCCTCTGCTTTATCCTTGATGCCGTGTGCCAATGCGGCTTCGCAAACCTCCCGCGGGTAGTGCGTCGTTTCCCCAGCCCAATCACGGAACGTCGAACGGAAGCCATGCACGGTAATGTCGTCGCGCTTCATACGTCCGAGCAGTTGCAGCATTGCCATGTTTGAGAGGGGCTTGCCATAGCGGGCGCCAGGGAACACGTAGTTGTTCTGCCGCACTTCCTGTTGAGCCTTGATGATATCGATTGCTCGCGTCGACAGCGGCACACGGTGTTCCTTTCGCATCTTCATGCGCTCAGCAGGAATGATCCAGATACCTTCGTCCAGACTGAATTCAGTCCATGTTGCGCCGATTACTTCGTTCGTGCGGGTAGCAGTCAGAATCACGAATTCGAGGGCACGCGCGGCGACACCGTCCTCAGCCCGCAATGCCTTCATGAACTCGCTGAGTTCAGCGTATGGCAACGCGGGGTGGTGTTCCACCTTCTGGACGCGGGAGCGCTTCGGTAAAAGTTTGTCCAGATGTCCCTTCAGACGCGCGGGGTTTTCTCCGCTGCGATACCCGTGAACTGCGGCCCAGTCAAGGATAGATTCGACGCGGCCTCGGACGCGGGTTGCCGTCTCAGTCTTCGTCGTCCAGATCGGCTCCAGCACCTTCATCACGAGCGCCGTGTCAATTGATGAGACCGGCAACGAAACGAAGACAGGATACGCGTAGGTCTTCAGCGTGTTGGTCCATTGGCCGGCATGCTTGGCGTTTTTCCAGCCAGCGCGATGGGCTTCGATGTATTTTTCCGCGCACTGCTCGAAGGTCATCTCGCTTGCCTGCGCTATCTTCTTTGCTGCCCGTTCTGCGTCCCGGGCATCAATCGGGTCGACATCGTCCAGGAGGAGTCGGCGGCAGTCCAAAGCACGTGTCCGGGCTTCAGCAAGTCCAATGGTGTGTACCGGGCCAAGTCCCATGCCGCGCGCTTTGCCCGCTCGCATATAACGGAACAGCCAGGATTTGACCCCGGCTGTGGTGATCTGCAAATAGAGGCCGCCGCCGTCTGCGTACAGCCCCGGCTTCGTTGTCTTGGTTACCTTCAACTGGTTTAGCTTGTTCGTCGCGCGCGGCATGATGATGACTAGCAAATTGACTATCAAATTATAGTCGGATTGTAGCGCATCTTGATGAACGATAATGAACGCTTGAGTCGTCGGTACCCAGTGCTGGAAGGGGATTGCGGGACTTCTCTGAATCTGATGGAATGATATTTAGACGGACACCCTTTCCGCCAAGACATCAAGCAAGCAGGCCCTTCGGGGCCTGTTTTCGTTTCTACCCGCCAAAAAACCCGCCGTCCATCTCCTTAGTTTTGAGACCCCTGAAAAGACTTCTCGAAACTGCACTTCCCTGGCAATACTGCGCTATCGAGTGCATAAAAAAACTTTGCGTTTACTTTAGACCCAAGGACCGTCAGCCACGACAAAACAGAAAACCGGCAGCAGGCTGCACAAAACCGCAGCCCGCGCCGGCAGTCACCCAGCACTTACACCAGCGTGGTCAATTCGACACGTACGCCACGTACGGCCCGGTGCCGCCGCCCGTCGAACTGCGGCCGCTGATGCCGTAGTACACATGCCTCCCGTAGAACGCCGGAATCCCGAAGTCGAGATCGCTGTTCATGTAGAGGCCGAGGTTGTTAAACGCGTTGTTAGAGCCCGCGAGGAGAGTCGCCGCGTTTGCGATGTTGAAGCCGAACGTCGCATTCGCCGGACTCGTCGATGCGAGCGTTGCCGAGCGGCCCAACGTTGTACTCGGCGTGTAGAACATCGAGGCGTTGTGCGTGATCGTCGAATCCTGGAAGAACAACGCGGTCGAGCCGGAATCGAAGAACGCCCCGCTGCTCAGCGTCTTGCCATTGAACGTCGCCGTGAAGTTGCCGTTGATGTCAGTGGGAATCAGCGTCGCGCCGGCGCCGGACAATACGTTATTGCTCTGCGTGTCGATCCCGAACACGAGCGTGCCGGCCGCGGTCGCGCTGCCGCTGTCGGACACCTGGGCCATCTCGATGATCACGCCGTTGTTGTCCTGGGAAAACAGGTACACGGGGTTGGTGACCTGAGCAGTCGTCGCGACGTTCACCGCAGTGCCCACATTGGTGTAGTAATGCTGCGTGATCGGCGTGGTGGCGTTCGCGCATGACGAGCCGCAGTCGTGCGGCGCCACGCCGATACCGAGGATGCCGTTTGCACCGAGCGCGCTGGGCGAGTCGATCGCGGTGCCGACCTTGCATTCGGTGGGAGCCGAGATCGCAAGGTTGGGATCGGTCATCACGTGAATCGGTACGCTGGAAGCCAGTTCGCCACCCATCTTCACGTCCGCCGTATGTACCGTGCCCCACGCGTAGCCGCTGCCGAACAGCGCGCATTCGGCGAGCGGCAGGCTACTGGACGAATCGGTTTCAGCCGTCAGGCTGTTAAACGTCGTGGTCGGAATCGCCGACTCGAAGAGCCGCAGGCCATACGAGCCTGTATCCACCAGCACGTTCGAGATGGTCGAGCAGTTCGTCGCGCCGCTTGAACCGGGCGCGCAGATCGTGACATTCACCATCGGTTGATTGCGGATACCGGTGCTCGACACCGTCATGGCCACCGTGTTCGACGAACCGGCCAGCGTCGGCACGGCCGACGCGTCGACCGCGAGGGTGTTGCTCGACGTGGTCGTGTTGCTGGACGTGGAGCCGCTGGTTGTGGAGCCGCTGCTGGTTGTGGAGCCGCTGCTGGTCGACGAACCGGATGTCGCGGTAGTCGACGAGCTGCCGCCACCGCCGCCGCATGCAGTCAGACACAGGCCGAGCGTCGCGGCCAGAATCCACGCGAATTTGCGCATTGCTATCTCTCGTTTGATCTTGTTGCCGGTTATTGGATATCGTCGGCGCTCAAGCCTTGCGGCAGCGCTTGCGGCAGGTAGGCACGGCCATGGAACGCGCCCATGTGGCCGCCGGTGTCGACCACCAGGCCGGTCTGGCGCACTGCGGCCGGGCCGTAACCGCCGCCTTGCGCGGCGTGGATGTCTGCGAGCCCCTGGGTGTAGGACGGAAAATAGTCGCCGAGCAGCGTGTTGAGCGGCGCCATCGTCGGACCCTTCCAGCTGATTGCGAACACCGCGTTGTTCTGCGCGACGTACTCGCGGATGACGGTGCCGGACGCCATCGTCGTCTCGTTGACGGTGTACGCGGCGGACGCGACGCCCGATGCCTGCGCGAGGCGCGCGGCAAACGATGCGCTGGCGGCGGTGCCGGCACGGGTCGTCGTTGTGCTGCCGTCGGTGCGGATGCCGCTCGAGTAAGTCGGCGCGCTCCCCAATGCGCCGTATGCCGGCAGGGCTGCAAGCGCCGCCCCGACGCTGGTTGCGATCACCGCGGTCGCGGCAATGCCTCTAATTGAATTGATGGCCATATTGTTGATCGGGTTTTTTTTGTCTGGGCGTGCGCCACCACGTTGCAGCGCGGATGCGCGCACGGTAAGCATTATTACCCTCCGGTAATAATTTGATCCGACGAATAGCGGGCTGGAATGGGCTCTATTTAGCCTCAACTTTGCCGGACCGATAGCGTGATGAAAGTTATCCAGGGTAATTCGGGGCAGCAGCGCTGTATATATTGGCTGTTATTTTTATGCTTCATGCATACCCGAATTGCGCAGATGTCGGCTATTGCCAGTTTAGGTGCTTCCGTTATCCCAGATACTGATCAACCCGGATCTCAGGATTATGTGCGTTGTGCTTACACGGCGCATTTCAGGTGAATATGGGCGTTTTGAAAAGCCGAGTCTGAAGTACCTCTTATTCGTAATGTAAACGAAAGAAAATTGTTTAAATAACTTGCTAAAGATTCTCGTCAATCTGCCGACATTCGTAATACAAAATCCAGATCTGAATTCTCTGGTTCCGAAAAATCAAGCAGAACAAGAGCCCGCATGTACGAGCGGGGCGGGGGTTGTTGTATGGAAAGTCGGCATCAGTTTCGGCTCCCCAGTTGCGGGAGCTGGCGCGCCATTCAATTTTCTACCTGTCTGATAGCGTTCCTTCCGCTTGTTGGCAGAGCGTCGCGGCTCGTCCAGTTGCCGTCGTTGCTCGGCGGAACCGCGTTCTAGACGATTTCCAAATACGTCGACTGATCACACATCCGGGAGCGGGCCATGCGTTCCCGGATGTCGTGAGGCAGTTCGTCTTGCGAGTGCAGGCGATTGTGTCAGGCACCGAATTTTTTTGAGCGCAATGGCGTCGACTTGCGATGCCTCCATCAGGCGAATCAATGATCGCGGCACAAGCCCCGTCACGCGGGAATTTGGCCGTACGCAGACCAGATAAAGACAAGAATGAGTCAATGTCGCATTACGCCCGTATCGGGTAAGCCTCGGGGAGCGCTGACGTCAAGCCGTGCAGCGTGGCTGATTCGTCGCTTCTGGATCTCGCGCACTCAACTTGCCCTGTTGGCGTGCGCGCTTTCACCAGTCGCACATGCGCAAACTTCCTCGGTGCTGGATACGGAAGAGCAGCGCCGACGCGCGCAGCAACAGGCGATCGAGCGCCAGCGCCAGGAGCAGGCGCCCAATGTCAATTTGCAGCAGGCGGCGCCGTCCGGGG
The DNA here is from genome assembly GCF_058781505.1 of Paraburkholderia sp. FW306-2-2C-D06C. Taxonomy (NCBI): domain Bacteria; kingdom Pseudomonadati; phylum Pseudomonadota; class Betaproteobacteria; order Burkholderiales; family Burkholderiaceae; genus Paraburkholderia; species Paraburkholderia sp. FW306-2-2C-D06C. The sequence goes on along the minus strand of NZ_JBYSWU010000006.1, from coordinate 34,250 downwards.
TAATCGACGATGGCCGGGTGCCTGTCGAATCGCCGTGCTTCAAACTCGACACGATCACGCTGGCGGTCCCGGACGGACTCAGTGACGCCGTAGAAGCGGCCGGGGCGCGTGCGTTGTCGCCGAACCCGCTGTTCCCCGGTCCGCTCACGTTCGCTTCCTCTTATCTGCAGCGCTATCGCGGCCAATGCGTTGGGCGCGAAGGTCTCAACCTGATCGTGCATCGCGTGACGGCGCGCATCATCGAGAAGGGTTATTCGACAACGCGCGTCGTCATCGCGCCGCAGGATCTGTCCACCGGCAAGCTGAAGCTCCAACTGATCCCTGGCGTAATCAGTGCGATTCGCTTCGCCGATCCGTCGACGTACGGGACGTGGCGCAACGCGTTTCCGACGAGGGCGGGCGATCTGCTGAATCTGCGCAATCTCGAGCAAGGCCTCGAGCAGATGAAGCGCGTGCCGAATCAGGACGTCGACATGCAGATCGTGCCGGGACCGTCGACCGGTGAAAGCGACGTCGTGATCTCGGTCAAGCGCACGAAGCCGTGGTCGCTCTCCGTGAGCGCCGACGACAGCGGGCTCAGGTCGACCGGTCAGCTGCAAGGCAGCGCGAGCCTGACTCTCGACAATCCGCTTGGCCTGTCCGACCTCCTCAACATCAGCTACAACCACGACATCAACGGCCATACGAGCCAATACGGCACGCACGGCAGCAGCGCGTATTACTCGATCCCCTGGGGTAACTGGACATTCACCGGCACGGCCAGCCAGTACGACTATCACCAGCAGATCGCGGGCGCGTTCTCGACGCTGGTATCGAGCGGCAAGTCCAGCACCTTCGACGTCAAGGCGGAGTACCAGTTCTATCGCAATCAGATGCAGAAGAACATGGTCGAATTCCGCGTCGGCAAGCGCTTCAGCGAAGCGTCGATCGACGGCACGGAAATCGAGGTCCAGCACCGCGACAACAGCTACGCGGAAGTTGGCTGGGAACACAAGCATTACCTCGGCGCCGCGCAATTCGATAGCACGGTCGCCTATCGGTGGGGCGTGCCGTGGTTCGGTGCACAGCAGGATTTGTCGAGCGTGGCCACGGGCGCGCCGACCTACTACTACCACATGGAAACGGTCGACGCGACGTTGAGCGTGCCATTCGCCATCGCGGGTTTTCCGCTGCGCTATACGGCAACGGTGCGGGCGCAGAACACGCCCAACGTGCTGTACCCCACCGAATACTTCTCGATCGGCAGCCGCTATACGGTGCGCGGTTTCGACGGCAACACGATGCTGGCTGCCGAAAAGGGCGTGTTCATGCGCAATGACCTGGAGATTCCTTTTGCGCGTTTCGGCCAGGCACTGTACTTCGGCATCGACGGCGGCGAGGTCTTCGGTCCCGAAGCGAAAAACCTGCTTGGCCGCCGCCTGGCGGGGGTCGTGATCGGCCTGCGCGGCAGTGCATTCAAGCACGTCAGCTACGACGTTTTCATCGGCGGTCCGTTGTACCAGCCGGCCCGTTTCCCGAACCACTGGCCGGTGGCGGGCTTCAGCGTGAGTTTCCAGCTATGAACAAGAATATCTATCGCGTCATTTTCAATGCGGCTCGTGGCGTCTGGACGGCTGTGCAGGAAACAGCAACGGGTACTGGAAAGGGGCGCTCGGCCGGCACGCCTTGTAGTACGCATCGTCGCGCGCCTTCGATGCGCGCACGTGTGGGCTTCGTCGACATGCTGTCGATGCGGCACGTCGCGTTCGCGGCATTGTGCGCGCTCGGCATGCAGCCGCTGTGGGCCGACGCGCAGGTGGTCGCGGCGCCCACGTCCGGCAGCAGGCCGGCCGTCGGCGTGACGGCCAATGGGCTGCCGATCGTTCAGATCGCCACGCCGAATGCGGCCGGCGTTTCAAACAACCCCTACACGCAGTACAACGTCGGCCCGTCAGGTTTGATCCTGAACAATTCGGCAAGTAACGTGCAGACCCAGCTCGGGGGGTACGTGACGGGTAACCCGAATCTCGGCGCCGGCAGCGCGCGCGTCATCGTCAACCAGGTCGTGGGGGGCAACGCGAGCCAGTTGCTGGGCTACACCGAGGTGGCAGGCCAGAAGGCCGAGGTGGTGATCGCCAACCCGGCCGGCATCTACTGTAACGGTTGCGGCTTCATCAATACGAGCCGCGGCATTCTGACGACGGGCACGCCGGTCTTCGGCGGCACGGGCAGTCTGGACGCGTTCCACGTGACGGGCGGCCAGATCCAGATCGGCACGGCCGGCCTGAACGGCAGCAACGTCGACCAGGTGGACCTGATCGCGCGCAGTGTATCGATCAACGGCAACGTATGGGCAGGCCAGTCGCTCAACGTCGTAGCGGGCAACAACGACGTGCGCCATAGCGACCTGAACGCGCAATGGCTCGGCCCGGACGGCAACAGCCCGGGCGTGGCGATCGACGTCGCGCAGCTGGGCGGCATGTACGCGGGGAAGATCCGGCTCATGGGCACGGAGACGGGTGTTGGCGTGAACAGCGCGGGCACGATTGCGTCTCAATCTGGCGATCTCCAGCTCAGCAGCCAGGGCAAAGTGACCCTGTCGGGCACGACAAGCGCGAACGGCAATGTGGCGATTTCCAGTGCCGGTGACGTGGCGAACAGCGGCTCCGTCTATGCGACGCAGAACACGACAGTCAGCAGCCAGGGCCAGGTGGGTAACAGCGGCAAGGTCGCCGCGCTCGGCAACACGGCCGTGACGGGCGCCGGTGTGAATTCGAGCGGCGCACTGGGCGCGGGGATCGACGCGAACGGCAACGTGACGGGCGCCGGCAGTCTCACGGTGACGGGCGCTGGCGCCGTCAGCGCCACCGGGCAGGAGATGGCGGGTGGCAATCTGGCCCTGTCGGGCAGCAGCCTGAACATGGCGGGCGCGCAAACACTGGCCAAGGGCAACGTGTCGTTGACGGCGACGGGCGCCAGCGGCGATACGGGCAACATCGTCCACACGGGCGGGGCGCTGCAGGCGGGCGGCAGTTTGACGGCCAACGCCGCGGGGACCGTTTCGAACGACCAGGGGCAGGTGAGCGCGGCACAGCTGAGCGTGACGGCGGCCAGTATCTCGAATCGCGCAGGTGTGTTGTCACAGACTGGCTCCGGTGACACGACGCTGGCTGCATCGGGTGCGTTCGACAATACCGGCGGCACGGTCACGACGAACGCGCAGAACGTGACTATCCGGTCGGGTAGCCTGACCAACGCGAGCGGGCAGATCAGCCAGGCCGGCACGGGCGCGCTGAACCTCCAGACCGGTGCGCTGGACAACAGTCACGGCAGCATCGCCACGAACGGCCAGGTGACCATCGCGGCTGCGAGCCTTGCCAACGGGGCGGGTTCGATCACGTCGACCCAGGCGCTCGGTGTGACGTCGGGCGGCGACATCGACAATACGGCGGGCCGGCTCGAAGCGGGTGGTGCGGTGAACGTATCGGCCGCAAACGTACAGAACACGGCCGGGCGCATCGTGTCGGAAAACGCCGACGGCCTGACGTTGTCGGCGAGCGGCCAGATCACGAATGCGGCAGGTACGACCGCACAAGGCGCGACGGGCGGCGTGATCGGTGGTAATGGCAATGCGACGATCCACGCGGCGTCGCTGACGAACAGCGGGACCGTCACCGCGGCGCAAAGTCTGGGCGTGACGACCTCGGGCGCGCTCGACAACAGTGGTGGCACGTTGAACGCCGCAGCGCTTACCGCGAATGCCGCTTCACTCAAGAACGCGAATGGGGCAATCAGCGCCAATACCGTCTCCGTGACGGCACCGCAGCTCGATAACAGCGATGGTCAGATTACCGCGAACCAGTTGACCCTGAATGCCACGAATCTGACGAACGAACAGGGTGCGCTGACCCAGCTCGGTTCCGGGGCGATGAGCCTGGGCGTCAGCGGCGCGCTCGACAACTCGAACGGCGGCGTCATCCAGACGAACAGCACGGACCTGACGCTCGCGCCGGCAACGCTCAACAACAATGGCGGCAAGATCACGCATGCCGGCACCGGCACATTGACGATCGATTCCGCTAACGGCACGGGCGCGGTCACGAACGTGGGCGGCTCGATCATCAGTAACGGCCGGACGGCGCTGTCCGCAGGTAGCGTCGACAACACGAGCGGGACGATTAGCGGTCAGACAGGACTCGCTGCGACGGTCGCCGGCGCGCTGAATAACACGCACGGCCAGCTGGAAGCGAATGCCGACCTGAGCGTCGCGAGCGGCGGTGTGCTCACCAATGCCAGCGGCACGATCGCCGGGACAGGCAACGGCTCGGTGCAGGCCGCCTCGCTCACGAACAGCGGCAGCATTACGGCGGGACAGAATCTGGGCGCCACTGTCAACGGGGCGTTCGACAACAGCGGCGGCACGTTGAGTGCACAGACGGTCACGACCCATGCCGCCTCGTTCAGGAACGCCAGCGGCGTCGTCAGCGGCGGTGCGCTGTCCTTCATCGTGCCGCAGCTGGATAACAGCAGTGGCCGGATCATTGCCAACCAGCTGAATCTGACGGCCACGAACCTGACGAATGCGCAAGGCTCGCTGACCCAGCTCGGGTCCGGCGCGATGGGGTTCGGTGTGAGCGGCGCGTTGGATAACTCGAACGGCGGTGTCATCCAGACGAACAGCACGGATCTCACGCTCGCGCCGGCAACGCTCAACAACAACGGCGGGGCAATCACGCACGCCGGCACGGGCACGTTGACAATCGACGCCGCCAACGGTGCGGGCGCGGTCACGAACGTCGGCGGCACGATCATCAGCAACGGCCGGACGGCGCTTTCCGCGGGCAGTGTCGACAACACCGGCGGAGCGATCGGCGGTCATGCCGGCCTGGTCGCGACGGTTTCCGGTGCGCTGAACAACACGCACGGCCAACTGGCGTCGAACGCGGATCTTGGCGTGTCGAGCGGCGGCCTCCTGACGAACGCCAGCGGTGTGATTGCTGCGACGGGCAATAACTCGGTGCAGGCCGCGTCGCTGACGAACGGCGGCAGCATCACAGCCGGGCAGAATCTCAACACCACCGTCAGCGGCACGCTGGACAACAGCAACGGGACGTTGAGCGCGCAGACAGTCACAGCGAACGCCGCATCGTTCAAGAATACGAACGGCGTGGTGAGCGGCGACGCGGTGTCGATGACGATTGCGCAGCTCGACAATAGCAATGGCCGGATCACCACGAACCAACTCGGTGTCACCGCGACGAACCTGATGAACGAGCACGGCTCGATCACGCAGCTTGGGACTGGCGCAATGGGGCTCGGCGTGAGCGGCACGCTCGACAACGCCAACGGTGGCGTGATCCAGACAAAAAGCACCGACCTGACGCTTGCGCCCGCGACATTGAACAACGACGGCGGAACCATTACGCATGCCGGGACCGGGACGCTATCGGTCGATGCAGCCAATGGTACGGGTGCCGTCACCAACGTCGGCGGCTCGATTGTCAGCAACGGGCAGGTCGTGCTGAACGCGGGCAGCGTGGACGACACGGGCGGGACCATCGGGGGGCAGTCCGGGCTGAGCGCGACGGTTGCCGGCGCCCTGAACAATACCCGGGGACAACTCGAATCGAACGGGAACCTGAGCGTCACGAGCGGCTCAGCCATCACGAACACCAACGGCACGATCGCTGCGTCGGGCAATAACACGGTGCAGGCCGCGTCGCTGACGAACGGCGGCAGCATCACGGCCGGACAGAATCTCAATACCACCGTCGGCGGCACGCTGGACAATAGCGGCGGGACGTTGAGCGCGCAGACGGTCACAGCGAATGCCGCGTCATTCAGGAACACGAACGGCGTCGTGAGCGGCAACGCGGTGACGATGTCGATTTCGCAGCTCGACAACAGCAATGGCCGGATCACCACGAACCAGCTTGGTGTCACCGCGACCAACCTGACGAACGAAGGCGGATCGATCACGCAGCTCGGAACCGGTCCGATGAGTCTCGGCGTGAGCGGCACGCTCGACAACTCGAACGGCGGCGTGATCCAGACCAACAGCACGGACCTGACGCTTGCTTCCGCGTCCGTGAACAACAACAGCGGCACGATCACGCACGCCGCCACCGGCACGCTAACGGTCGACCCAGGCAATGGCACGGGGTCGCTGACGAACGTCGGCGGCAAGATCGTGACCAATGGACAGGCCGCGGTGTCGGTCGGCAGCCTCGATAATGCCGGGGGCACGCTGGCTTCGCAGGGCGTCATGACCGCGACTGTTCAGGGCACGCTGAACAACACGAATGGACGGCTGTCGTCGGGCACAGGGCTGAGCGCTACCAGCGGCGGTGCGCTGATCAATGCCGGAGGCGTTATCGGCGCGGGCGGCGCGGTGGCCGGCAGCACGCTGAGCCTGAGCGCATCGTCGATCGACAACTCGGGCGGGGCGATCACCAACCTCGGGAATGGCGCGACGACGATCAACGGCGGCAGCCAGATCACCAACAGCAATGCCGGTGGCGCGTCCGGCATGGGCTCGATCAGCGGCAACGGCGACGTGACGCTGAACGCGGCGTCGGTCTCCAACACGCAGGGCGGGCAGCTGAGCGGCGCGAACCTGCAGATCAACACCGGCAATCTGGACAATACCGGCGGGGAAATCGGCAACGTCGCAAACACGACGGGCGACGTCGGGATCGGGACGGGCACCCTGACCGATACGAGCGGCCAGATCAATGCATCCCGGAATCTGTCGGTCACCGCGAATGCGCTGGCGGGCGGCGGCACGTACAGTGCGGTCAACGATCTTTCGTTGAACCTGCAGGGGAACTTCACCACCTCGCCGAACTATCGCTTCAGTGCCGGCCACAATCTGACCTTCACGCTGCCCGGCACGTTCAGCAACGCCGGCGCTCTGTCGGCCGTGAATGGGCTCAACATCAATGCGGGCGACATCCAGAACTCGGGGGCACTGGGGGCCGGCGGTCTGCTAAGCACGCACTCGAACACGCTGACCAATACGGGCACGATCGTGGGCGGCAGCGTGTCGCTCAATGCCACGCAAACCCTGTCGAATCTCGGCACCACCGCGCTGATCGGTGCGACGGACAGCGCCGGCACGCTCGAGCTGCTCGCGCCGGACATCGAGAACCGCGACGACACGACCGCGACCGACGCGCAGGCGATGACCGCGATCTACGGTCTCGGCAAGGTGGTCCTGGCCGGCGGCAAGGACGCGAGCGGCAATTACACCAACGCGAATCTGGTCCGCAACCAGTCCGCGCTGATCCAGTCGGGCGGCGACATGGAGATCGACGCGAATCAGGTGACGAACACCCGCCGCGTGATGACCACGGGCGGCTTCACGTCGTCGGTCGACCCGGCCCTGCTGCAAAGCCTCGGCATCAGCCTGTCCGGGTGTACCGCCACGTACATGGCCGCGTGTGGGCCGGGCAATCCGCAGGTCCTGGGTTCCACGGGCGCCCCGACGATGATCGGTGGCGTGCCTACCGATCCGCCGCACGGCGGTCAGTGGAACAGCACTTACCAGTACACGACCTATACGGGCGTCGCGGTCGCCAATACGGTCGCGTCCGTCAGTCCGGAATCGCAGATTCTCGCCGGCGGCAACCTGAAAGCGTCATCGGTCGGGACGTTCCAGAACTACTGGAGCCAGGTGGCCGCGACGGGCAACATCGCGTCGCCCGCCACGATCGACCAGAACAGCTGGCAGGGCCAGACGGCGCCCCAGGTGCAGGTGACGTACTCAGGACAATATCACTACGACAACTACGACAATACCGAATACAACTGGCAGCTCCCGTTTGGCAATGCCGGGTTTGTTACCGCACGTCCGGGCGGCTACACGCAGGCGGCGCCGGCCGACATTCGCACGTATGCGCTGCCGGCGTACGAATCCTCGTTCACGGCGGGCGGTACGCTCAGCGGTACGGGCGTGACGATCAACAACACGGCGGGCAACGCGGGCGTAACGCCGCTTGGGCTCCTGCCGGGACAGACGGTGTCGGGCACCGGCGCCGGGGCGGTGAGCGGGACGATCGGTTCGCGCGGCGTGGGGGCGATTGGCGTGGGCGCGGTGAGCGGGACGATCGGTTCGTACGGCGTGGGGGTCATCGGCGCAGGCGCGGCGAGTGGATCGATTGGTACGGGCGGTGGCGTGCATCCGACCGCGGTGGCAGTCCAGGGCCGCCGCATCCTCAACAGCGGCCTCGCGAACTTCAACAATCCGACCATCGCAGCTGCGACGGCGGTCAAGGTGCTCAACAACATCACGGTGCCGCAAGGCGGGCTCTTCCACACGGATACCGCGCCGAACGCACCGTACCTGGTCGAGACGAACCCGGCCTTCACGAGCCAGCAGCAGTGGCTGTCGAGCGACTACTACTTCCAGCAGATGGGCATGAACCCCGGCCGGATTCAGATGCGGCTGGGCGACGGGTTCTACGAGCAGAAGCTCGTGCAGGACCAGATTCTGTCGATGACCGGGAAGTCGGTGCTGACGAACTACGCGAACACGCAGGACGAATTCAAAACTCTGATGACGTCGGGCGCCGCACTCGCGAAGTCGCTCGATCTGGCGCCCGGCACGGGCCTGTCGCCTGAGCAGGTGGCGCAGCTGACGGGCAACGTTGTGATCATGCAGACGCAGATCGTCGACGGGCAGTCCGTGCTCGTGCCGGTGGTCTATCTGGCGCAGGCTAGCCAGGAGAACATGGGTAACGGTCCGGTTATCGCGGCGACAAACATCGATCTGCAGAACGCGCAGACGGTCACCAACAGCGGCACGATCAAGGCGGCAAACAGCTTCGCGATCAGCGGGCAGAGCATCGACAGCTCATTCGGCACGCTGCAAAGCGGCGGGCAGATGTCGCTTGTGACGACGGGTGATGTGAACCTGACGTCGGCGACCCTCAACGCCGGCAGCCTGGCGCTGCAGGCGGGGGGTAACCTGATTCTGAACACGGCGGCGAACACGCTCAAGCAGGTGAGCGACAGCGGTGCGACGCGCGTTACGACGACGCTTGGTCCGGCTGCGAGCATCAACGTGGCGGGCAACGCGGCGATTGTGACGGGCGGCAACTTCGAGCAGGACGCGGCGACGCTGAATGTCGGCGGAGCGCTCGGGATGAACATCGGCGGTAACTGGAATCTCGGGGTGCAGCAGACCGGCGAGACGAAGGTGGTGGCTCGTGCGAACGGTATATCCGACACGCACCTTGTGAGCGATACCGGCAGCAGCGTGAAGGTGGGCGGCGTGTCCTTGATCGCCGTGGGCGGGGATCTCACGGCGACCGGCGCAAACATCCACCTGGGCGGCGGCGGGACTGTCGCGGCAGGCGGCAACGTGACGCTGCAGGCTGCGACCGCGACGTCGACGGTGGACAGCAACAGTTCCGGCAGTGACCATCACGGCAGCTACGCGGAGACGCTGCACACGTCCGACGACACGGTGACGGGCACGACGCTCAGGAGCGGCGACAGTCTCGCGATCGTGTCGGGCAAGGACCTCAACATCACGGGTAGCACGGTCTCGCTCGACAAGGGCAATGCGCTGCTGATGGCAGCAGGGAGCGTCAATGTCGGTGCCGCCACGGAAACGCATGTCGACGACTCCCACGAGACGCACAGCCATAGCGGCGTCGCGAGCAGCACCAGCGCAGTCAATCGCGTTGATCAGACGACCACGCAGGCCGATGGCAGCGCCATTTCGGCAGACGGTGTGTCGATCTCCAGCGGCAAGGACCTCAACGTGAGCGGCAGCAGCATCGTCGGAACGAACGGTGTTGCGCTCGCTGCGAAGGGCAGCGTGAACATCCTTGCTGCGACCGATACCTGGCAGGATTCTGAATTCCATGATGTCAAGCACTCGGGGCTGTCGGGAAGCGGCGGCATCGGCTTTAGCGTCGGTTCGAGCGAGCAGAAGGATCAGTACGATGCCAGTTCCGTCACGCAGAGCCAGGCGCGCAGCACGGTCGGCGCCGTACAGGGCAACGTGACGATCACGGCGGGCAAGGACGTCCATATCGGCGGCAGCGACATCATCGCGAACCAGGCGGCCGACGATGTGGCGGGCAAGACCGGGAACATCGGCATCAAGGCGCAGAACATCACGATCGATCCGGGTCAGGACACGGCGCAATCGCGGGACCAGCAATCGGCGCATTCGAGTGGCATCACCATGGCTGTGACCGGCACGCCGCTCGATACCGCGCGCAACCTCAAGGCGGCGGGTTCGTCGGGCAATGCTTACCAGCGGGGCAGCGGCATCGCGAATGAGATCACCGCGAGTACGCTCGATACGCCTTCGGTGTCGCTCTCGTACGGGCACAGCAGCAGTTCCAGCACGACCACCCAGTCGAGCCTGTCCAATGCGGGCAGCACCGTGCGCGCTGGCGGAAACGTTTCGCTGACGGCAACCGGTGGCGCGCTGACCGACGCGAAGGGCCAGCCGCTCGACGGCGACATTACCGTGACCGGTTCGACCATCAGCGCGAAGGGTACGGCGACCTTCAACGCGAATCGCAACGTCACCTTCCAGGCCTCGACCGACCAGATGCAGCAGAGTTCGCAGTCGAGCAGTTCGAGTTCGAACTTCCAGCTGGCCAGCCCGAGCCTGGGCGACCTGTCGCGCTGGATTCAGGGAGGTCCGAACACGGGCGGTGTGAGCTCGTCGCCGTATAACGCGAGCCGGAGTAGTCAGGACGGCAACTCGTCCTCGACGCAGCAGACGGCGACAGTCGTGACCGGCAACAGCGTGATCGTGAAGAGCCACACGGGCGACATCAATGTGACCGGTTCGGGCATCAGCGGGACGCAGGGCGTCGATCTGGTGGCGAGCGCCGGCGCGATCAATGTACTGGCCGGCACGGATACGAACACGAGCCACCAGGAGTCGAGCGGCCATCAGTTCGGCAGCCTGGGCAGCAACGGCAGCGGCACGGGCTTCACGGTGGGCGTGGCGAACAGCCATTCGGTGCAGGATACGGCCGGACAGACGCAGAGCACGATCCGCAGCCAGATCATCAGCGGGAAGGGCAGCGTGACGCTGGATGCGAATCAGGACATCACCGTACAGGGCGCGGACCTGTCCGCGGGCAAGGACCTGACGCTGATCGGGAAGAACCTGAATCTCGATCCGGGTACGGACGCGCAGCAGAGCAGCATGAGCCAGAGCGCGAGCCAGTACGGTGTGACGCTGGCGCTGGGCGGCGTGGCGGGAAATGCCGCTGCGGCGATCAACCAGGCGGCCGGCGCACACCGCGCGAGCGATCCGCGGCTGGCGGCGCTCGACAGCGCCAAGGCGGCGCTGGCCGTCTACGACGTGGTCAAGACGGCTGAACAACTTGCCAATACCGGGAAGAGCAGTCAGGCGCTGGTCAAGGTGACCGTCAGCGTGGGCGGCGGCAGCAGCCACGCCGAGTCGCAGCAGAGTTCGACCGTCAATGGCGGCAGCACGCTGGGCGCAGGCGGCACCGTGACGCTGGTCGCGACCGGCAGCGGCGCGAAAGACGCGAGCGGCCTTGCTACCGACGGCGACATCAATTCCCGCGGCACGCTGATTTCCGGCAACGACGTGGTGCTCAACGCCGCACGCGACATCAACCTGCAAAGCGCGCAGGACCTGGCGCACCAGACGAGCAGCAACAGCAGCAGCAATGCGAGCATCGGCGTGGGCTTCGGGGTGGGCGGCCAGCAGAACGGCTTCACGATTGAACTGGCCGCGAGCGCTGCGAAGGGCCACGCGAATGGCGACAGTATGACCAACCGCGACACGCAGATTACCGCCGCGAACAACCTGTCGATCACCAGCGGTCGGGACACGAACCTGCGCGGTGCAGAGGTGACAGGCAACACGGTCGATGCGAACGTGGGCCGCGACCTGAACATCCAGAGCGTGCAGGACACGAACAGCTACGACAGCAAGCAGGTGAGCGGCGGTTTCAACGTGAGCATCTGCGTGCCGCCGATCTGCTATGGCTCGACGGTGAGCGGCAGCGCAAGTGCCAGCGACCAGACCATCAGGAACCGCTTCCAGTCGGTGAACGTGCAAAGCGGAATCCGTGCGGGCGACGGTGGATTCAACATCCAGGTGGGGAATCACACGCAGCTGGACGGTGGCGTGATCGCGAGTACCGCGACGCAGGATAAAAACACGCTGTCGACGCAGACGTTCGGCTATACCAATCTGCAGAACACGGCCGAGTCCTCGGGTTCGACGCTGGGTGCGAGCCTGAGCGGCTCGGCGGGTGAGAGCTCGCCCGCCGGGGTGAGCTTCAGTCCGTCGAAGGACAGCCCGTACCAGAACCAGCTGGGGCCGGCGGGCCTTGGGGTGGCGGGCGTGAGCAGCAGTGCCTCGGGGACGACGTACGCGGCGGTGAGTCCGGCGACGATCACGGTGCGCGCAGACGCGGGCAGCGGGCACGACAGTACGGCGGGTCTGAGCCGTGACGTGGCGGGCGCGAACGCCGGCGCGGTGACGAACGGGTTCGACGCGCAGAAGGTGCAGAACGACATGGCCGTGCAGCAGGGAACGGAACAGGTCGGGATGCAGGTGGTGGGGGACATCGCGACGAAGCTGGAGGACCAGGCGAACCGGAACGCCGAACAGGCGAGGGCCGTCAGGGATGCGGCGAGTGATCCGCAGGATGAGGCGCAGGCCCAGGCGGATCTGGACGCGGCGAACCGGGAGGCGGCGCTGTGGGGTAACGACGGGGCGGCGCGGATCGCGTCGCATGCCGTCGTCGCGGGGCTGGGTGCGGCGTTCGGTGGGGGCAGTGTTGCTGGCGCGGTGGGCGGCACGGTGGCGGGTGATCTCGTGGGTAACGCGGTCGGCGATGCGCTGGGCGATACGGCTGGCGGAAAGGTGCTGTCGAATGTGGCGTCCGGACTGGCGGGGGCCGTGGCAGGTGGCGCGCTGGGTGGGTCGGCGGGAGCGATGAGCGGGGCGAACGGGGCCATGGGTGCGGATCTTTACAACCGGCAGTTGCATCCCCTCGAAAAGTCGCTCGCGAAGAAGCTTGCTGACGCCAGCAACGGACAATTCACCGAGCAGCAACTGGACGATGCGCTCCGGCTCTCAGGCATAAAGGGCAGTTCGATCACGCCCGATTCCGTGGCGACAGTCAACGTTGCCAACGCTGGCGCGGTTTACGACAATCCGGGTGCGAATGACTCAGGTTCCCAGTTCTTGTACGATGGCAAGTCGACGATCGGCACACAGGTCCTGCCGAGCGCTAATTCGGCGGCGATAAATTACATCATTAGTCAGACTGGCGGCGCGAATTCGCCTTACTACTGGAGTACACAGGACACGACGCCGGCACCTGTTTATTCCAGCACGCCGACGAACTACGGGTCACAGATTGGTCCGCACGGAGCAGGATATTTCTCGTGCGCAACCACCGACTGTCTGGTCTACAACGCCAACGTCGATCCGAAGAATCCGGGCACGCAAGCGATGTATCAGAGTGAAAACACTGCACTACTCGTCGGCGGTACAGTTCTGAGTGGAGCAGCGAGCCTTGTAGCACCGGAATTGGGTGCTGCAGCTATCGGCGCAAATGGCGGGGTGCGTCTCTACACTGGATCTGCGGCGGCTGCGGTGAATGCAGCTTCACAGGGAATCCAAATGTCGACAGACCCGAAGAAGGAATTTGACTTTGTTGACACGGGTAACGCGTTTTTGACGGGCTATGCAACATACGGCACAAGCGCAGCAGTCACAGTCGGCACCACAGTCGCAACGTCTCTGGCCGCTGATCTTCTGGTTAAGCCTGTGACAAATAGTAATGCTCCGAGTCTGGGAGACGCAACGGCTAATGCGGCGACAAATGCAGTATCAAGTCGTGCAGGTTACGCTCTTGGTGATGCAGCGGGAGAGATGGCTGGGCCGTTTGCTGGATCGGCACTTTCGGAGTTTCTTAACTGGGGAAGCAGCGCCTTGCAAAATTACATTTCCCCGCCGAAGACAGAGGGAAAATAGTCAATGCGAAGACGTTTGATTGTTTGGTGCCTCTTGACGAGCGCGTTTGTATCTGCGGTCCTTTTGCTGTTGCCGCTAAAGCTCGCCGCAAATCACTATCTGGGCGGTCATCCGTGGCCTAGGTGGAATGAACTTGGGTTATCCGTTTTGCTGTCTTTGCTCGGCAAACTTGTGCTGTTGGCCGGCTTGGGATCATTCTTTATAGTGTTGGCCAACTGGATATGGCCGCAGAAGTTTCCTCTGCGCGCAAGATTCGGGCGAAAGGATGACTGACCTGTACAACTGGCAGTTGCATCCGAACGAAAAGCAGAAGCTGGCGCAGTTGCAGAAGGGTGAGACGCCAGAGGAACAGCAACGCCTGCCGGATGCGGCGTGTTATCTGGTGCAATGCGCGGCGCAACTGTCGGATACGCTCGAGCACTTCCGCCTCTACCCAGCAATGCCAAAAAAGTCGATCGACTCGCCGGGGAAGGTCGTAAGGATGAGCGACAATTCACTCGACGAGCCGATACCGCTGACGAGCGCGCGCAGCACGACTGACGCAACAACACAACGGGGTTGCAATTGAACCAGAACAACAAAAATAGCTATGCATGGGTATGCATGGTCTGCGGCACATCAAACGATGTCGGCCATTGCACGCAATGTGGATGCCCGTCTGAAGTCGAGGGGCGCGAGCTTGCGTATCGACAGAAGGCGTTCCGGCAGGGCATTGAATATAGTGAAGAGCCGGTTGCGGTACCAGCTAATCAGTTGCCGCTGCACGAGTTGCCACGCTTCTGGCTACTGCGGTGGATCGTAAGGCACTGGCGTGGATGGTATTCGCTTGGTGTCAGTTACTGGCTAAATGGGTTGCCGCGCATGGCATTGCTGATCGTGCTTATGGCACTCGTTCGTACGCGGCCCGTGGTTGCGCATCGACTGGATATCTGGCTGATCCTGCTGATTGAACTCGTGCTGCTGACGTATATATGGCTCGGGTTGGGAATATGGCGTTCGGCGCGCAGGCATATCGCCGAAACGGGGCGGCGCCTCTGGGCTCGTTGCGCACAGATCGTTGTCGTGCTCGGCGCGTTTGCTGCGGCGTTCGCTTTTATAGGTAACGTCAGCACCGTGACCCAGGAGCTTGCGCTGTATCGTACGCTGGATAACATGCCAAAGTTGTCAGTCACGACGGATGCACGGGGCACCAAGCTATATGTCCGCGGCACCCTGGTACGTGGGGCGGGCGACGCGATTGCCGCTGCAATCGCGGAGTACCCAATGCTTCGCGTTGTGCAGCTCTCTGGTCCAGGCGGTCTTCTGGATGAAGCTCGCATTGTTGGCAACGCTGTAAAGGATCGCCAGCTTGCGACATTCGTCGCGACCGAGTGCGATAGCGCGTGCACGTTGATCTTCATGTCGAGCTCTCGCCGTGTTCTGCATCGCTCTGCATCGTTAGGTTTTCACAGTCCGATCATGGCGCCTTTGACGGTCGCCAACCTGTTTGCGTACGCTGCCCAGATGCGCACCGAATTGATCCAGCTGGGTGCTACACCGAACTTTGCTGCTCTGGCGTCATCCATTGACTCCCAGACGTTATGGCGTCCCGATGCCGAAACGTTGTTGGCTAATCACGTGGTCACCAGCCTGACGGATGCCATGGATTGGAATGGCCTGGCGGCAAATTAATCGTGAATTCGGAATTCAGCAAGATGAATACACGACGACTTCAACAAGAAGCCTCCGGATTCGGTCAGCCGTTCTGATTGGCTATGTCCGTGAATAACAAAGGACGCGCAAAAAAGCCCTTGCAGCTTTTGTGCTTCCCGCATTTTGGGCGTTCGCTGTTGCGAAAGCCCATTCATGGTGCAGTTCTTTTCTCAACCTCAATCCATCACGCTATGAAACGCCTCCTCCTCATCGGCCTCTGCCTGTCAACCACCTCTGCGTTTGCCGCCGGTCAGGTGTTACTGGAAACCCCAGTCACCTACGCTCCGGACGCCAGCGTGGTCGACAAGATCAAGAACGAATGCCACATCGAAGACATGCTGACGCGCCACGTAGGCGAGGCACTTCGCAAGATCAACAGAATCGGCGACGGCACCATCGCATCGCAAACCGACGCGGGCGATGCAAAGATTCTCAGATTGCAGATCACCCACGTACTGGGCGTCGGCGGCGGCGCATGGAGTGGACCCAAGGCTACGATGGTGACTGCGGATCTGATTGAAGACGGCAAGGTCACCCGTCACACCAAGATTAACCGCTGGTCGATCGGCGGCGTGTGGGGCGCGTTCAAAGGAAGCTGTTCGATTCTCGATCGCACGACCATTGTGATCAGCAAGGACCTGAGCCGTTGGGTGCGCGACCCGTCCTATGAGATCAAGGAAGAGGCGCCGCCTAAAGAGGCTTCCGCACCGACGGCTCAAATCGATCCGGCGAAGGCCGAATAATCCTGCGTCCAGCAGCGGACGCACACGCCGTTGAACTCAGGCGCGAACTCGTTCGACGCACAGAACGTGCAGAACGACATGGCCGTCCAGGAGGGGGCGGTGCAGCTCGGGATGTCGGCGCCCGGCCTCTGTTGGACCGGGGCAGCCATCCACGTGCACAGGCACCGCAACCAAAAAATAACATGACGCAAACAGACCAAATGTCAAAAAAACACTGGCCACACTGACCATCGCGACCACTCTCGCGTCAATGCTCGCATTGACCGGCTGCGCCCATCGGCGTGCTCCGGCGGACCAGACCGCAGTGCGGCAAGAAGAGACACGCGCCCGGCAACTCCAAGCGGAAAACGCCGCCGACCCGAATGCAGCGAAGCTGACGTTCACCTCCAGCGGAATGCCGATGGGCGTCATGTACTGGAAGAGCACGTCGACGCAGGCGTGCAGCGGCTTCGAGCCTGTCGGCCACGTTTTCCACAGCGGCAGGGAGGTCCTGCTGCCGGGGATTGCGAACTTGACGGAGAAGCTTAACAAGGCGCTGCTTCGTAACGAAACCTCGCGGGAGCAATATGTACAGCCCGGTGTACCCGTCTAGGTGAGAGGTCTTTTCGGGGCTGAAGTGCCGGAACGCCATTCCGATTCATGGGGACCGCTTGTCGCATCGTCGCGGGCCTCCCGGAACGCGACGTCGTGCTCGACACGGCGACCGGCACGATTGTCGTCGGGCCGCAGGGACTGTCGAGCGCGCTGATCGGGCTCGATCTGATCGCGAAGAATGTGCAGATCAACGGGCCGCTCACCAATGGCTTCACGTCGCAGACCGCCTACGTGCGCGCCGTGGCCGGCAGCAGTCACGTCACGCTGAATACGGCGGTTTCGCCGAACGACAACAGCAACGACTGGCTTACATTGAGTCCGTCCGCGAGCGCGGCCACCGCCAGTTCATTCGCCATCGACATCACCGCCGCCGGCAGCCTCACGAGCGGGCGCGTGCAACTGATCGTCACCGACAAAGGCCCCGGCGTGCGCAGCGCCGGGCCGATGAACGCGACGCTCGGCGATTTCACACTGTCGTCGAACGGTTCGGTGCAGTTCTCGAACACGTCGCTGACGGCGCAGAACAACCTCGATCTGCAGGTGCAGGACAGCGTCGCGTTGTCGGATATGAAGCTGAAAGCGAGCAACGGCTCCGCGACGCTGACCGCAAGCGGTGCGGTCAGCCTGACAGGCAGCAGCCTGCTTGCCAACGCCGGCATCGATGTGAGCGGCGCGGGCATCGCGCTCACACAGGACGCCACGGCGCAAGCGGTGATCGCTTCGGCGACCAGCGGCGTGGTGCTGACCAGCACCGGCGACATCACCAACGTCGGTTCGCTGATCCAGGGCCAGCAGAAGAACACACTCGATACGGCGTCGCTCGGTGCGGTCACGCTGAATGCGACGGGCAACGTGTTGAACCAGTCGACGCCCACGGGCCTGCTCGGCGTCGTGTTCGGTGTGAACGGCGATGTGTCCGTGACGGCCGGTGGTTCCGTGACGAATCAGAACGCGCGCATTCTGTCGAACCAGAACCTGACGATCACCGCGGGCGGCGACGTCGACAACATCGTCGATCATTCGACCGGTGTGAACGGCGGCGCGCCGGTCAGCTATTCGGACCGCAGCTGGCGCCTGATTTTCGTCGAACATCGCGACGACGGTTTCAACGTTGACTACGGCGCGATCGGCGATCCGACCAAACTCTCGTACATGACTGCCAACGCCGGCAACGTGACGGTTGCCGCGCAGAACGTTCACAACATCGGCGGCACGATACTCGCGCAAGTCGATCCGAAGAGCCCGACGGCCGGCGGCTCGATTTCGATCACCGCGCGCGACCAGTTGCTGACGCAGGCCATCTTTACCGGCCAGGCGTCGTTTCATCGAACGTGTTTCATTTTCTGCAGTTCGAGTTCGTCGAGCAGCGTGCAGGGCTACGGCGGCGTGATTCAGGCAAACAATGACATCAACCTGAAAGCGGGTACGCAGATCACCAATACGGGTGGCCTCGTGTCGGCGGATGGCGCGCTTAAACTCGACGCCCCGAGAACTCTCGCACAAGCCGTACTCGGCTACACCGCGATTAACCGCACGCACGATCTCAAGGCGTGGTTCGGCAACGCATGGTCGGCGATCTTCGCGGCCGATACCGGTGGCCTCTTCATTGGCGGTTCGGGTCAGGTCCAATTGACGGGTGAGGCCGATATCGACGGCGGCGTGTTCAACGCGCCGGGCGGTATTCAGGCGGCCGGCGGCGTCAACACGATACGCAAGCCGTACACCGCGCCGGTCACGATCGGCAATCACAACCACCGGGCTCGTGTCGTGGTTCGGGCTATGAAGCCGCCTATGACGCGGGCCATCAAGCGCGCTATCAAGCGCCGCACACCCCAGCTCGCGCGCTGCACGCTGGCGATACTCGCCGGCGCGGCGGCGGCGCGTGGCTTCGCGCAAACGCCGCCGGGTTTGCCGAACGCCGCCGCATTGGGCGGCGCGCCCTTCGGTGCACCTATCCGCGCCGAACAGGACCCCGCTCAACGGCTGTTGCAGGAACAACGCGATCGCCAGCGGCGCGAGGAAATCCAGCAACCGCCCGCGCAGATCGAGGTGCCGCAACCGACGGTGGTCAATCTGCCCGAAGGCGCGGATGTCGAAACACTGCCGGACGTCGAGCCGCTGTTCAGGATCGACCACATCGAGTTTATCGGCGACAGCGTGCTCGGCTCGTCCGAGCTCGAAAAGATTGCCGCGCCGTTCATCGGCAAACAGCTCGGCCGAAATCGCATCAACCTGCTGCTGCGCCGCGTGACCGAAGCGTTCATCGCGCGCGGCTACATCACGACGCGCGCGTATCTCGGCGCGCAGAATCTCGCCTCCGGCACGCTGAAGATCAACATCGTCGACGGCAAGGTGTCGGCCTTCACGCTGAACGGTCATCCACTGCGTCCGCGCGATCCGAACGAGCCGTGGTACACGACGCACGGCGGCGGTCTGCTGACCGACGCGGGCACCGCGTGGGCCTTCGGCGACAGCCCCGGCGACGTGTTGCGCCTGCCCGATCTCGAACAGGGCGTCGACCAGATCAACCGGCTGCGCCGCAACCAGGCCGAGATCCAGATCATGCCCGGTGAGACGCCGGGCGGTTCGGTGGTGGCCATTACGAACCACTACGGCGACCGCGTTTTCTACGACCTCGGGATCGACAACTACGGCAGTTCGCAAACCGGCACGCTGCGTTATCGCGCCGGCGTGGACGCGGACAACCTGATCGGCTTGCAGGAGTCGCTGTCGTTCAACTACGTCGGCACGCAGGACAGCAACGCGGTGGTGTTTTCCGCCGCGGCGCCATACGGCTATCAGACCTTCAGCTACACGACGTCGCTGTCCGAATACCAGCAGACCATCAGCGACGTCGCTTTGCTTCAAGGCCGTACGTTCAGCCAGATTCTCGGCTGGAGCGACGTGTTGGCCCGCTCGCGCGCCGGCCGCACCAGCGTCGACGTCACGCTCACCAAAATGCGCACGGAGCGCAGTCTGAACGGCAGTGAATTGTCGCCGCAGGACCTCACGGTATTGCGCGTCGGGCTGAACGGCTTGCGCAGGTTTGTCGCGCACGATCAGGCTGCGGCCGCGACGTGGGACGTCGGCGTGTCGCAAGGCTTGCCGTGGCTCTCCGCGAGCCACGACGGCACGGATATCGGCATGGCCGACGCGCACAGCCAGCTCACCAAACTCGATGCCACCGCCACGCTGCAGGTTGCGCTCGGCACGCTGGCGGGCACGCAATGGACCTATCGCGGCACCTTGCGCGCCCAGTACAGCCGCGTTGCGATGTTCGGCAACGAGCAGATCTTCCTGGGCGGCATGGATTCGGTGCGCGGCTTCACCGAAGGCGGCATCGCCGGCGACAGCGGTTTCTATCTGCGTAACGAGGCCGCCTGGCAGAACGTGCCGGTCTGGCATGACGCGCGCCTCGAACCCTACGTGTTTCTCGACGGCGGCAAATCGCATCTGGTCGCGCGGGGCGGCTGGCCGACGCTGATGGGTACCGGCGTCGGCGCCCGCGCGCAATGGCGCTACAAAACGCAAACCGTCACCAGCGAGGTGCTGCTCGGGCAGGCCTTGCTTCAACCCGCCGCACTCGGAAAAAAAGCCACCGTGCTGCTCGCGACACTCAACTGGTCACTCTGAAGAGGTTCATATGAAACATCGTCCGCTCGTAGTCAGGATTCGCCACGCGACGCTGATTGCCACGCTCGCCACACTCGGTCTCGCGGCCGGTTTTCTGCCCGCCGCGCACGCGGCCAACAAGCCGTCGGCGAAACCTCCAGCCGACAAGGCAGCGGATGCCGTCGGCGGTCCGCTGCCTGCCAACGGCGTGGCGCGCGTCAACAACGTTGTGATTACGCAAGACCAACTCGACCAGGCCGTACGTGCGCTGAACGTGCCGGACACGCCTGCATTGCGCGCGTCGGTGAAGAATCAGCTGATCGCGCGTGAGCTGTTCCGCCAGGCCGCTGAAAAACAGCACTACGAATCGCGCCCGCAAGTCGTGGCCGCTGTCGAGCAGGCGAAGACGGCCGCGATGACCGCTGCGTATCTGCGCGACCAGGTGAAGCCCGCACCGGTGACCGATGCCGATGTGAAGGCGAAGTACGACGCGATCGTCGCGACGCTAGGTGAGAACGAATACAAGCCGAGTGTGCTTGCCGTGAAAGACGCCGATACCGCGCAGACGGTGCTCACGCAACTGAAAAAGGGTACCGACTTCGCGCAACTCGCAAAGCAGTACAGCCAGGGCCCAGGCGCGGCGCAAGGCGGCGCGCTCAACTGGATTTCGTTCAAGACGCCGATCCAGCCGGGCAATACGCAGAACTGGCCGCAGCCGCTCGCCGAAGCGCTCGTCAAGCTGCCGCAAGGCGGCGTGTCGAGCGCGCCGGTGCAGGTCGGCGACGCGTACTGGATTCTGCGTGTCGACGAAAAGCGTCCGACGCAGATTCCGCAGTACGACCAGATCAAGGACACCTTGCGCAAGCAGCTCGAGCAGGTCGCGCTGGAGAAAGCCACGGCACAGGTGGTGGTCGATCTGATGAAGAACGCACGGATTCAGCAGCAATAAGAGCCTCGTATTCCAGGGGGTGCAGCGGACGGGATTAAAACCGCTGCCACGCCGTTCCGGGCTGGTCGCCCGGAACGGTGAAGAAGAAGTGCCGGAAGTAAAAAACCAGAAAAAGACGAGAGCACCATGAACACGTCCACGCGCAACGCTTTAAAACAACTCGAGCAAAACCGTCAGGCTCACGACGAGCGGCACGACAACAGCATGCAGTCCGCACGGCTGCGCTGGTCGGTGCCCATGCCTGCGCGTGCGTATCGCGTGTGGCAGCGCGCGATATCGGCGCTCGTCGCGTTGACGCTGTTCGCCGGTCCGCTCTCGATCACGTTCGAGCAGAGCCGTGACGCGGCTGGTGTGCTTGCCGCCGGCAGCCATCGTCTGGATGACGAAGCATGGCAACGCATCATTGACCTGAGCGCGGTACGGATTCGCTTTGCGATGCAAATGGCGCAGGCTGCGCCGATCGTCGATCCGACCGCACCGATCTCGTTTCAGCCGAAGCTCACGCAGACCACCGGCGCGGGCGGCGGCGTGCCTGTCGTGAACATCACGGCGCCGAACGCAGCGGGGATTTCGCTCAACAAATACCAGAGCTTCAACATCGATCCGGTCGGGCTGATCCTGAATAACAGCCTGATGGCCGGCACGTCGCTCACGGGCGGCGACCTGCAGGCGAACCCGAATCTCGCGGGCCGCACGGCGAGCGTGATCGTCAACCAGGTGACGTCGACGGGCGCCGCGTACGCGAGCTTGCTCAACGGACCGCTCGAAGTGTTCGGTGCGCCCGCCACTGTCATCATCGCGAACCCGAACGGCATCACGACGAACGGTACCGGCTTTACGAATACGATCGGCGTCACGCTGTCGAACGGTACGCCGCAGTTCCTGAGCGACCTCAAGGGCACGGTCACTGACTTCAATAACGCGCAGGCGGTCGGCTATAGCGTGACCGGCGGCCATATCCAGATCGAAGGCAACGCGGGCGTGAACGGTCCCGGTGCGGGGATCGAAGGCACCGTCGGCACGATCGACCTGATCGGCGAGACCATCGGCATCAATGCGCCGCTGTATGCCGGCTCGCGAATCAACGCGATTGCCGGGCGCCAGTTCGTGCTGCCGTCGGCGGTGACGAGCACTGGCACCGCGTATGCGACGTCGGCGAACGGTTCGGACAATTCCGCCAACGCGATCAACGGCGCGAACGGCCGCGCCAACAACGGCCTCGCCATCGACGCCACCGCGTTCGGCGCGATGACCGCCGGCCAGATCCAGGTGATCGGCACGGCGGCCGGCATGGGCGTGCGCACCGACGCGCAGATGGCGGCGAATACCGGTGACCTGCTGCTGTCGTCGAATGGCGATCTGACCGTGAACGGTTCGGCCGCGCAACAGCAGGCGACGCTGCAGGCCGCAGGCAATCTGTCGATGACCGGTGCGCACGTCGGCATCAGCGGCTACACGATCAACGCGAACGGCGATGTCACCTCGACCGGTACGATCCAGACCGGCGGCAAGCTCGCGGTGACGGCGGGCGGCAACGTCAACGTAGCGAACGCGCAATCGAACGGCGACACGGCGATCACCGGCGGCGCGAACGTCACGCTCGGCAACGTGCAGACGGGCGGCGCGCTGGCCGTAAACGCGCAAGGCCACGACGGCGCGGGCGACATCAATCTGAACGGCACCTCGGTGATGAGCGGCGCGACGAGCCTGCAGGCCGCGCGCGACATCAACGTGAACGGGCAGACGAACGGCAGCACGCTGCAGGTCACCGCGCAACGCAACGTCAACGTGAACGCGGCGTTGCAAACATCGAGCGATCTGGCGTTGGGCGCGACGCAAGGCAGCGTGACTACCAACGCGACCGTCAAGAGCGGCAATGACCTTGCGTTGAGTGCCGGCAAGAACGTGAGCGTGAACGGACAGGCCACCGCGCAGAATGCGGTCACGGTGACGACCGGGCAGGACTTCGCGGTGAGCGGCTCGCTCGCCAGCGGGTCGACGCTGGCCGCCAACGTGGCGCGCGATATCTCGGTAGCGGGCTCGTTGCTCGTGGGCACCGACGCGCAGGTGAGCGCCGGACGTAACGTCGACGTGCCTGGCGTCGTGATCGTGCAGCGGGACGGCGCATTCAACGCACAGAACAATCTCACGGGTAGCGGTTCGGCGGCTTTCGGCCAGAGCGGCACGCTGACCACCGGCCAGGACGTCGCGTTCACCGGCAAGCTGCTGGCCAACGGGTTGCAAGTGACGGCGGGCAACAACGCGAGCGTCGCCGATGTGCAGGCGGGCGGCGCGTTCAACATCGCGGCGAACGGGATCACGAGCAACCCGGGCGGCGGCGGTGACGTGACCTTCAACGGCAATGCGGCGGTGGTCGGCGCGACGAACGTGCAGGCGGCGCGCGACGTGCTCGTCAACGGCACGCTGGCGGGCGGTTCGCAAGTCGCGCTGACGGCGCAGCGCAACGTCACCGTGGCGACGAGCGGCACCGTGCAGGCGGTCGGCGATCTGTCGGTCGCGGCGGTAAACGGCAGCGTGAATTCGGGCGGCACGTTGAACGGCGCGTCGAACCTCGTCGTCAACGGCGCGCAGGATGTTGCGCTGACCGGCGCGACGAGCGTGACCGGCGATACGACGCTGACAGCCGGGCATGATCTGACCATCGGCGGCACGCTCGCGGGCCAGGGCGCGGCGACGCTCAGCGCGGGGCATGACGTGGTCGCGGGCGGCAGCAGCGGCTTCGTCAAGGACACGAATGTCACGGCGGCGAACGATCTGTCGGTGACCGGCGCGCTGCAAGGCGCGGGCGTTTCGCTGACGGCGGGCCGCTCGGTGGCATTGAACAACGTGCAGGCGAACTCGGCGCTGCAGGTCGCGGCGAACGGCGGCACGCTGGCGGTCAACGGCCTTGTCGCATCGCTGTCGACCGCGTCGCTGACCTCGGCCGGCGATACGTCGGTGAGCGGCGCGCTGCAGAGCGCGAACGCATTGAGCGTGACGAGCGGCGGCAACACGTCGATCTCGGGCAGCGTCGCGTCGAACGGTGACGTGACGTTGAAGAACGCAGCCGGCTCGTTGACGAGCACCGGCAACATCCAGTCCGGCGACAATCTGCTGATCGACGCGGCGCAGTCCGTCGACCTCGGTGCACAGGGCACGTCCGCACTCGGCGACCTGACGGTCAAAGCCGGCCAGAACCTGACGATGAACGGTTCTGTGGTCGCACAGGGCAACGGCACGCTGACGGCCGGCGGCACGATTGCCGGCGCGGCGACCAGCGCGTTCGGTCTCGCGGCGAACGTCAGTTCCGGCGGCGATACGAACCTGACCGGTTCGCTGCGCGGCGGCTCGGTGCAGACGACGGCGGGCGGCTCGGCATCGCTGCATGACGTGCAGGCGGCATCGAGCCTCGCACTGGCAGCCATTCAGGATCTGAACATCACCGGTGCGGTGACGGGCGGCGCGGCGGTTACGCTGAACGCAGGCCAGAACATCGGCATTAGCGGTTCGATCCAGTCGGCTAACGACACCACGTTGGCCGCGCAGAACGGCAGCGTCGGCTCGACGGGCACGATCGCCAGCAACGGCGCGTTCAACGTGCAGGCCGGCTCCGATGTCAACCTCGGCGGCACGACTACCGTCGCGCTCGACACCACGCTCAACGCAACACGCGACGTCAACGTGACCGGCATGCTCGCCGGGCAAGGGCAGGGCATCGTTACTGCGGGCCGTGATATCGGCGGCGCGGGCACGATGACCTTCACGCAGGCGGCCACGCTCAATGCGGGCCGTGATGTGGCGCAGGGTGGGTTGATCCAGGGTCAGGCCGTTCAAGTAACGGCCGCGGGGAACATCGGCGTGAATAACGTCGAGTCGGCGAGCACGATCGCGTTGGTTGCGA
The DNA here is from genome assembly GCF_058781505.1 of Paraburkholderia sp. FW306-2-2C-D06C. Classification (NCBI taxonomy): domain Bacteria; kingdom Pseudomonadati; phylum Pseudomonadota; class Betaproteobacteria; order Burkholderiales; family Burkholderiaceae; genus Paraburkholderia; species Paraburkholderia sp. FW306-2-2C-D06C. The sequence continues at coordinate 8,778 of NZ_JBYSWU010000006.1, read as the reverse complement.
ATGGATCGAACCCTGCTACAGGGCCGGGCAACCTTACCGTCAACGGATCGGTCGCTTCCGCGGGTGCGGTCACGGCGACGGCGCAGAACGACGTGACCGTGAGCTCGACGGGCAAGATTGCGAGCGGCACGACGGTCGGCATGAACGCGCAACATGATATCAATGTCGCAGGCGCGGTCGAGTCGGTCGGCGACGCGGTGCTCAATGCGCAGCAGGGCAGTCTGAATGCGACGGGCGGTATCAATAGCGGCGGCAAGCTGAACATCACGACGGGGCTCGATCTGTCGCTTGGCGCGAGCACGAGTGCAGTCGGCGACACGACGTTGAATGCGGGCCGCGACGCGTTGCTGAACGGCTTGCTGATCGGCCAGGCGAACGGCTTCGTGACGGCGGGGCGCGACATCAGCGGCGCGGGTACGCAAGCGTTTACGCAGGCGGCGAACTACACGGCGCAGAGTGATATCGCGCTAACCGGTGGCGTTCAGGCGAACGTTATCAATGCGCTGGGTGGCAACAGCGCCACGCTGCACGACGTCAATTCGGCGACGACCTTGACGCTTACTGCAAACGGCAACGCAGGTGGTGGCGATGCGGCGATCACGGGTACGGCGACGGCACCCGGTTTGGTCATGCTAAGCGGCGCGCGCGACGTGCTTGTCAGCGGTTCGTCGACCACCGGCGATTCGTTGACGCTTGCCGCGCAACGCAATGTGTCGGTGAGTGGCACCGTACAAACGACGGCCGGCGATCTCACTGCTACGACGGCGACCGGCAGCATTGCGCTGACCGGCACCGCGACCACGTCTGGCGCATTGAACCTGACGTCCGCGCTCGATACGCAACTCGGTGGCACGATCAACGCGGCCAAGGATATGACCGTGCAGGCGGGCCGCGACATCATACTGACTGGCGCGCTCGCCGGCCAACTCGGCGGTACGTTGACGGCATCGCACGATATCAACGGCGCGGGCACGGCGGCGTTTGCTCAGGCGGCGACGCTGAATGCATCGCACGACCTTGCATTGACCGGCGCGCTGCAAGGCGCGAGCGTCACGGTGACGGGTGGCAACAACGCGGGCTTGGGCAGCGTGCAGGCGGTGACCGGCAACCTTGCCGTGACCGCGAACGGTAACGCGGGCGGTGGCGATGTGACGCTCGGCGGCACGGCTACGGCACTCGGTACGCTGGTACTGCAGGCGGCACGCGACATCGGCGTGAGTGGCGCGATCAACACAGGCGGTACGACGACGATCGATGCCGCGCGCAATATCACGCTCGCCGACGTTAACTCGGCAGGCGATCTGACGCTCACTGCGACCAGCGGCAACGCGGGTGCAGGGAATGTCACGACGCAAGGCGATCTGAATGCGAATGCGGGCCAGGCGCTGACGTTCTTCGGCGCGACGACGGTGGGCGGCAATGCGCAGCTCACGTCGGGCGGCGACATGACGTTGACGGGCGGCATCGGTGCGCAGAGCGTGGGCACGTTGACGGCGGGCGGTTCGATTAGCGCGACTTCCGTCGCGTTCGGCCAGCAGGCGACGTTGAACGCGGGCGGCAGCATCGGCGTGACCGGCGGTGTCGTAACGAACGGCGCATTGAATGCGACGGCGGGCAATGGCCTCTCGATGGGTTCCGCGCAAGCCGGCGGCGCGATTGTGTTGCAGGCGCAAGGACACAACGGTGCGGGCGACGTGAACGTGGGCGGCACGCTTGCATCAGGAGCGGCGGTCAGCGTGACGGCGGCGCGCGATGCGACGATCGTCGGCAACGCTAGCAGCACCGACAAGCTCACCGTGACGGCGAGCCGTAACCTCACGGCAAGCGGTACTGTCGGTGCGAATTCCGATGTGACGCTGACTGCGACGGGCCGCAATCTGAGCGTCGGCGGTGCGGTTACTAGTCAGGGAAATTTGAAGGCCACTTCGGGCGGCACGCTGGCGCTGAATGGTGAACTCGTCAACGGCGATACGACGCTGACCTCGGGCGGTACCACGACGTTGACCGGCTCGTTCCTCGGCCTCGGTCTCGCGACGATCAACGCGGGCGGTTCGGTGAACGGCGGCGGCGCGCTGACGTTCGGCAAGGACATCACGATCGGCGCGGGCGCAGGCATCACGCTTGGCGGGATTCAGGGTGCGGGACTGTTTACGGCGACTTCGGTCGGCGATATGTCGCTCGGCGCGACGACGGCGGTGGGTAATGTCACGGCCAGGTCTACGAGTGGCAGTGTGACTTTCGGTGGTGACTTGCAGTCGGGTGGCAACGTTGCGATTCAGGCCGCGCGGGATGCGACGGTGACGGGCGCGGTGTCGTCGATGGACACGGTGAATGTCACGGGGACGCAGGGCAACGTGACCGTGGCCGGTGTGTCGTCGAACGGCGATACGACGATGAGCGCCGGACAGACGCTCACGTTGAGCGGCACGAGCACGGTCGCGGGGCAGTTTACGTTGAGCGGCGGCAACGTCACGTTGAGTGGCTCGCAAGGCGGCTCGAAGAACGTCACGGTGACTGCGCAAGGGACGCTCGATGCGAGTAATGCGTCAATGATGTCGACGGGAAATATGCAGTTCAGCGGCACGAATGTGACGCTGGGGACGGCGATTGTCGGTGGGGCGTTGACGGCGACGGCTTCGAACCAGTTGTCGCTGGTGGGGCCAACGGTGGATGTGGTTGGGGCGGCTACGTTGACTTCGGGGAATGGGTTTTATAACGCGAGCCAGGTGCTCTCGGGTGGGACGCTGTATGTGTCCGCGCCGAATCTGACCAATGCGGCGAATGCGTCGCTGGCGTCGACCAATACGACGACGATCAATGCGACGACCTTTACCAACGCGGGGCTGGTGAACGGCTCGACGACCAACGTCACGGTCGCTGGTGGGTTGAACAATACGGGCGGTTCGTTGATGGCGGTGAATAGTCTGTCGATCAACACGGGCTCGCTGAACAATCAGAACGGGATCATCTTTGCTGGCAATCCGAATACGCCCAATGGACCGACGACCGGTGATGTCTCACTGACGATCAACGGTGGCGACGGTTCGTTCAATAACGTCAGTGGACAGTTGCTCGCGCAACGCAATATGGGCGTCAGCGCTACGAACATGGCGCTCGACCCATCGCAGGGGACGATTAGCCAGGGCGGTCAGCTTTCCATTACCGCGGCGTCGATCAATAACACCGGGACGTGGAATTACGGCGGCCAGGGCGTGACGTTGACGGGCCTGAACGGCATCAACAACTACGGCACGATGACCGGGACGGCGGCGTTGACGCTTTCCACCAATGGCACTTTCACGAACTTCGGGCAGGTCACGGGTAGCAATGTGACGTTCAACGGGACGTTGAACAACGTCGCCGGCGCGGTGATGCATGCGGATAACACGCTGGCGCTGAACGGAAATACGACGAATCGCGGGACGGTTGAAGCCAGCGGTCTGCTCTCGGTGACCGGAGGGAATTACGACAACCAGGGCGCGACGACGCAATCGAAGGGGGATGCCAACTTCAATATTGGCGGGACGCTGACTAACACCGGTGGGTCGATATTCGCGGGGAACGACGTCAACATTAACGCGGGTGCGGTTGTTAATGATCAGACGGCACCGACGGGATCGACGACGACGACGACGACAATCAGCGACCCGTCACTATTGTGGTCCGGCGTGGTCGGCCAGGTCGCGGTCAACCTGCAGAGTTACGCAGGCGGGGACACGGGCGCGCTTTACACCGAGACGCAGAATTTCACGGCGACACTCGGTGGCCTGCTTTCCCCGACCGGTTCGCAAACCGTGATCACCGTCACTCCTTTTAACGGTGATTGTGTCGAGGATTGCGGACTTGATGCGGGCCAGCCGGTTGCCGGTTCGGGGGTCGTCTACTTCAACAAGTATCTGGTCACTACGGGCCCGGATGGACAGAGTCAGGACCTCTGGTATGTCGGTGCCGCGCCCGATCCGCACGCGCTTGCGACGGCCTCTTTTACGTTGCCGACTGTGTACCAGACAAGCACCACGCAGCAGGCCGGAACATCCGGCGTGATTTCGGCGGGCAATTCGATCTCGCTTACCGCCGGATCGCTGTCGAATAAGGGCGGGCAGATTGCTGCGCAAGGTAATGTCACGCTCAACGTGCAGTCGCTGACCAACGGCGCCGTCGCGCCTACTACGACCGCGCAGACGACCATTACGGCCGATCCGACGCAATACGCATCGCTGCTGTCGCAACTCGCATCACTGGGCACGATTGCCATACCGGGCACGGGGAATCCGACCGGCGCATACGGGTGTTCGCAAGGCGATTATTGTCTGGTGGGCAACGTATTGCAGCCGACACAGTTTGTCATCAACCCGTCTTCACCGCCGCCCACGGCGAGTGGCTCACTGGTGTCGACCACGCCGACGGGCATGGTCGCTGCAGGCAACAATCTGGCTATTTACGGTGGCAATCTCGTCAACGCGGGTCTGCTCTACGCTGGTAACAACGTCCAGATTGGAGCAGCAAGCCTCACTAACCAGGGCGGCAACCAGCAGAACTATTCGACTCAGACAGGCTGTGCGGCGGGAGTCCCGAACTCGGCATGCGGCACCGCCGGCAACACGCGCGGCTCCAACCCGACCACGACGACCTTCGGCTACAGCCAGAACGACGCAACGATCTACGCGGGTAACGACCTCGTTATCGCCGCAGGCCAGATAAATAACACATTCGGCAACCTGCTTGCGGGTCACGACATCGTGATCGGCGGTGTCGGTACGACGGCAAGTTCCACGACACCTGCTGGCAGCCTGAACAACACGTCGGGCAACATTGTCGCGGGCAACAACATCACGTTGAACGTCTCGGGCGCAATCACGAACAACTTGCCCCCGCCTGTGCCGGTTCACGAGAACTATGGCTCGAAGGAACAGTATTCGGGTTGTATGACCGCAGGTGGCTACAAGGAAAGCTACTGCGAAGGTTATGTCGATCAGCAATCGGCTAGCTCGTCGGTCATTAGCGCCGGTAACAACCTGCAGATCAACGCGGGCAGCCTGACCAACATCGGCAGCCTGATTGCAGCGGGCAATTCGGCGACGATTGCGGTCGCCGGTCCGGTGGTCAATGAAGCACAAACGCTGAACGCCTACTGGCACTCGCATTGGGTGCAGGAAACCGGCATGTTCAGCAGTGACAAGCGCCACGACGTGTGGGCATGCGGGTCGCCTGCGGAATGCACGGCGCTCTACGGCAGTGCCTATACGAACACGGGCGGCACGATCGACCCGCCGCAACCGGTCGGCAACATTGCGGCCACGATTCAGGCGCCGAATCTGTCGATCACGTCGGGCGGTCAGATTCAGAACGTGGGTAACGTGATCGGTACGTCCGTGACGTTGACCGGTCAGAAGCTCATCAATGGCATCACGACGTCGAACACTTATACGCCGCGCGTGAATGCGCCGTCGCAGGTCATTTCGCTGAGTCCGGTGGATTTGCCGGGGTTGAATCTGTCGATGCCGCATGCGGTTGGCGGGACGATTCCAACGCCGGTGGCCGGTAAGGCTTCGTACGTCGACAATTCGCTTGGATCGTCAGCGATTGGCAATCTGGGCCCACAGGATCTGCTCAAGGCGTTGCCGCCTAACCTGCAACCGAGCTCGACGCTGTTCTACTACAACCCGCAAGAAGAGGACCTGATGCTGCAGCAGGCTGCTTTGCAGCAAACAGGCAAGGCGAGCTTTATCGACGGGTTGACGTACGACAGCAAGACCGGCATATCTGTGACGGAGCAGGAGAAGCAGTACCTGTATCAGAACGCGCTCGACTATGCGACGACGAACAACCTGCAGCTCGGCGATGCGCTGACGCAGACGCAGATCAATGCGCTCGACAAGCCGATGCTTTGGTATGTCGAGCAGACTGTGCCGGATCCGTCCTGCACCGCAACGGGTACGGCGACCTGTCCGACCATCACTGCGCTGATGCCGCAGGTTTATCTGCCGAGCAATACGAGCGCGATGTCGGCGGGCGGGAATATCTCGGGACAGAACGTCACGCTTAACTTTGACAAGGGTAGCGGCGGCAGCATTCTGAGCACCGGAAGCATCACGGCTTCCGAAACGCTGACGATCAACACGGACACGTTGACCAACCAGGCGAACCAGGTCGACGTTGGCCAGATCTGGGCCAAGGTCAAGGGCGGTTACGTCGACACGACGGGTACGACGGTTCAGCCGGGCGGCTTCATGAGCGCGGCGAACATGGATCTCAACGTGCAGACGTTGGATCAGATCGGCGGCGCATTGCAGAAGCTCAACGCGGACGGCACGGTCGATCAGGCCGGCACGCAGCAGTTGCTTGCGACGCTGCAGCAGCAGCTCGGCACGAACTTCACGCAGACCACGGTTAGTGACAATCTCCACACGGACTTCGTGAAGGATGGCGGCGGGTTACCGACTTTCGTGGTCGCTGCAATTGCGATCGCGGCGTCGATTGTGACGGCTGGGGCGGCGGCTGCGGCGTTTGGCGTCGTGATGCCCCAATTAACCTTGGGCACGGTACTCGTCGGCGCTCTCGGCGGCATGGTCGGCAGTATCGCAGGCCAACTCGCCTCGGGGCAGGGGCTGAACTTCGGCCAGATTCTTGAGGCCGGAGCAGTAGGTGGCTTGACTGCCGGTGCCTTCGCTGGGCTCTCGCAGGCTGGTATGGGTTTCGCCAATCTTCAACAGGCTGGAACCAATATAGCCAATGGGACTTTTGGAGTGGCAGACCTGCCGAAGGTTCTCGAAACCATCGCGGCTCGCGGTGTAGTTAGTGCCGGCATCGACACTACGGTATACGGCGGCAGTTTTGGACAGGCCCTTGAGGGCAGCGTAATAGCGGACGTGGGCGCGGTTGGCGCTGGTGCAATTGGCGTTGAATCGACAAAAAATCCGTTGATGGCGGAGAACACACCTGGATATGTCCTCGCACATGCTGCACTCGGGTGTGTCGTCTCCGCAGCAGAAGGTAATGGTTGCGCAGGCGGGGCAATCGGTGGAGCGGCTAGCGCAATTGTTGCTCCAATGGTGCGAGATGGTCTGTACGACAAGTCGGACACGACAACGAACACGCAGAATTTCGATGGCTCCGTCACCCAAGTCACAAGTTATGAAAACCCTCTCTACAACGCCCTAGTTGCTGGCGCATCCATGCTCGCTGGCGGCTCACTTGCTGGTGCTGCAGGACAGAGCAGCGTCGGCGGTCTAAGCGCAGCCGAAAACGAGGCGCTGAACAATGCACTTAGTGACAAAGAGAAACTGGTGATGAGCCATGCATACGGCTTCGCTGCGGCCCCCGTGGGGACCCTCAGTAGGGCTGATGTGCTAAATACGATGTCTCAACTCGGTACGGCCCTCAGGGATCCGAACGTAGATCCTCGCGAGCGTATGTACCTGTATTCAGCCATCATGACCGCTTATCACGCGGGCGTGCAGAGTGGCGTGTTGACACCGAACGATATGGGAAATTACGTCGCGACGGCCGTTCCCGCATTGTCATTCAGTGGTGGTGGCGAAGGCCCGATCCCGGGGGGCTTTGCGAAGAGTAGCAACGTTTTGCCGACCACCACGGGTAGCCGTACCGCAATGAACATCGGCGATGATACGGCGCCGATTTCCGATTTTACGAGCAACTATTTGTCTGGCTCAGGTGGTCGTTGGGGAACAAACGCTACGCGTCAACTCAACTACAATATCAGCCAAACGCTAATGCAGGAAGGCTATGACATTGTCGCTGGCGGCGGTATTGGTTCTGAGGAATATATTCAAGGTACGGGGCCGGGAACAAAAGGTGGTTCTTATGTGGATATCACGGCAAGAGCGCCTGATGGGTCGGTTTTAAGAGTGCAGACTGTGACGACAACGAGTGACGGAGTGACACCGACCTCGACCGAGCTAGCGGCTGCACAAAGAATTAGTTCGGCCTATCCGAAGGACACTTTGGTGCTGATTCCGAAAGGCGCGACGCAGGCACAAATTAACCAGACTCTTGGACAGATAAAGCGATGAAGCGGATATATTTTTTTGCCACTAGGGCCGACGTTTTGGCGGTTGCGGATGTAGTCGAGCATAAGGCTGCAATTAAGTACATTCTGTCGCAGCACCACCTGTTCCCCGAATACGGCGCAACGGTGCCGACCTACTTGTCAGCCTCGGAACTTCCTTTCTTGGGAACGGCCATTCGCCGGCAAACAATATTGTGCGAGAGATTTCTGGTCGTAGCGCAAGAGGCAGATGTTCTGCCATTAGAGCGAACGATAGGCGTCAAGCGGATTACGGCCTACGAGGCGGGAAATTGCGCTGACTGCGTGGAGTTCAACACTGGCGGTGTTTTATCGCAGGGGATCTTGATTAGTGGCTTGGTTCAAACTTGGTCTGATAGCAGCGAGTCACAACGTTTGATGCGGCTCTTCGCTTCGGCGATGCGGAAAGAATTTAAAGAGAAAGTGGGAGCGTTCTGGATCGGCCGAGAGGCGTATGGACTTCTTGGGAATGGTTGGCGTTTGACCCAGAATGTTGACGCCGCGCCGTTTCTTGATGTGAAACTTCCTAATAAATGAATTTTGTAAGGCTGTATAAACTCAGCTATTGAATGACCAATGACGACCGACATGCGCTCGCCATGTGCATCCGTGAGTTGGCAAGTGGTTATAGCGAAAAGGCCAGTTTGTTAAAGAGCCTCTTTTGAATTTTGAGTGGGTAGGTTTGGCGGGTCAAGGACGGGCGTAAGCCCGGCGTAGCGAATCCTTGAGGC
>NZ_JBYSWU010000069.1:0-40671 GCF_058781505.1 Paraburkholderia sp. FW306-2-2C-D06C | reverse complement strand
GAAAGGCCAAAGAAGTCAGAACAGCGAAAGGCACTGCCGTAGGAAAACACAACCAGAAAGCGCCGCACAGGCAAAAAGCCAAGACTAACGCTGTAGGCAAACAGACATAAGAAGCGCCTCACAGGCAAAAAAGCCAAGACCAACGCCGTAGGCAGCACGAACAAAAGCGCCGCGCAGGCAAAAAAACCAAGACCACCACCGTAGGCAAACAGATATATTGCCGCCGCCAAAGGCAAAAACCCCAAATCCCCGCCCAAAGGGTTCCACTACTTTGCCGTCGCTAACTCCGCCGATCCGCGACCTTCGGACCCAAACTGAAATCACCTGCAGCGAACAGCCAACAACCTCAGCGCCGCCGGCAAAAACCCACCTCAAACCGCTAGTGCACAGCACGAAATAAACCGCTAATCTCGACCCCGCACGCCCGCCAAGGCCGCGCGCCGCGCGATGAGAAAACCCCGCGGCGCGATGAAATGGCCCTAAAAAAGCCAGCCGTGCAGCGGCGAAAAAAGCACCTCGGAGTACCTTTTGGACAAGTCAGCATCCCCTGAAGACTGGATCACCCGCAGCCTGCGTGCCGTCTGGCATCCCTGCACCCAGATGAAGCATCACGAACGCTTACCGCTCGTGCCCGTCGCGCGAGGTCAAGGCGCGTGGCTCTACGATCGCGACAACCATCGATATCTCGATGCGATCAGCTCCTGGTGGGTCAACCTGTTCGGCCACGCCAACCCGCGCATCAACGCGGCATTGAAAAACCAGCTCGACACGCTGGAACACGCGATGCTCGCCGGCTGCACGCACGAACCCGCGATCGAACTCGCCGAACGCCTCAGCGCGCTCACCCACAACACGCTCGGCCACGCGTTCTTTGCATCCGACGGCGCATCCGCCGTCGAAATCGCGCTCAAGATGAGCTTCCATTCGTGGCGCAATCGCGGCTTCGCGGACAAGCAGGAATTCGTCTGCATCGCCAACAGCTATCACGGCGAAACCATCGGCGCGCTCGGCGTCACCGACGTCGCGCTCTTCAAGGATGCCTACGATCCGCTGATCCGCAACGCGCACGTGGCCGCTTCGCCCGATGCGCGCCTCGCGCAACCCGGCGAAACCGCGGCCGACGTCGCGCGCCGCGCGCTCGATAACGTCCGCTCGCTGTTCGAAGCCCGCGCCACGAAGATCGCCGCCTTGATCGTCGAGCCGCTCGTGCAATGCGCGGCCGGCATGGCGATGCACGACGCGTCGTATATCGCCGGATTGCGCGCGTTGTGCGATCAATACGGTGTGCATCTGATCGCCGATGAAATCGCCGTCGGTTGCGGACGCACCGGCACTTTCTTCGCTTGCGAACAGGCCGGCATCTGGCCGGACTTCCTGTGTCTGTCGAAAGGCATCAGCGGCGGCTATCTGCCGTTGTCGATCGTGTTGTCGCGCGATGAAATCTTCGACGCCTTCTATCACGACGACACCGCGCGCGGCTTCCTGCACTCGCACTCGTACACCGGTAATCCGCTCGCGTGCCGCGCCGCGCTCGCCACGCTCGATCTGTTCGCGAGCGACAACGTGCTCGCGGTCAACGCGCAGAAGTCCGCGAAACTGAAGGCCGCGCTTGCGCCGCTTGCCGAACATAAGCAAGTGCGCAATCTGCGTCAGTGCGGCACGATCTTCGCGTTCGATGCGGTGATCGACGACCCTCAGCATGCCAGAACATTCTCGCGCCGCTTCTTCGAAAACGCGTTGCAGCACGAACTGCTGCTGCGCCCGATTTCGACCACGGTGTACCTGATGCCGCCATACATTCTCGACGACGAAGAGCTCGCGCTGCTCGCCTCGCGCACCCGCGAGACCTTCGAAGCGACGCTCGCGGAGACCCGCTAATGCACTTGCTCGACACGCTCGCACAAGGACTCAAGGAAATCGACGAACGCGGCCTGCGCCGTCGCCGCCGCACGGCCGACACGCCGTGCGCCGCGCACATGACGGTCGACGGCCGCGAGATCATCGGCTTCGCCAGTAACGACTACCTCGGTCTCGCCGCGCATCCGCAATTGATCGCCGCGATCGCCGAAGGCGCGCAGCGCTATGGCGCGGGCAGCGGCGGCTCGCATCTGCTCGGCGGCCACTCGCGTGCACATGCGCAACTCGAAGACGATCTCGCCGCATTCGCCGGCGGTTTTGTCGATACGCCGCGCGCGCTCTACTTCAGCACCGGCTACATGGCCAATCTCGCGACGCTCACCGCGCTCGCGGGGCGCGGCACGGCGCTCTTCTCCGATGCGCTGAATCACGCCTCGCTGATCGACGGTGCACGCCTGTCGCGCGCTGACGTGCAGATCTACCCGCACGTCGATATGGATGCGTTGAGCGCGATGCTCGACGCGTCGGATGCGGACGTCAAAGTAATCGTCTCCGATACGGTATTCAGCATGGACGGCGACATCGCGCCACTGCCGCGTCTGCTCGAACTCGCGGAACAGTACGGCGCATGGCTGATCGTCGACGATGCACACGGTTTCGGCGTGCTCGGTCCGCAAGGACGCGGCGCGGTCGCGCAGGCCGCATTGCGCTCACCGAATCTGATTTCGATCGGCACGCTCGGCAAGGCCGCGGGGGTGTCGGGCGCGTTCGTCGTCGCGCATGAGACCGTGATCGAATGGCTCGTGCAGCGCGCGCGTCCGTATATTTTCACGACCGCTTCGGTGCCTGCCGCAGCGCATGCGGTGTCGGCGAGTCTGCGCATCATCGGCGGTGAAGAAGGCGACGCGCGGCGCGCGCATTTGCAGCAACTGATCGCGCGCACCCGCGCCATGCTGAAGGCAACGCCGTGGTTGCCGGTCGATTCGCATACCGCCGTGCAGCCGCTGATCATCGGCGCGAATGACGCCACGCTGGACATGGCGGCCACGCTCGATCGCGCCGGTTTGTGGGTGCCGGCAATCCGTCCGCCGACCGTGCCCAGCGGCACCTCGCGTTTGCGCATTTCGTTGTCCGCCGCGCATTCGCACGCGGATCTGGACCGGCTCGACGCTGGCTTGCAACAACTCGGAGCGAAGGCGGCATGAGCGCACCGTTGTCCCTGTTCGTCACCGGCACCGATACGGAAATCGGCAAGACCTTCGTGTCCGCCGCACTCCTGCGCGGCTTCGTTCGCGAAGGCCTGCAAGCCGCCGCGATGAAGCCGATCGCCGCCGGCGCATTCGAATCGAACGGCGTGCTGCACAACGACGACGCGGATCGACTCGATGCCGCGTCGAGCGTGTTGCTGCCGCCCGGAATGCGCACGCCGTATCTGCTGAAAGAACCCGCCGCGCCGCATATCGCTGCCGCACTGGAAAACATCACGTTCGATATCGCGCACATCGTCGATTGCCATGCGCAGGCTTTGAAGCGCGCGGATATCGTCGTAGTGGAAGGCGTGGGCGGCTTTCGCGTGCCGCTTACCGCCACGCAAGACACCGCCGATCTCGCCGTCGCGTTGAAGCTGCCGGTCGTGCTGGTGGTCGGCCTGCGCCTCGGCTGCATCAGCCATGCGCTGCTCACCGCCGAAGCGATCGCGGCGCGCGGCCTCACGCTTGCGGGCTGGGTCGCGAATCGCATCGATCCGGACATGACGTTCCCCGACGAAAACATCGCCTCGATCCGCGAGCATCTCGCGCGCGAACACGACGCGCCCCTGCTCGGCATCGTGCCGCATTTGAGCCCTGCCTCACTGGAGTTCGCGGCGGAGCTCGCTGCGGATCAGCTCGACATCAACCGGCTTCTACAGACGCTGCGCAACGCGCAGCGCCGATAAACCATCATATCCATCCATCCATGAGGATTGACGACATGACGCAACTGAACATCGCTCCGACGCCAGCCGACACGGCCGCCCCGAACAACAATAACGCCGCCGGCGCGACGCAGGTGGCCCGCTGGCGTGTCGCCGACATCGTCGCGCTGTACGAACTGCCGTTCAACGATCTGATGTTCCGCGCGCAGCAAACGCATCGCGAACATTTCGACGCCAACACCGTGCAACTGTCGACGCTGCTGTCGATCAAGACCGGCGGCTGCGAGGAGGATTGCGCGTATTGTCCGCAGTCGGTGCATCACGACACGGGCCTGCAAGCCGACAAGCTGATGCCGGTCGACGAAGTGCTGGCCGCCGCGCGCGTCGCCAAGGAAAACGGCGCGACGCGTTTCTGCATGGGCGCCGCGTGGCGCAATCCGAAAGATCGTCATCTGGAACCGATCAAGGACATGATCCGCGGCGTGAAAGCGATGGGGCTCGAAACCTGCGTGACGCTCGGCATGCTCGAAACGCACCAGGCGCAAGGTCTGCGCGAAGCGGGGCTCGACTACTACAACCACAACCTCGATACGTCACCGGAGTTCTACGGCCAGATCATTTCGACGCGCACGTATCAGGACCGTCTCGACACGCTCGAACGCGTGCGCGATGCGGGCATCAACGTGTGCTGCGGCGGCATCGTCGGGCTCGGCGAATCGCGCCGCGAACGCGCCGGTCTGATCGCGCAGCTCGCGAACATGGATCCGTATCCGGAATCGGTGCCGATCAACAATCTGGTGCAAGTGGAAGGCACGCCGCTCACCGGCACCGAGGCGATCGATCCGTTCGAGTTCGTGCGCACGATCGCGATTGCACGCATTACGATGCCGCGCGCGATGGTGCGTCTGTCGGCCGGCCGTGAGCAGATGAACGAAGCGTTGCAGGCGATGTGTTTCCTCGCCGGCGCGAATTCGATTTTCTACGGCGATCAATTGCTGACCACCAGCAATCCGCAAGCGGAAGCGGACCGCAAGCTGCTCGAACGCCTCGGCATTCGCGCGGAAGCGGCGCAGCAGATGCCGCTGGATCAGAGCGGTTGCGAGCATGGCTGCGCGCACGATCACACCCCCTATGCCGCACCGAACTAAGTATCGAGCGGTGTAGCAAACGCACGGTAATACACGCACGGCAATACAAAAGGCCGCCTCGTTCTGAACTGCACCCCAAATCGTTGGACGGATGTCCAACTTTGCGGGGTCAGTTCATTCCGAGGCGGCCTTTTTGCATCGTCAAGTCCAGACTTATTTCTTGTCGACGATGATCTGATCGAACGTACCGCCATCGGAGAAATGCGTTTGCTGCGCTTTCTGCCAGCTGCCGAACGTCTCTTCGACGGTGAAGGTCCTGATCGGCTTGAACTCGGCCGCGTGCTTGGCGAGCACGTTCTTGTCGCGCGGACGCAGATGATGCTGCGCGATGATTTCCTGCGCGGCCGGCGTCCACAGATAGTCGAGATACGCCTGCGCTTCCTTGCGCGTGCCGCGCTTGTCGACCACCTTATCGACGATCGACACGGGCGGCGCAGCCAGCAAGCTGACCGACGGGTACACCGCTTCGAAATTGCCCGCGCCCACGCCGCTGTTCATCAGCGCCACTTCGTTTTCAAACGTCACCAGCACGTCGCCAATGCCGCGTTGCGTGAACGTGGTCGTCGCGCCGCGACCGCCGGTGTCGAGCACCGGCACGTTCCTGAAGATCGCCTTTTCGAAGTCGAGCGCCTGCGCGTCGGTGCCGCCGTGCTGCTTGCGATAACCCCATGCCGCGAGATACGTGTAGCGGCCGTTGCCCGAAGTCTTCGGATTGGCGATCACCACTTGCACGCCAGGCTTGGCGAGATCGTCCCAGTCCTTGATGTGCTTCGGGTTGCCCTTGCGCACGAGGAACACCATCGTCGTGGTGTACGGCGCGCTGTCGTCCGGCAGACGCGCGCGCCAGTTGGCGGGCACCAGTTGGCCCTTTTCCGCGAGCAGGTCGATATCGTTCGGCTGGTTCATCGTCACGACATCCGCCTGCAGTCCTTGCAACACCGACAACGCCTGCGCGCTCGATGCGCCATGCGACTGGCGGATCGACACGATCTCGCCGCTCTTCTGCTTGTACGCCGTGATGAAGCTCGCGTTGATGTCCTTGTACAGCTCGCGTGTCACGTCGTATGACACGTTGAGCAGCGGCGCGTCCGCGTGCGCCGTTGAAACGCCGCCGAGCGCGAGCGTCATTGCCGTCATGCCCGCTGCCAGCCAGCGCGATGTCCCCGTCTTGCCTGCCATCTTGCCCCCGCCTGTCGATGATGAAACCTGTAGCTGCATGAAGATGCGGCGTGAAGCGGGATTCTAACGGATCGCTTACTTGTTCACTTGCCCGGTGCCCGATGTTCAACCGCCTGGCGAGAACTCAAACGACCGCGTGCTGCACGGCCTCGAACGTCTCCTCGCGAAAGCGCAGCGGCGCCGCGCAGTGCACCAGCGTGTCGACGAAATACTTCGCCCGCGGCCATGGGCCGAATCCCGCTGCGGTGTTGATATGCCCCGCATCGCCGAGATTGACAAACGCACTGCCGAAACGCCGCGCGAGATCGCGCGAACTGGCGAGCGGCATCCACGGGTCCGTCTCGCTGCCGATCAGAATCGACGGCACGCCGAGGCGCCGCGCTTCGAACGGACCGGCGAACGCGAATTTCTCCGGGCTCGCCGGCGCGACGAACAGCACGCCAACCACATCGGCGACATACGACGCCTGTTGCAAAGCATGCGCGGCCGCGAGGCAACCGAAGCTATGCGCAGCCAGCACGAACGGCCCGCGCTCGCTTGCCAGCAGCTTGCGCAGCGACTGTGCCCAGCCGGCCACGTCCGGCGCGTCCCAGTCGGCCTGCTCGACACGCAATGAGCGCGCGAATTGCCGTTCGAGCCACGTTTGCCAATGCGCGCCTTCGCTGCCGTGCAAGCCGGGGACCGTGACGAGCCGCGGCGGCCATGTCGATTTGGTGCATGAAAGCATGTCTGTCCCTCGCTGCCGGAATCGGGGAAGTTATTGTCCCGCCCGGCGCCGCACGGACGAACCAAGTTTTTGTGCTTTGTTTATCGGACAAATGGGCCGGCGAACAGGGCCAGCGGTACCCGGCTCCGGCCCACACTGAGCTCGTGCCCCGCGAGCCATGCGAGCCCGTCAAACCGCACGCTCGTGCGGAAACGCACGCGATTCGCATCGAAAAAGTAGAATGAAGCCTATCCATAAAAGGAGAGGCCCCATGTCGCAAGCGTCGTCCGTCAAGCTGCGTGCGTTGCAGCCGTTGCGCGCGGCCTTTTCCGTCACAGGCGTCGACAACGCGCACACTTTCCGGACCGTATGAAAATCCTCTTCTACATGCCGCATGCCGACGCCGCCTCGTGGCTGCACGACTTTGCCCGCGTGCTGCCCGCTGCCGAACTGCGCGAATGGCAAGCGGGCGACACCGCGCCGGCCGACTTCGCGGTTGTGTGGCGGCCGCCGCGCGATATGCTGGCGGGCCGCGACGATCTGCGCGCGATCTTCAACCTCGGCGCGGGCGTCGATGCGATTCTCGCGCTCGAGCATGAGCGGCCCGGCACGCTGCCGCGCAACGCGAAACTGGTGCGGCTCGAGGACACCGGCATGGCGCCGCAAATGGCCGAGTACGTGACGCATGCGGTGCTGCGTTACATGCGCCGCTTCGACGAATACCAGACGCTGCAAACCGCACGCCGCTGGCAGGAACTCGAAGCGCATCCGCGTGAGACTTTCACGGTCGGCGTGCTCGGGCTCGGCGTGCTCGGTGCGCATGTCGCACAAGCGGTCGCGGCGTTCGGCATGCCGGTGCGCGGTTATAGCCGCAGCGCGCGGCAAATCGACGGCGTCACGACGTTTGCCGGTGAAGCGCAGTTCGATGCGTTTCTCGACGGCGTGAAAGTGCTGGTGAATCTGCTGCCGCATACACCGGATACGGGCGACGTGTTGAACGCGCGCACCTTCTCGAAGCTGGCGCGCGGCGCGTACCTGATCAACGTCGCACGCGGCGGCCATCTGGTCGAACGGGATCTGCTCGAAGCGCTCGCGAGCGGCCAGCTCGCCGCCGCGACGCTCGACGTGTTCCGCGAAGAACCGTTGCCGCTCGATCATCCGTTCTGGCGGGAACCGCGCATCACGATCACGCCGCATATCTCGGCGCTTACCTTGCGCGAAGAAAGCGTCGCGCAGGTCGCGCAGAAAATCACCGCGCTGATGCGCGGCGAAACGGTGAGCGGCGTAGTGGATATCGGCCGCGGGTATTGAACACCGAGTGAGCACAGCGGAACATCAATGAAGGAGCGCCGCCACGCGCGGTAACACGTTACATGGGACCAGAGTAAGCGCTAAAGCGCCAACTCTGGTCGACACAGGAGACACATCATGGCCTTGCCCCAACAAGTCAAAATCGTCGAAGTCGGTCCGCGTGACGGACTGCAGAACGAGAAAGAATTCGTCCCCACCGCGATCAAGATCGACCTGATCAATCGCTTGTCCGCAGCGGGTTTTCGTAACGTCGAAGCGGCTTCGTTCGTGTCGCCGAAATGGGTGCCGCAAATGGCCGACGGCGCCGACGTGATGGCCGGCATCGAGCGCCGCGCGGGCACGATCTACTCGGTGCTGACGCCAAACCTGCGCGGCTTCGAAGGCGCGCTCGCCGCGCGCGCGGACGAGATCGTGATCTTCGGCGCGGCCAGCGAAGCGTTCTCGCAGAAGAACATCAATTGCAGCATCGCGGAAAGCATCGACCGCTTCGCGCCGGTCGCGCAGGCGGCGAAGGAGCATGGCGTGAGGATTCGCGGCAGCGTGTCGTGTTCGCTCGGCTGCCCGTATCAGGGCGAGGTGCCGGTGGCGTCGGTGGTCGACGTGGTCGAGCGTTTCGCGGCGCTCGGCTGCGACGAGATCGATATCGCCGATACGATCGGCGTCGGCACGCCGAAGCGCACACGCGAAGTGTTCGAGGCGGTGACGAAGGTGTTTCCGCGCGAACGTCTGTCGGGCCACTTCCACGACACCTATGGCCAGGCGCTCGCAAACATCTACGCGGCATTGCAGGAAGGCATCGAGATTTATCACGCGTCGGTGGCGGGACTCGGCGGCTGTCCGTATGCGAAGGGTGCGACTGGCAACGTCGCGACCGAAGACGTGCTGTATCTGATGCACGGCCTCGGCATCGAGACCGGCGTCGACCTCGCGCAAGTCGTCGCGATCGGCGATTTCATTTCGACGTCGATTGGCCGGCCCAATGTGTCGCGCGCCGGCAAAGCGCTGCTCGCCAAGGCGCGCAGCGAACAAGCCAACTGTGTTTGACTTCTGCACTCAGGAAGGAAATAGAACGATGACGGACCACGCCTCCCTCGAATCCGACGATCTCGCCGCGCTGCCCGACTCCGCGCGCCGCGTCGCGCTGCTGTTGCGCGAACGCGGTCACGCCGGCCGGATCGTGATGCTGCCGGAAACCGGCAAGACTTCCGCCGAAGCCGCGGCCGGACTCCGCTGTTCGGTCGCACAGATCGCCAAGTCGATTCTGTTTCGCCGCTGCGAAGACGACGCACCGATACTGGTGGTCGCGAGCGGCGCGAATCGCGTCGATGAGAAGAAAGTGGCGGCGCAGGTCGGCGCGATCGGCCGTGCGGATGCGAAGTTCGTCCGCGAAAAAACCGGCTATGCGATCGGCGGCGTGTGCCCGATCGGCCACGCCACGGAGCCGCTCACGCTGATCGATGCGGATCTGCTCGAACTCGACAGCTTATGGGCCGCGGCCGGTCATCCGCATGCGGTGTTCAACCTGACCGCGCAGGAACTGCTGGCCTTGACGGGCGCGCCGGTGATCGACGTGGCGCTGCGCGAGACGGCATGACGCCATGACACCGGGCATCGACAACGAAGACGACGGCGCTGCCGTGCCGTCGCCCTGCATCAGCGTGTGCAGGATGGATGCGTCGACCGGCTGGTGCGAAGGGTGTCTGCGCACCATCGACGAGATCGCCGGCTGGTCGTCGTTCGACGACGACGCCAGGCGCGCGGTCTGGGACGCGATCGAGGCACGCCACGCGGAGTTCATGGCGAGGCAAGCGCAGGTGCGGCGATGAACGCCGCGCATTTGAACACGAGCGCGTCATGATCACGCTGCCCGATTCGATCCGGGTCTTCGAGCGCGGCTGGCTTTCGTCGAACAACGTGCTGCTGACCGACGACAACGGCGCCGCGCTCGTCGATACCGGTTACGCGACGCACGCATCGCAAACGCTCGCACTGGTTCGGCAGGCGCTCGGCGCGCGGCCGCTCGATCTGATCGTCAATACGCATCTGCATTCGGATCACTGCGGCGGCAACGCGCTATTGCAGGCAACGTGGCCGTGCCGCACTGCGATTCCCGCCTCCGAAGCCGAGGCGGTGCGCGACTGGGACGAAGCGCGTCTGACGTTTCGCGCCACCGGCCAAACCTGCGAGCGCTTCACCTTCACCGGGACGATCGCGCCCGGCGCGCATCTGACGCTCGGCGCGCTCGATTGGCAAGTGCTCGGCGCACCCGGTCACGATCCGCATTCGCTGATGCTGTATTGCGCGGACGAGCGCATCCTGATCAGCGCGGACGCGCTGTGGGAAAACGGCTTTGGCGTGATATTTCCCGAGCTGGAAGGTGAAAGCGGTTTCGCCGAAGAACAGGCGGTGCTCGAAGCCATCGCGAAGCTGGATGTGCGGCTGGTGATCCCCGGTCACGGTGCGCCGTTCACGAATGTCGAACCGGCGCTCGAACGGGCGTTTTCGCGCGTCGCATGGTTGCGTGCCGACCCCGCGCGCAATGCCAGGAATGCGCTGAAGGTGCTGATCGTGTTCAAGCTGCTCGAAGTCAGCGCGATGAGTTTCGACACGTTGTTGCAGATGCTCGGCGACGCCGCCGTGATGCGCGCCGCCGCGTCGATGCTCGAGCCGCGCGGCGAATGGCCAACGCTGGTGCGGACGATTGTCGGCGAACTGGCCGGCAAGAGCGGGCCGCTGGAAATCGACGGCGAGCGCGTCGTCGCACGTCGGGCCTGACGTATTGTCTGGCGCGCCTTCCGCGCTCGAAACGGCAAGCAAAAACCGTCGCCACCAAAAGAAAAGCCGCTCGACCATCGAGGCGAGCGGCGCAAATTCTGTCGGACGTGATCAGCGTCAAAAGGGATGATACGCGCGCCCGTTTTTTGAGCGCATCGGTGATTTCCCTACAGAACGTTGACGCCGCCTTTTAAACCCGCATACACGCGATGTTACAAAGCCTCGTAGTCATGCCGACTACGGCTGACTAGTCCGTCCATATTAACAACTTGAACAATGCCTTCGCCGGCAAATGATCCGGAATCCGTAGCATTGGCGGCTTCGGCTTCGGCTTCGGCTTCGGCTTCGGCTTCGGCTTCGGCTTCGGCTTCGGCTGCGGCTGCGGCTGCGGCTTCGGCTTCGGCTTCGGCTGCGGCTGCGGCTGCGGCTGCGGCTGCGGCCCGGCGATAATCGGGCCGACGCACTCAGGCTGAAGTAACCGGGCCGGCACGAACCGGCCGAAGCTATCGAATCGAAGCAATCAGGTAGAAGACAAGCGCTTTTGCGGCACGATCCGCCAGCCGAGATTGACGCCGGCCGCCGCCAGCAGGATCAGCGCTGCGCCGAGCACCTGAATCCACGCGAGCGTCTGCCCGAACGCGACTCGGTCCACGATGATGGCGACCACCGGATAGATGAACGACAACGCGCCGGTCATCGAAGTCGGCAGCTTCTGAATCGCGCCGTAAAGCAGCACGTACATGATTCCCGTGTTGACGATGCCGAGTACGATCAATTCGAGCCAATGCGCGCCGGTGGTCGGCAATGCGTCGAAGCGCACGAACGGCGCGAGCATCACGACGCCGAGCCCGACCTGGATCAGCGCGATCAGATGCGGCGGCGTGCCCTTGAGCCGCTTCGTGATGATCGACGAGACCGCATACATCGCCGCCGCGCCCACCGCATACGCGACGCCGACGAGGTACTGTCCCGGCACCGCCAGCACCGCCGGCTCGACCTTCACGACAAACACGAGACCGATGAACGCGACCACCAGCCACGCGACCGTCGACGCGCTAATGCGCTCGCGAAACACCAGCGCGCCCAGTGCGACCAGCATGAAAGGCTGCGTGTTATAGACGGCTGTCGCCATCGAAATCGACGCGCGTGAATAGGCGGCGAACAGCAACACCCAATTGATGACGATCGCCGCGCCGCCGAGCAACGCGAGTCCGAGCATCTTCCACGAGAAGAGCTTGCGCCTGAACAGGCCGAGCACGGCGCACACCAGTGCCAGCGTCGCGCCGCCGAAGATGCAGCGAAAGAACACCACGTTGAACGAGCTTTGCTGCGACGACACCACCAGCCAGCCGATGGTGCCGGACATCAGCATCGCCATTGTCATTTCAGCCGCGCCGCGGCGGATTTCATTTGACGCCATGATTCGATCCTCGAATTGATTCCTGCATGAGACGCAGTGTAATTAATCCGATCGCGCGAATATATGGTTAAACTTAAGCATTCTCGCGCAGACACCTAAAAATCGAAGGCAATCATGGCCAAACGCCTTGCTCCCGTTGCACCCGCCGCGCTCGACGAAACCGACCGCGCGCTGCTCGCCGCGCTCGCCGAAGATGCACGCCAGCCGGTCAGCGAACTGGCGCGGCGTGTCGGCTTGTCGGCGCCGAGTACGGCCGAGCGCGTGCGCCGTCTCGAAGCGCAAGGCGTGATCGAGCGCTTCACCGTGCAGATCGACCCGCGCGCGCTCGGCTTCACGCTGCAGGCGATCGTGCGCGTGAAGCCGTTGCCCGGCCAGTTGCATCTGGTGGAAGAAGTGATCCGGCGGATTCCGGAGTTTGTCGAATGCGACAAGGTGACGGGCGACGATTGCTTCATCTGCCGCCTGTACCTGCATTCGATCGAGCAGCTCGACGAGATTCTCGCGAAAGTCACCGAGCGCGCGGAGACCAGCACCGCGATCGTCAAATCGACGCCGGTCGCACGCCGCTTGCCGCCGCTCGGCTGAACGGAGCGCGCGGCATTGGGCAGGATGCGCTTACTGTTCGACCGCTTCGAAGAACGACAACATTTCAGCGACAAGTTCGTCCGACGCCTCTTCGGGAATGTAATGCCCGCATGACAGCGAACGGCCGCTGACGTCGCGCGCCACGTGACGCCATTCCTCGAGCGCGTCGAAGCACTTCCCGATCACGCCTTTGTCGCCCCATAGCACGCGCAGCGGGCAGCCGATCTTGTGGCCGCGTTCGATATCGGCGCGGTCGTGGTCGAGATCGATGCTCGCCGACGCGCGGTAATCCTCGCACATCGCATGCACCGCGCCGGCTTGCGCGAGTGCCGAGCGATAGGCGTCGAGCGCGTCGGGTTCGAACGGCGCAAGGCCCGCGTGACGGCTGCCCATCACCGCGTCGACATAAGCGGCCGGATTCGCGCCGATCAGCGTCTCGGGCAGCGGTTCCGGCTGGATCAGGAAGAACCAGTGGAAGTAATGCGTTGCGAAGGCGCGGTCGGTGGCTTCGTACATCGCGAGCGTCGGCGCGATATCCAGCAGCATCAAACGCTCGACGGCATCCGCATGATCGAGCGCCATCCGGTGCGCGACGCGCGCGCCGCGATCGTGCGCGCACACCATGAAGCGTTCGAAACCGAAGTGGCGCATCACGGCGACCTGATCGGCGGCCATCGCGCGTTTGGAATACGGCGTGTGCTCCGCGTCGCTCGGCGGCTTGCCCGATGCGCCATAGCCGCGCAAGTCGGTCGCGATGACGGTGAAATGCTCGGCCAGTTTCGCGGCGCAGCGCCGCCAGATCAGATGCGTCTGCGGATGACCGTGCAGCAACAGAAGCGGCGGCCCCGCTCCGCCCTTCACTCCGAAAATATCGACATCGCCCAAGGCGACGCAAAAGGGCGTGAAATCCTCGAAGGCCATAGCAGGTCTCTAGTTATTTGGGAGTCTGAGCATTGTAGGAGGGCAATATGTCGGTACGTGGTGGGATAGCCCACACAGGCATAGAACCTGAACACTCCTTCCAACCGTTCTAAACGAACATGCCGAACACGGTTCATCCGCTTCGCCTATAATCGAACGACCGTTCTTAAATTCTGGGCATCATTCTGAACGCCGATGTGGCAGATGCGCGGCGACGCTGTGATGACAGCGTGACGCTAGCCAGCTTCAGCGCAACGCGCGCGATGTGCCGCTAAACTCAATGAACCGCCGGGCGCTCAACGCCGCACCGGTCTGCTAATCAGGAGACTCGCACCATGGCATTGCCCGCCATCCTGCAAAAACTCGCGCTGCCCGTCGTCGCCTCGCCGATGTTCATCGTCAGCTATCCCGAACTCGTGCTGGCGCAATGCAAGGCCGGCGTCGTCGGCTCGTTTCCGGCCTTGAACGCCCGCCCGGCTGAATTGCTCGACGAATGGCTCACGCAGATTCAGGCTCAGCTCGCCGGGCACAAGACGGCCAATCCCGATGCGATTATCGGGCCGATCGCCGTGAACCAGATCGTCCATCAGTCGAATACGCGGCTCGAGCACGACGTGCGCGTGTGCGTCGAACACAAGGTGCCGATCTTCATCACCAGCCTGCGCGCGCCGGCACGCGAAATCGTCGACGCGGTGCATAGCTACGGCGGCATCGTGCTGCATGACGTGATCAATCTGCGCCACGCGCAGAAGGCGCTGGAAGCGGGCGTCGACGGTCTGATCCTGGTGGCGTCGGGCGCCGGCGGCCATGCTGGCACGACCTCGCCGTTCGCGCTGGTTGGTGAAGTGCGGCGTATTTTCGACGGCCCGATCGTGCTGTCGGGCTCGATCGCCAACGGCGGCTCGATTCTCGCCGCGCAGGCAATGGGTGCGGACCTCGCATACATGGGCACGCGTTTCATCGCGACCAAAGAGGCACATGCCGTGGACAGCTACAAGCAGGCGATCGTCAACTCCACCGCATCGGACATCATCTACACGAATCTGTTTACCGGCGTGCACGGCAACTACATTCGCGAAAGTATCGTGAACGCAGGACTGGACCCGGATGCGCTGCCGGAATCGGACAAGACCAAGATGAACTTCGGCAGCGACAAGGCGAAGGCGTGGAAGGACATCTGGGGCGCAGGCCAGGGCGTCGGCCTGATGGACGACGTGCCGAGCGTCGGCGAACTGGTCCAGCGCCTGTCGAAGGAATATAACGACGCGAAGGCGCGGCTGGGGATTGCGCGCTAAGGCGCATCTCTTTCCATGACCTGGTAACGGGGTTACTGCGGGGGTTACTGCGGCTCTACTCGAAGCGAGCCGCAGTAAGCCCAGGCTTCACATATTGCGGCGATACTGTCCGCCCACTTCAAACAACGCGTGCGTGATTTGCCCGAGCGAGCAAACGCGCACGACGTCCATCAGCACCGCGAACACGTTTTCGTCGTCGATGACCGCGCACTTCAGGCGTTCAAGCGCCGCGGGCGCGTCGTCGCGATGCCGCGCCTGGAAGTCGCGCAGGCGTTTCAACTGGCTCTGCTTTTCGTCGTCGGTGGAACGGGCGAGCGCGATCGGCTGCGGCGCCTCATGCGGATGCGAACTCAAGAACGTATTCACGCCGACAATCGGATACGAGCCGTCGTGCTTGCGATGCTCGTACAGCATCGACTCGTCCTGAATCCGTCCACGCTGATAGCCGGTTTCCATCGCGCCGAGCACGCCGCCGCGTTCGGTGAGGCGGTCGAATTCCGCCAGCACCGCTTCTTCCACCAGATCGGTCAGTTCCTCGATCACAAAGCTGCCCTGATTCGGGTTCTGGTTCTTCGCAAGCCCCCACTCGCGGTTGATGATCAACTGGATCGCGACCGCGCGGCGCACCGATTCCTCGGTGGGCGTGGTGATCGCCTCGTCGAAGGCATTGGTGTGCAGTGAATTGCAGTTGTCGTAGATCGCAATTAGCGCTTGCAGCGTGGTGCGAATGTCGTTGAAGTCGATTTCCTGCGCGTGCAGGCTGCGCCCCGACGTCTGCACGTGGTACTTGAGCTTCTGGCTGCGTTCGTTCGCGCCGTAACGTTCGCGCATCGCGATTGCCCAGATGCGGCGCGCGACGCGGCCCAGCACGGTGTACTCCGGGTCCATGCCGTTCGAAAAGAAGAACGACAGGTTCGGCGCGAAATCGTCGATCGACATGCCGCGCGCGAGATACGCCTCGACATACGTGAAGCCGTTCGCCAGCGTGTAGGCGAGCTGCGAGATCGGGTTCGCGCCGGCTTCGGCGATGTGGTATCCCGAGATCGACACCGAATAGAAATTGCGCACGCGATGCTCGACGAAGTACCCCTGAATATCGCCCATCACTTTCAGGCTGAACTCGGTCGAGAAGATGCAGGTGTTCTGGCCCTGGTCTTCCTTCAGGATATCCGCCTGCACGGTGCCGCGCACGTTTTCCAGCGCATGGCGGCGGGCCGCGGCAAGTTCTTCGCCAGTGGGCTCGCGCCCTTCCTGTTGCAGCCTTTCGTTCAGGCGTGCGATCTGCTGGTCGATCGCGACGTTGAAGAACATCGCGAGGATCGTCGGCGCGGGGCCATTGATCGTCATCGAAACGGACGTCTCCGGCGCGCAGAGATCGAAGCCGTCATAGAGCGCTTTCATATCGTCGAGCGTCGCGACGGAGACACCCGAATTGCCCACCTTGCCGTAGATGTCCGGCCGCTCGTGCGGTTCTTCGCCGTATAGCGTGACCGAATCGAATGCCGTCGAAAGACGTTTGGCCGGCATGCCTTCGGAGAGCAGCTTGAAACGCCGATTGGTGCGGAACGGATCGCCTTCGCCGGCGAACATCCGCGTCGGGTCTTCGTTCTCGCGGCGAAACGGAAACACGCCCGCAGTGAACGGAAAATAACCGGGCAGATTGTCGAGCATCAGCCAGCGCAGGATTTCGCCGTGGTCCACGAACTTGGGCAGCGCGACTTTGCGGACCGTCGAGCCCGACAGCGTCGTGACAGTCAGCGCGGTGTGAATTTCGCGGTCGCGAATCCGGACGATGTGTTCGTCGCCGGAATAAGCCGCTACGGTTTGCGGCCACGCGTCGAGCAGCTTGCGTTCGCGCTCGCCGAGCCCGGCGGTGTGCTGCTCGATCAGCTTGTCCAGTCGGGCTTGAGTTTGTTTCGCGGCCTTTGCATTGACCTCGGCATCGGCCTTTGCATCGGCCTTTGCATCGGCCTTTGCATCGGCCTTTGCATCGGCCTTTGCATCGGCCTTTGCATCGGCCTTTGCGTTGGCCTTTGCGTCGGCCTTTGCGTCGGCCTCGGCTTCCGCGTTTGCCTCGCCGAGCATGCGGCGCGCTTCGGTGAGCTGCCAGCGTTCGCGCGCCACACGCGCCTGCGCTTGCGCACGCTCGCGATAGGCGTGGACGGTCTGCGCAACGTCCGCCAGGTAACGCACGCGCGCGGGCGGCACGATCGCGTTGCGGCCACTCGAAAAGCGTACGTCTTCGAGCGTCGGCAGACGGCCGCAGCCCGGACGCAAGCCATGCCTGCGCAGCGCCTCGGCGACGTGCTGATACAGCGCGGTCACGCCGTCGTCGTTAAAGCGCGAGGCGATCGTGCCGAACACCGGCATCGCATCCGGCGCGCGGGCGAAATCGCCGCGATTGCGCTGCACCTGCTTCGCGACGTCGCGCAATGCATCCGGCGCGCCTTTGCGATCGAACTTGTTGATCGCGACGAAACTGGCGAAGTCGAGCATGTCGATCTTTTCCAGCTGGCTCGCCGCGCCGAACTCCGGCGTCATCACGTAGAGCGATTCATCGACGAACGGCACGATCGCCGCATTGCCCTGACCAATCCCGGAGGTCTCGACGATGATCAGGTCGAAGCCCGCGGCTTTGCATAGCATCAGCGCGCCGGGCAGCGAGTCGGAGATTTCGCTCGACGCTTCGCGCGTCGCCATCGAACGCATGTACACGCGCGGCCCGCCGCCCCAATCGCCGATCGCGTTCATGCGGATGCGGTCGCCGAGCAACGCGCCGCCGGACTTGCGGCGCGACGGGTCGAATGCGACTACGGCGATGGTGAGCGCGTCGCCGTAGTCGAGACGGAAACGGCGGATCAGTTCGTCGGTGAGCGAGGATTTGCCGGCGCCGCCTGTGCCGGTGATGCCGAGCACAGGAATCTCCGCCGACCTGGCGATGCTCGACAGCGCCTCCTGCTCGGTGGCGTTGACGCGGCCTGCTTCGAACGCGCTGATCAAGCGGGCGAGCCGGCGGAATACGAGCGTTGCAGGATCGGCCGCTGCGCCGCCGCTTCGCGCCTGGACGGCTGCGTCTGCTGCGTCTGCTGCATCCGCCGCATCCGCTGCGTGCGCTGCGTGCGCTGCGTCTGCTGCGTCTGCTGCATCCGCTGCGTCGGCTGCGTCGGCTGCGTCTGCTACGTCTGCTGCGTCTGCTGCGTCTGCCTTGTGGTCATCGGAGCGAGCATTGAACCGCGGCAAGCCGTCTGCCGCAAATCCGGCGACCAGTTCCCCCAGCGGATTCGGCTTCACCGCCGCGGCTTCACGCACGGCCTGGGCACAGCGCCCGATCATGTCGTCGATCATGCCTTGCAGGCCGAGCCGCTGGCCGTCGTGCGGCGAATAGATTTTCTCGACGCCGTAGCGTTCGAGTTCGGCGATTTCCTCGGGGACGATCACCCCCCCGCCGCCGCCGAACACCTTGATGCGCTCGCCGCCGCGCGCGCGCAACAGGTCGACGAGATAGCGGAAGTATTCGTTATGGCCGCCCTGGTAGCTGGACACGGCGACGCCGTCGGCGTCTTCGTGCAGCGCGGCGGTGGCGACTTCATCGACCGAGCGGTTGTGGCCGAGGTGGATCACCTCGACGCCGCTCGCTTGCAGGATGCGCCGCATGATGTTGATCGACGCGTCGTGGCCGTCGAACAAGGCAGCGGCGGTGACGAAACGCAGGCGCCGGCCCGCGGGCAGCTTGTGCCCGCCGGCGCGCTGCGGCGTGGACAGATCGGTCATGTCTCCCCCAAGATCGTTACGCGTATGGGTGCTGGCAACCAGTATAGCCAAACGGCTTGCCGCGCCTGCGCCGTCCGCGCAGGCCTAGCGCACCGCCAACGCCTTGATCTGTTCGAGCGACGGCCACAGCGCTTCATTCGCGAACCGCTCGACCAGGAAATCGACAAAGGAGCGCACCTTGGCGGACAAATGCCGGCGGCTCGCATACACGACGTGGATCGGCAACTCGCGCGGCGGCACTTCGTCGACCAGCAGCGGCACGAGGCGCCCTGCCGCCAGATCGTCGCCGATCACCTCGGTGCCGAGCATCGCGATACCCGCGCCTTGCAGCACGATCACGCGCTGCGCTTCCAGGTGGTTGACGATCAGATTGCCGGTGAGGCGCACGCGCGTCGTGGCGTCGCCGGTCGCGGGGGCGATCTCGAGTGCCGATACGCCGGCGTATTGCAGATAGTTGTGGCGCGCGAGGTCGGCGACCGTCTTCGGCGTGCCGTGCCGGCGCAGATAAGCGGGCGAGGCGCACAGCACGAGGTGCGCGGTCGCGATCTGCCGCGCGATCAGCGACGACGATTTGAGGCCGCCCGGCGAGGCCCGGATCGCGACGTCGAAGCCTTCGTCGATCAGTTCGACCACGCGGTCGGACAACGTCATGTCGACGGTGACCTGCGGATACTGCGCGGCGTAATCGGCCACCGCGGCCATCACGTGACTCAGGCCGAACGCCGACAGCGACGACACCCGCAAGCGCCCTTGCGGCACGACGCTCGCCGCGCCGACCACCTGCTCGGCTTCTTCGAGTTCGGTCAGCACCTGGGAGAGGCGCTCGTAGTATTCGCGGCCGGCTTCGGTCGGCGCGACGCGCCGCGTGGTGCGGTTCAGCAAACGCGCGCCGAGCTGCTGTTCGAGGTGCATCACGTGCTTGCTCGCCATCGCCGCCGACATCTCCATCCGTTCGGCGGCGCCGACAAAGCTGCCGACTTCGACCACATGCCGGAACACTTTCATGCTGACGAGGGTATCCATCTCAATCGCTCGCTTCTGGAATCAATCGACGATATTTTGCCGGGTTTATCAAAGACTGGTCGGCAAATCGGCGGTGGACGCGCCCCAGAAACGCCCCAGAAACGCCCCAGAAACGCCCCAGAAACGCCCCAGAAACGACAAACCCCGCCTTCCTGACCGGAAGGCGGGGTTTGCAAAATCAGGCGTGGAACTGCCGCGCTCAGAACTTCGCGCGCAGGCCGACGCCGTACGTGTTGCCGCTCGACTGGTTGCTGATGTGGTCGTACAGGTACGCCGCGTAGACGTCCGTGCGCTTGGACAGCGGATAGTCGTAGCCGATTGCGGCCGTCTGACGGGTCTGGTCGAAGCCGCCGCCGTCGCGCGAATACGCGTACGACGCCATCACCGTGCCCGGGCCGGCCGGCACCGACACGCCGCCTTGCGCCGTGTTCACGTGCCAGCTCGTGATGGTCTGGTCGTTGTACGTGTACATGTACTGGCCGAAGAACTTCACATACTTCAGGTCGTACGACATGCCGACCTGTGCGACGCTCTGGCTCTTCAGGCCGGGAATGCCCGACGCAGCCGCGCTGCCGAGGTCGCTTGGAGCGTTGTTGAAGTTCACGTATTGATACACCGCGGTCGCCGCGAAGGGGCCGTGGAAGTACAGCACCTGGCCGCTCCACTTCTTCGAGCTGTTCTGACCCGCGGTGTTGCCGAGGGCATACATTGCGGTCGCGCTCAGGCCGTTGAAGTTCGGTGAAGCGTACGACACCGCGTTGTTCCAGCCCGAGTCGCCCGTCACGCCCTGATCGGTCGAGTACGTCGGGAAAGTGCCGAGCCCGAGGTACACGTGATAGACCATCGGCGAGAACACGTACGAGTCGATGAACGGGTTGAACAGAATCGTCGACACGAACAGCGGCGTCGTCAGACGGCCGGCGGTCACCGTGCCGTACGGCGATTCGATACCGACGTACGCGTTGCGCGAGAACATCGTGTCGCCGGTGAAGCGGCCGAACGCGCCGTTCTGCGCACGGAAGAAGCCTTCCAATGTGAAGATCGCCTTGTAGCCGTTACCCAGATCCTCAGCCCCCTTCAAGCCCCAGTACGACGTGGACATCCCGCCGCCGGACACTTGCGTCGCGCTATGGCCATCCGGGAATTTTTGCGAGCCGACCCATTCGTCGACCTGGCCGTAGAGTTGTACGCTCGATTGCGCAAAAGCCGACGATGCACTGGCCAGCAAAGCGGCACACACGGTTGCCTTGAGGGTGGTCTTCAGCGCACGGCTGATGCTTGTTTTCATGGGTTCTCCTGTCTTTGTCAAAAAGGGTGTGGCTGCGCGAAAAGGGGTAGCTCGCGCGAACCGTTGTCGTCGTCCGTTCGATGGTCGAGCCAATCTGGGCGGGACCATCTTTGCGGACCATTTTTATGAACAAAAATATCTCTGGTTATTGCGGGTATATCGGTCTGATTAGTTTTGTCGGTTATCGGCCTGATAAAGCCTTGGCTGTGCCCGCCATGACTGCGTCGCCGCATGCCGCGCGGCGCACCGCCAGGCGGCGCTGACGATACGCCCGACCGGGTGATAACGGTCGAGATGCCATACAGGTGACGCGCCGCAACAGAAACGACGAAATTTGACGACGGGAGGCCCTTTCTTGCCGAGCATTTTCAAAAAAGTGTGGCGTCTACACGTCACCTTGACAGAGGTTTTCTGGACGGCGGCGGAGCATGAAGTCGCGGCTAGCCGGTTTGAAAGCCGGAATATCCGATTTGAAGGAAGGTGGCAGCGAATTTCAGCCGCGATTTGGCGCAGCGGTTTATCCGCATCACGTGAATGCGGCGACGAGGGCAACAGGGAGATAAGAGGCGGTAGCGCAGTTCGCGCGGGTGAGGGGCGCTTGTCGCGCCGTGGGCCGGCCCCCGCGAAACGCGTCAAAGAACCAGCCGGCGACGACCGCATTTTTTCGACGCGGGGTCTCGCGGGGTCTCGCGATGCGTCGCGATGCCTCGCGGCGCCTAATTGCGGTAAGGGGAGCCTTCTGACCGACGCGGATCGTCCGCTTGGCGCGGCATTGCGCGCGACGAGCCGCGCTCTTCGTTGTAGCGCGCGACATCGGCGCGAATCGAGCCGGCGCGAACCGGCGCATTGCCCGGTGGACGCGGCACCGGGCGTGATTCGGCACTGACTGGGGTGATTGCGCCGGCGTACTGCAAGCCGCCGCGGCGCTCGCCGGGATATCCGCCCGCTCCGCCTACACGGGGCATTGCCGGGTTGTAGCTGCCAAAGCCGCCGGCGTAGTTACCGCCACGGAGGTTCGCCCCGCCGCGCGGCAAGCGCGCGTTGCGGTCGGCCGGATTGCTGCGGGACACTCTGACGTTGGCGGCGCCGTAGTAACGGCTCTCGCCGCGAGCATCGCCGCGCATGGCATGCTCCGCGGCATGCGGGTAACCGCTGTAACCGCCGCCCCCGGCTCCATGCGGCATGCTCGTTACTTTTGCATAGGCGAACGAGCACAGTGCAGCGATGACCGCACCCAACGCCCAATGCTTCGTTCTCGACAACCCGTCCACCCATGACTCACTTGCCCGAAGACTTGCCTGAAGCCCACCGTTCGAGCTGCGGCGTGCTTGTTCTGGGACCGGCTCGAGCGTCGCATGTTGCGGCGCGGGGCATCCCGGTGGCCTTTGAGCAGTAATTTATGGGCATGGCCAAAGGGTGTCGAGCCAAAAAGTGTTAGGCCCCCACTGCTGTTGTAACACCTTGTTACTGCGACGTTTTTCCGCGACAGAGCCCTTGCGCGAAAGCGCTGAAACAGCTTGCTGGCGCGGCTTTAACGAAACATCCGCAGCGTCCTTGGCGTATGACGGACGGCAACTGGATTTCCCGTCCCGCTGTTAAAACGGCGGTGGACCAATCGCGCGCCGTCGCCAATACTGAAATGGAGTTGCGCACAATGCGTCATATAGCGCTTTAATGCATGATGCTCATTAATCGACTCAGAAAATGAATTTGCGTTTTCAATCATTTTTCAACAACAATAGTCGTTTTTCATAGCCTGCGACGCCGCCTTCGTGCGTCCCTGGGTCTTTCTGCATCACCGAATCGAGATTTCGACAATGGCTCGCCCGAAACTGCTTCCCGACAATTTCACCTTGTGCCTCGTGGGCACCGTGCTCCTTGCCAGCTTGCTGCCGGTGCGCGGGCAGGCCGCCGTCGGGTTCAACTGGGTGACGAACGTCGCGGTCGGCCTGCTGTTTTTCCTGCACGGCGCGAAGCTGTCACGCGAAGCGATCATTGCGGGTGCGACGCACTGGCGGCTGCATCTGGTTGTACTGCTCAGCACGTTCGCGCTGTTTCCGCTGCTCGGCCTCGCGCTTAAACCGCTCCTTTCGCCACTTGTCACGCCGGCGCTCTACGCGGGGATCCTCTTCCTCTGCACGCTGCCGTCGACGGTTCAATCTTCCATCGCGTTCACGTCCATTGCCAAAGGCAATGTGCCGGCCGCCGTCTGCAGCGCCTCGGCCTCGAGCCTGCTGGGCATCTTCATCACCCCGGCACTCGTCAGCCTCGTCGTCAGCAATCAGGCTGCGAGCGGCGGTTCGTCGCCGTGGCACACGGTAGGCAACATCGTGCTGCAGCTGCTGGTGCCGTTCGTGGCCGGCCAGTTGTTGCGCCCGATGATCGGCAAATGGATCGAGCGCAATCGCGGCGTGCTGAAGTTCGTCGACCAGGGCTCGATTCTGCTGGTGGTGTACGGCGCCTTCAGCGAGGCCGTCAACGAAGGCCTGTGGCATCAGATTCCGCTGTCCGCCCTCGGCGGCTTGCTGCTGATCAACGTCGTGCTGCTCGCGCTGGCGCTGACCGCCACGATACTCGGCAGCAAGCGGCTCGGTTTCAACCGCGCCGACCAGATCACGATCATCTTCTGCGGCTCGAAGAAAAGCCTCGCCGCCGGGGTGCCGATGGCCAAGGTCATTTTCGCCTCGCATGCGGTGGGCGCGGTAGTCTTGCCGCTGATGCTGTTCCACCAGATCCAGCTGATGGTGTGCGCCGCGCTCGCGCAGCGCTGGGGGGCTCGCGACACCAGCGCCGAAACCCGCGCCGCCTCGCACGAGCGGCCCGCCGCCGCCGTGGCCCGCCGTTGAACACGCGCGTAATGCAAACAGGACATTCATAAGCGCCCTCCCTGAGCGTCATTTGAAGAAAGCCGCCTCGTGCGGCTTTTTTTGTTATTTCACGCGTAAAAGCCGCCGGTGTCGCCTCGGCCGGATGGCATAGGCGAAATCCTGGCGGCGCCACGTCACACGAGCCCCAAACGCCCCATCGAGGTGCAAACATTCATCAAAAGTTCACTTAATCTCAAGCCGCGCGGGCCGTTAAGCCGATAGTCGATCGCTACGCCCAACTGCCATGCAACCTCGCTCGCCCTCCCGATCCGCCGCGCCGCGCATCGAGGAGTTGATCGCCCGGCGTGATCTGTCGGCCGTGTTCCAACCGATCATCGATTTCAACGACGGCGCGATTCTCGGCTACGAAGGCCTGATCCGCGGACCGGCCGGCACGCCGCTCGAAACGCCGTACGCGTTGTTTTCGCAGGCGCTGGCCGAGGGCTGCGCGATCGAACTCGAACGCGCGGCCGCGCACACCTGCATCAAGGCGTTCACGCAGCTGGAATGCGAGGGCAAGCTGTTTCTCAATTTCAGCGCGGGTGCGATCCGCCAGCTAGCCGAAGCGCGCGACGACATGCTGGCGCTGCTGCGCCATTGCGGCGTCGATCCGCAACGGATCGTGATCGAGTTGACCGAGCAAAGCACGATTCCCGACGTCGGCAGCTTCCTGCCGGTGATCACGGCGCTGCGCACGGCCGGCGCGCAATTCGCGCTCGACGATTACGGCACCGCGAACGCCAGCATGAATCTGTGGGTGCGGCTGCAACCGGACGTCGTGAAGATCGACCGCTTCTTCATTCACGACATCGCCAGCGATCCGCTCAAGTTCGAAGCCGTGCGCGCGATGCAGCACTTCGCCAACGCGAGCGGCGCACGGCTGGTCGCCGAGGGAATCGAGAACGAGGCGGATCTGATCGTGGTGCGCGACATGGGGATCGGCTGCGGACAAGGCTATTTCTTCGGCCGGCCCAATGCGCAGCCGTCCCGCAACGTCACCGACGACGCCCGCGAAGCGCTGCGCGCCGGCCACATCGCCGTGTTTCCCGAAACCACGCGCACGCTCAGCAGCGCGTCGCCGTCGGGCGGCATGGCGTCGGCGAAGATGCTGGTGCACGCGCCGGCGCTGCCGCGCGAGGCCACCAACAACGACGTGCTCGAACTATTCAACCGCCTGCCCGATCTGCACGCGGTCGCAGTGGTCGAGCACGGCGAACCGGTCGCGCTGATCAACCGGCGCAGCTTCATGGACCGCTACGCGCTGCCGTACCACCGGGAGTTGTTCGGCAAGCGCCCGTGCCTGCTGTTTGCGAACGCGTCGCCGGTGATCATCGAGAAATCGATGACCGTCGAGCAGATGGCCCAGCTCCTCGCCAGCGACGATCAGCGCTATCTCGCCGACGGCTTCGTCATCACCGACAACGGCAAATACGCCGGCCTCGGCACCGGCGAAAACCTCGTGCGCGCGGTGACCGAGGTGCGCATCGAAGCCGCGCGCTACGCGAATCCGCTGACCTTTCTGCCGGGCAATATCCCGATCAGTTCGCACATCGCCCGCCTGCTCGGCAACGACGCCGGCTTCTCCGCGTGCTACGTCGACCTGAATCACTTCAAGCCCTTCAACGATCAGTACGGCTACTGGCAAGGCGACGAAGTGCTGAAGTTCGCCGCCGCCGTGCTCGCCGACGTCTGCGACCCGACCCGCGATTTTCTTGGCCACGTGGGCGGCGACGATTTCCTGATCCTGTTCCAGAGCGACGACTGGAAGGAGCGCGTACTGCGCGCGATCCACGTGTTCAACGAAGGCGCGCAGCGGTTCTATGCGCCGGCCGACCGGCTGGCCGGCGGCATCCATGGCGAGGACCGGCGCGGCAATCCGACCTTCTTCGGCTTCGTGACGATGGCGATCGGCTGCGTGCGCGTCGAGTCGGACGGCGGACCGTCGTTCTACAGCAGCGAGGAAATTGCTTCCGTGGCGGCACTGGCGAAGCGGCGCGCAAAGCACGAAACAAGCGGTTTCGTGCTGATCGAGGCAAGCGAGAGCGTCGCGTTGCTGCGGGGACAGACGGAGGTCGCGCACGCGGCTCTCGACTAGGCTCGCAGGCTTTGCCGGGCCGCTCAAAACAGCGTTGTTTAGCAATTTTTACTAAACAAAATATTCCGGGCAAACCCCCGTGTATACGGGTATTTACCGGTATCGATCGCGTGTTTTCCGGGCTGTTTTAGCCGGGTTTTACTATACAATCGCCCGAACCTAAACACCATGCGGCCGCCCCGTTGCGGCCGCTTCATTCGATGGCCACCACCATCCGCGACGTCGCCCGGGCGGCCAGCGTGTCGATCGGCACCGTCTCCCGCGCACTGAAGAACCAGCCGGGCCTCTCCGAGGCCACCCGCGTGCGCGTCGTCGAAGCCGCGCGGCAGCTCGGCTATGACGCCGCGCAGTTGCGCCCGCGCATCCGCCGCCTCACTTTCCTGCTGCATCGGCAGCACAACAACTTCTCGGTCAGCCCGTTCTTTTCGCACGTGCTGCACGGCGTCGAAGACGCATGCCGCGAACGCGGCATCGTCCCTTCCGTGCTGACAGCCGGCCCGACCGAAGACGTGATTCAGCAGATGCGCCTGCACTCGCCGGACGCCGTGGCGATCGCCGGTTTCGTCGAACCCGAAACGCTGACCACGCTGGTGGCGATGCAGCGCCCGCTCGTGCTGATCGACCTGTGGGCGCCCGGCTTGCGCTCGGTGAATCTCGACAATGCCACGGGCGCCACGCTCGCCATGCGTCATCTGTTCGAGCAGAAGCGCACGCGCGTCGCGTTCATCGGCGGGTCGCTCGCGCACTTCAGCATCGCGCAGCGCGCGCTCGGTTACCGGCGCGCGTTTTTCGAAGCGGGCCGGCTGTTCGACCCGTCGCTGGAAGTGACCATCGACGCCGGCCTCGACCCCGACAGCGGCGCCGCGCGCGCGATGCACCGGTTGCTCGACGCGCCCGGCGCGCGCCCCGACGCCGTATTTGCCTATAACGACGCCGCCGCGCTCGCCGCGCTGCGCGCGTGCCTTGCGCGCGGCCTGCGCGTGCCCGAGGACATCGCCATCATCGGCTTCGACGACATTCCCGCCGCCGCCCACGCCACGCCGCCCTTGTCGACCATTTCGGTCGACAAGGAAGCGCTCGGCCGGCGCGGCGTTGAGTTGCTGCTCGAAGAGGCCCCCACCCAACTCGAAGTCTGCTTGCCCGTCCATCTCATTGCCCGTGCCAGTACTTTGGTGAAAACGTCATGATGCAATCCGATCCGCTTCACTCCGCAGCAAACGGCGCGGCCAATGCCGTTGCCGCAGCGCCGCCGCCCGTCGAGAACTTCCGCAGCCGCGAATTTCTGCTCTCGCATGTGCAGGACACGCTGCGCTTCTACGCACCGAACGTGCTCGACCCGAGCGGCGGCTTCTTCCATTTTTTCCGCGACGACGGTTCGATCTATGACAGGACCACGCGCCATCTGGTGAGCAGTTGCCGCTACGTCTTCAACTACGCGATGGCGTATCGCCAGTTCGGCGACCCGCAGCATCTCGAGTATGCGCGCCACGGTTTGCGCTTTCTGCACGAAGCGCATTGGGACACTGAGCACGAGGGCTACGACTGGGAACTCGAATGGCGCGACGGCCACAAGCGCACGCTCGACGCGACCCGCCACTGCTACGGCCTCGCATTCGTGCTGCTCGCGTATGCGCATGCGGCGATGGCCGGCATCGAAGAAGCGAAGCCGATGATCGGCGCGACCTTCGAGTTGATGGAACGCCGCTTCTGGGACGCCGCCGCGGGCCTCTACGCCGACGAAGCGACGCCCGAATGGCAGGTCAGTTCGTACCGCGGCCAGAACGCGAACATGCACACGACCGAGGCGCTGCTTGCCGCGCACGAAGCGACCGGCCACCTCGTCTATCTGGATCGGGCGGAACGGGTGGCGTCGAACATGACGCTGCGTCAGGCGAAGCTGTCGCAGGGGTTGGTGTGGGAGCACTTTCACGCGGACTGGTCGATCGACTGGCATTACAACGAGGAAGACAGCTCGAACATTTTCCGTCCGTGGGGCTTCCAGCCGGGCCATCAGACCGAGTGGGCGAAGCTGCTGCTGATTCTCGAGCGCTACCGTCCGCTGCCGTGGCTGCTGCCGCGCGCCGTCGAGCTATTCGACGCCGCCATGACCCATGCATGGGACGAAGACCACAGCGGCCTCTATTACGGCTTCGGCCCGGACGGCACCGTTTGCGATCACGACAAATATTTCTGGGTGCAGGCTGAAACATTTGCGACTGCGGCACTGCTTGGCCAGCGCACCGGCAACGAACGCTTCTGGGACTGGTACGACGAGATCTGGCGCTACAGTTGGGCGCATTTCGTCGATCACAGGCATGGCGCGTGGTATCGCATCCTCACCTGCGACAACCGCAAGTACAGCGACGAAAAGAGTCCGGCCGGCAAGACCGACTATCACACGATGGGCGCGTGCTACGAAGTGCTGGCGCACGCGCTGCCTTCCAGCGAGGCTGGGGCGCCTGAATCCGCGGAGTGAACACAATGAGCACAATGAGCACAATGAGCGCGAACACCGAATTTCCCTTTTTCGTTTCCGCCGGCGACATCCTCACCGATCTCGTGCGGACCAGCGCATCGCAATGGCTGTCGCGTCCCGGCGGCGCCGGCTGGAACGTCGCGCGCTGCGTGGCGCGGCTCGGTTTGCCGACGGCCTGCGCCGGCTCGCTGGGCGTCGACAATTTCTCCGACGACCTGTGGAACGCGAGCGTGGCCGCGGGTCTCGACATGCGCTTCATGCAGCGCGTGGAGCGCCCGCCGTTGCTGGCGATCGTTCATCAGACGCATCCGCCGGCGTATTTTTTCATGGGCGAGAACGGCGCCGATCTCGCGTTCGATCCGGCGCGCTTACCGGCCGGCTGGATGGAGCAGGTGAAATGGGCGCATTTTGGCTGTATTAGCCTCGTGCGGCAGCCGCTTGGCGACACGCTTGCCGCGCTGGCCGCCGAGCTGCGCTCGCGCGGCGTGAAGATCAGTTTCGATCCGAATTACCGGAACCTGATGGAGCATGGGTATGAGCCGACGCTGCGGAAGATGGCTGCGCTGGCTGATTTGATCAAGGTGTCAGATGAGGATTTGCGATTGCTGTTCAAGTCCGCCGATGAAGCGGGCGCGCTGGCGCAATTGCGGGAGATGAACCCGGCAGCAACCGTGCTGGTGACGCGTGGGCCGGAGACGGCGATGTTGATCGACGGCGCCATGGTGGTCGAGGCTCGGCCGCCTCGGGTCGAGATTGTCGATACGGTTGGGGCCGGGGATGCCTCTATTGGCGGCTTGCTGTTCAGCTTGATGACTGCTCCGCAGCGGTCCTGGCCGGAGCATCTGGCTTTTTCTTTGGCCGCTGGCGCGGCGGCGTGCAGGCATGCCGGGGCGCATGCGCCTTCTTTGGATGAAGTCGTGGCTCTGCTGTGATTTTTTGCCTCTGGCGGCAAAAACCAAATAAGAAATGCCGCCGCAGGCTAACAGACCAACGACCAGACTAACGACCGCCGGCAAAGGCAAAAAAGCCACCCCCGTGCTACGATAAAACTCACGCCTTGGGAAGGAGCCAACACCATGGAAGACATCACCTACACCAAGGGTATCTACACCGCCATCGCCTCGGTACGCGAACTCAGCAACGACAAATTCCAGGGCGTGGTCACCCTCTCCCGCGATGAAGGCGACGCAAGCGCCGACCCGGAAACCACTGTCTACGAAGTCGAAGCCACCTCGTCGACGCCGGACGAAGCCCTCGAGGAAGCCAAAGCCCTCGCCCACCGGATCCTCGGTGAAATCGAACTGTAGGCAGCACGGCGCCGCGCCCGTCGCACAGCGCCATCCCTGAACCAACCGGCTGGAGGCGATCATGGCTGAACAGCTCTTCCTCTACGGCGTCTACTCGATTCACGTCCGCCCGCTCGAACTGAACGGCGCGCGCTGGGACGCGGAATACGAAATCCGTCACCGTGAAAAAGCCGTCAAGCCGTGGGCGACCGTCGGCGGCGACGACGGCTACACGGACGAAGCCGAAGCAGTCGCCGCCGCGCACCAGCAAGCCGTCGACGACATAGAACACGGCGCAGGTATTCCAAAGCCGCGCGCGTTTCCGTAAAGCCGGAACGAGTGCGTCGGTCGACACCCCGGCGGTAAGATCGCCCCCCTGCGGTAAGCGAGCGTACCAGCCAGACAAGCGTCGCGGCGCTCGCAAGAATCGCAGCGCGCGTGCGCCGCTCGGGTTCCGCTTAGGTTCCGCTTAGGTTCCGCTTAGGTTCCGCTCGGGTTCCGCTCGGGTTCCGCTCGGGTTCCGTCCAGGTTCCGCTCGGGTTCCGCTCAGGCGCCGCTTTCGCCACACGCGCGGCACGCCCGAAATCACCTTCCGCACGCCGATCGGCGTGCTACGCTTTGCGCGTTTTCATCTCCACGAGCACATGATGGCAACCGAACCGTCAGACCGCTTTTCCGGCATCGGCAACGCCGAAGCGCACGCGCAACGACGCCGCGCGCGCGGCAGCCGCGAGATGCGCCTCGACGATCGCGTGGTCATCGCGCACGGCATGCCGACGCCGCTCTGGCAGGATCTCTATCACCGCGCACTCGCAGTCCGCTGGCCGACGTTTTTCGTGTCGCTCGCCGTCCTGTTCCTGTTGCTCAACACCGCCTTCGCCGCGCTCTACATGCTCGGCGCGACGCCGATCGCCAATCAGTTTCCGGCGGGTTTCGGCGGCGCATTCTTCTTCAGCGTCGAAACGCTTGCGACGGTCGGCTACGGCGACATGCATCCGCAAACCGTCTACGCGCACTGGATCGCGACGCTGGAAATCTTTGTCGGCATGTCGAGCATCGCGTTGGCGACGGGGCTGATCTTCGCGCGCTTTTCGCGCCCGCACGCCAAGATCATGTTTGCCCGCTACGCGATCGTACGGCCGCTCGAAGGCCGCATGACGCTGATGGTGCGCGCCGCCAATGCCCGACAGAACGTCATCGCCGAAGCGCGCGCGAGGCTGCGCATCATGCGCCAGGAAACCACCGTCGAAGGCTATACGCTGCGCAAGCTCTACGACCTGACGCTGGTGCGCGACCAGCATCCGGTGTTCAAACTGGGCTGGAGCCTGATGCACATCATCGACGAAAACAGTCCGCTGTTCGGCGAAACCGCCGAGACACTCAAAGGCCGCGACACGTCCCTGCTGATCACCATCGAAGGGGTCGACGAATCGACCTCACAGACCATGCAGGCGCGCCACCTTTGGACTTGCGATCAGATCTACTGGCAATACCGCTTCGTCGATATCATGCGCGAGGAAGACGGGGTGAGTCACATCGATTACACGTATTTCCACGATATCGCTCCACTCGACCCGGCGCCCGTCGCGGTCATGGCGAAAGCCCCGGGGTGAAGCAATGGCGGAAGCCGCGTTGACCCGCGTTGATCATCGCGCCGCCGCACCAGGGCAGACCCGAATCCGGCCGGCGCGTGGCATATCCATCTCAATACCTCATTAAAACGCGCAGGCCTTCGCGCCCATTCGCCATCGAACCGGCAAAGTAGCAAAAATCTACTCTAATCGGCGCTAAAAAATAGAGTCTCTTTCGCTGCGTCACTTCACGTGGTCCCCACCACACGCGCGGATGTAAAACGACGGAGACTCACCCATGACCGCTCGCCTGCCCATCGACGGCACGCCCGCACTCGCCGACTACAAGCTGTCCGACAACCTCACCGCGACGCGCGGCCGGATCTTCCTGACCGGCACGCAGGCGCTGGTGCGCCTCGCGTTGATGCAGCGCGCGCTCGATAAGACGCGCGGCATGAACACCGCCGGCTTCATCAGCGGCTATCGCGGCTCGCCGCTCGGCATGGTCGACCAGCAGTTGTGGAAGGCGGGCAAACTGCTCACGGCCAGCGATATCCGCTTTCTGCCCGCCATCAACGAAGAACTCGGCGGCACCGCGGTGCTCGGCACGCAGCGCGTGGAAGCGGACCCGGAGCGCACCGTCGAGGGCGTATTCGCGATGTGGTACGGCAAGGGCCCGGGCGTGGATCGCGCGGGCGACGCGCTGAAACACGGCAACGCGTACGGCTCGTCGCCGCACGGCGGCGTGCTGGTGGTGGCGGGCGACGACCACGGTTGCGTGTCGTCGTCGATGCCGCATCAGAGCGACTTCGCGATGATGGCGTGGCACATGCCGATCGTGAATCCGTCGAACATCGCCGACATGCTCGAATTCGGCCTGTACGGCTGGGCATTGTCGCGCTTCTCGGGTGCCTGGGTCGGCTACAAGGCGATCTCCGAAACGGTCGAATCCGGTTCGACGGTGGATCTCGACGCGCTGCAAACCGAATGGACGATTCCACAGGATTTCGAAGCACCGGCCGGCGGTCTGCATAACCGCTGGCCCGATCTGCCGAGCCTGACGATCGAATCGCGGATGCACGCGAAGCTCGACGCGGTGCGCCATTTCGCGCGCGTGAACAGCATCGACAAATGGATCGCGCCGAGTCCGCATGCGAACGTCGGCATCGTGACGTGCGGCAAGGCGCATCTCGACCTGATGGAAACGCTGCGCCGGCTCGATCTGACCGTTGCCGATCTGGAAACGGCCGGCGTGCGGATCTACAAGGTGGGCTTGTCGTTCCCGCTGGAAATGACGCGTATCGACGCGTTCGTTGCGGGGCTTTCGGAAGTGCTGGTGATCGAGGAGAAAGGCCCGGTCATCGAACAGCAGATCAAGGACTATCTGTACAACCGCACGCAAGGCACGCGGCCGATCGTGATCGGCAAGCATGCGGAAGACGGCACCTTGCTGCTGTCGTCGCTCGGTGAATTGCGGCCTTCGCGCATTCTGCCGGTGTTCGCGAACTGGCTCGCGAAGCACAAGCCGGCGCTCGATCGCCGCGAGCGCGTGGTCGATCTGGTCGCGCCGCAAATCCTGTCCAACGCCGCGGACAGCGTGAAGCGCACGCCGTATTTCTGCTCGGGCTGTCCGCACAACACCTCGACCAGAGTGCCCGAAGGTTCGATTGCGCAGGCGGGCATCGGTTGTCACTTCATGGCGTCGTGGATGGAGCGCGACACCACCGGGCTGATCCAGATGGGCGGCGAAGGCGTCGACTGGGCCTCGCATTCGATGTTCACGAAAACGCGCCACGTGTTCCAGAATCTCGGCGACGGCACCTACTTTCACTCGGGCATCCTCGCGATCCGCCAGGCGGTGGCCGCGAAAGCCACCATCACGTACAAGATCCTCTATAACGACGCGGTCGCAATGACGGGCGGCCAGCCGGTCGACGGCAGCATCTCAGTGCCGCAGATCGCGCGTCAGGTGGAAGCCGAAGGCGTGTCGCGCTTCGTCGTGGTCAGCGACGAGCCGGAGAAATACGACGGCCATCACGATCTGTTTCCGAAGGGTACGACGTTCCACCATCGCAGCGAAATGGACACCGTGCAGCGCGAATTGCGCGACACCGACGGTGTAACCGTGCTGATCTACGACCAGACCTGTGCGGCGGAAAAACGGCGTCGCCGGAAAAAAGGCGAGTTTCCCGATCCGGACAAGCGTCTGTTCATCAACGAGGAAGTCTGCGAAGGCTGCGGCGATTGCGGCGTGCAATCGAATTGTCTGTCGGTCGAACCTGTTGAAACCCCGCTGGGCCGCAAGCGTCGCATCGACCAATCGTCGTGCAATAAAGACTATTCATGCGTGAACGGTTTCTGCCCGAGCTTCGTCACCGTCGCAGGCGGCAAGCTCAAGAAAGCCGCAGGCGTCGCGTTCGATCCTCAAGCGCTTGCCGCGCACGTCGAAGCGTTGCCGGTTCCCGCCACGCACCTCGATGCCGCGCCGTACGACATTCTGGTGACCGGCGTCGGCGGCACGGGCGTCGTGACGGTCGGCGCGCTAATCAGCATGGCTGCGCATCTGGAAGGCAAGAGCGCATCGGTGCTCGACTTCATGGGCTTCGCGCAAAAGGGCGGCTCGGTGCTGTCGTTCGTGCGCTTCGCCGCGCGCGACGGGTGGCTCAATCAGGTCCGCATCGACACGCAACAGGCCGACGTGCTGCTCGCCTGCGATATGGTAGTCAGCGCAAGTGCCGACGCGCTGCAAACGGTGCGTCACGGGCGCACGCGCATCGTCGTCAACACGCATGCGATTCCGAATGCGACCTTCGTGCAGAACCCGGATGCCACGCTGCACGCGGACGCATTGCTCGACAAGATGCGTCACGCGGCAGGCCCGGAACGCATGGCCACTTGCGACGCGCAAGCGCTCGCCACGCGCTTTCTCGGCGATACGATCGGCGCGAACATTCTGATGCTCGGTTATGCCTGGCAACTCGGCTTGGTGCCCGTATCGTTCGCCGCAATGATGCGCGCGATCGAGTTGAACAATGTCGCCGTGCAGATGAACCAGCTGGCGTTTTCCATCGGCCGTCTGGCTGCCGCAGATCCGGCTGCGCTCGAAGCGCTGTGGCAAGCGCGGCATCTGGCGAAGCAGCCGGTACGCGTCGATACGCTCGACGAACTGATCGCGCATCGCGAAGCACGTCTTCAGACGTACGGCGGCGCGAGCTACGTGAAGCGCTATCGCGCGCTGGTCGACGCGGCACGGCGTGCGGAAGGTGCGGTGGAGGCAAAGAGCGAGCGCCTCACGCGCGCCGTGGCGACGACGTTCTACCGTTTGCTGGCGGTGAAGGACGAATACGAAGTGGCGCGCCTGCATACGGACAGCGCGTTCCGCGAAGCGCTTGAAGCCCAGTTCGAAGGCGTGGCCGGGAAGGACTTCGGCATCAAGTTCAACCTCGCGCCGCCGACGCTCGCGCGCCCGAAGTCCGGCGTCAATCCGACCAAGAAGACCTTCGGTCAATGGATGTGGCCGGTGCTCGGCACGCTGGCGAAATTCCGCGGCCTGCGCGGCACGATGCTCGATCCGTTCAGCCGCACGCTCGAGCGCAAGATGGAGCGCGAACTCGCCGGCGATTACGAAACGACGCTGCAACGCGCTTTCGCGAAGCTCGATGCGGGCAATCTCGAAGACGTCGCGAAGCTGGCCGATCTGCACGCTCGCGTGCGCGGTTACGGTCACGTGAAACTGGC
Organism: Paraburkholderia sp. FW306-2-2C-D06C; assembly: GCF_058781505.1. Lineage (NCBI taxonomy): Bacteria > Pseudomonadati > Pseudomonadota > Betaproteobacteria > Burkholderiales > Burkholderiaceae > Paraburkholderia > Paraburkholderia sp. FW306-2-2C-D06C. Next base: position 5,444 of record NZ_JBYSWU010000069.1, on the reverse strand, counting down.
GAATCTGGCGGGCGTGAAGCGCGGTGAGCGTGATCTGGCCGCACGCTTGCAGATCGAAGCGGCGACGGGCGCATCGGTGAAGAAATCGCTGGAAGAGGTGAAAGCCGCCGGGCAGTTGCGCGGGATTCCGGTGGTCGTGGCGAAGTAGTCAATTCGCACGTGGATCGAAAAATGCCGCTTCGGGATGAACCCCGAAGCGGCATTTTTTTCAGAACCGCTCTTCGTCGACCCAGTCAATATCGCCGCACAGCACGCAAGTCTGCTCGCCGACACGCGTCGCCACCGATAACGTCACGCACGGCAGCGCCTCGTTGATCGACAGATACGGACGCGTGACATGCACGCGTTCCGGCGCATTGATCGCCGCACGAAAATACGGACGGCGCAGCCAGTTCGCCCCTTGCGCATCGGCGAGCGGCAGAAAGCGCGTTTCGGGCGCCGCGCGATCGGCGCGCAGCACGACGTTGCGGCCCGCCTGCCTGCCTTTCGCGTCGAGCAGAAAACAGCGCGCGGCGTGATCGAGCGCGAGAAAATTCCAGCACACTTCCTCGAGCGGTTCGCCGGCGGCCAGCCGTTCCGCGGCGCGCTCGAACGCGCGCAAATACGGCGCGAGACGGCTCGTGTTGCGGCGCTCGCGCGCTTCGGTCTGATCCCGGTAACGATCGGTGAGCTCGCCGATGCAGGCCGCCGCGTGCGGCGCGTCGGCCGCGCCCGGATTCGGACGGCCGAAGAAAAAGCCCTGCACGAAGTCGGCGTCGCAGGCGAGCGCCATCTGCGCTTCATGCTCCGTTTCGACGCCTTCGATCAGCACCAGCTTGCCCGCCTCGTGCAGCAGCGCGACCAGCCCCGGCAGAATCGTCGCCATATCGGGACGGTGCGCGGCATGCGACAGCATGATGCGGTCGAGCTTCACGATATCGGGATTCAATTGCCAGATCCGCTCGACGTTCGAATGGCCCGCGCCGAAATCGTCGAGCGCGATCAGGAAGCCGCGCTCGCGGAACTGGCGCACTGCATCGGCGAGGCGTTCGAGGTCTTCCGCGCGCTGTTCGAGCACTTCGAGCACGACGCGCCGCGGCGGCAAATCGAGCCGGCGCAGATTGGCCAGCAATGCGGCGGAGTGATACGGATCGGTGAGCGCGCCGGGATGGACATTCAGGAACAGCCATTCCCGCTCGGCGCCGAGCACCTTGAAGTTTTCCAGATGCAGCGTCTGGGCCAGCCGGTCCACTTGAAGAACGTCGCCCAGCCGCGCGGCCTCGCCGAATACGTCGAGCGGCGACACGGGCCGGTCCAGCGCGTCGTGTGCGCGCAGCAAGCCCTCGTAACCGACCGCCCGCATATGCGACAGGCTGAAGATCGGTTGAAACACGCTGGTCAATGTCAGCTCGCCGTGCTGCACGGAGAAGCGTTCGAGCCCCGAGGTCACCTCGACCTCGAAGCCATGCGGCACGGCTGCCGTTCTTTCCTGTTGCGCAATCGTCATGCAATCCTCTCACGCGAGAGCCGGGCCGGTCCGAACGCGAAAGCGAACAACCTCGGCGCCGTTTCTCAAAATGTGCGTCATCGATATTGCTTAAGCAAGCTCCATGCGCACGCTGCCGCGCATTCGAATGAAATTCGCATGAAAGATTGCACCGGCAGAAGAGTTCATGCGTCGAGTGTGGGCGCGACGCGCACCGTTACGGTGCGTTGCCTTTTTTTGAGGCGCTTGTGCCGGTACGGCCGGCGCGTTGCCCGTCTGACGATGGCGGCGAGCGTGGTCAGGCTAAACTTCGGCCTTGTGGTTCGCTTGCGCTTTCCTTGTATCTCGCTTGTACCCGCTTGGACCTCGCTTGGACCTCGCTTGTAGCTCCCTTGTAGCTCCCTTGCTTCTCGTGATTGAAACGCGGCGTCATCGTCCACGATGACAGAGGGAGCACCGTTATATCTCCAGAAATAGACCGATGGAAATTGTCTTTACTGTACTGATTCTCTTGCTGGCTGTCGCCGCATCCGGCATCGTCACCCGGGTGCTGCCGTTTGCGTTACCGCTGCCGCTCGTACAGATCGCGATCGGCGCACTGCTCGCATGGCCGAGACTCGGCCTGCACGTCACCTTCGATCCGGAAATCTTCATGATGCTGTTCATTCCGCCGCTGCTGTTCGCGGACGGTTGGCGCATCCCCAAGCGCGAATTGTTCATGGCGCGCCGCGCGATCCTGATGCTCGCGCTCGGGCTGGTTTTCATGACGGTGCTGGTGGTCGGCTATTTCGTGCATGCGCTGGCGCCCTCCATTCCGTTGCCGGTCGCGTTCGCGCTTGCCGCCGTGCTCTCGCCGACGGACGCGGTCGCGCTCGCCGGTATCGTCGGCAAGGGCAGGATTCCCGGGCGGCTGATGCACATCCTCGAAGGCGAAGCGCTGATGAACGACGCGTCGGGCCTTGTCGCATTGAAGTTTGCGATTGCTGCTGCGCTGACCGGCGTGTTTTCGCTGCGCGACGCGTCGATCAGCTTCGTGATCATCGCGGTGGGCGGTCTGGCGACCGGTGCCGCGGTGAGCTGGTTGTTCAGCATCGTGTCGGCGCGTTTTCTGAGCGTCACTGAAGAAGGCGATCCGGCGCCCGGCGTAGTGATGACGCTGCTGATTCCGTTCACCGCGTATCTGATTGCCGAGCGCTTCGAGCTGTCGGGCATTCTGGCCGCGGTCGCCGCCGGCATGATGATGAACTACGCGAGCATTGCGCGCGCCGGACCGGTTGCGTCGCGTGTGCGCGCCGCCAGCACGTGGACGATGATCGAGTTCGTCTTCAACGGCATGGTGTTCATTCTGTTGGGGCTGCAGTTTCCGCACATTCTGGGCCGGGCGTTGCTCGATGCGCACGAGACCAGCGACACGCAGGTGTGGCTGCTGATCGGCTACATCGCTGCGGTGGCGATCGCGCTCTATGCGATGCGTTTCGTCTGGGTATGGCTGCTGCGCTGGTTCGCGAGCCGCGGCGCGGCGAAGCACGGCATGACGAATGCGGTGCCGGGGCTACGCACGGTGACGGTGACGACGGTGGCGGGCGTGCGTGGCGCAGTGACGCTGGCGGGCGTGCTGTCGTTGCCGGAAGTATTGCCGGGCGGCACGCCGCTGCCGGGACGGGATCTGGCGATTTTCATCGCGTCGGGCGTGATCCTGACTTCGCTGCTGGTGGCGGTGGTTGCGTTGCCGCTGTTGTTGCGAGGCTGGCGCAAGGGGAAGGACCCGCATGCTGCGGAAGAGGCGCTGGCGCGGACACTTGCGGCGCAAGCTGCGATTCGCGCGGTTGACGAGTTGCACGACGCCGAATGTGCGGATCTTGACGAATCCGCATCGGCGTATGCGGCGGATGTCACCGCGAGGGTGATGGATTTGTACCGGCGACGGCTCGCTACGCTTGGAGATGAACAGGAGCCGCGCGAATTGGCGCGGCGGGCCGATGCGCTTGAATTCCGGATGAAGCTGGCCGCGATGAGAGCGGAAAGGAAGACGCTGTTGGCACTGCGGAATACGCAGGAAATCAATGATGAGACTTTGAATAAATTGATGCGGGAGGTCGACTTGTTGGAGACCGCTCTGACTAGTCGAGGACGGTGATTGGTTTTTTTCGCCGCAGGCGCTGATTGGTTTTTCTGCTTGCGGCTCGCGTTTTTCTTTACACCTGGGGCCGTTGGCCTTTCTTTTATCAGCAAGGAAAGGCCAACGCCGCAGGCATGCGTCCGATCGCGCCGCGAAGGCGAAAAAAGCTCAAACAGAAGGCTGTTGCACCGGCTTCCGCCGCAAAACGGCATACAAAATAATGGCCCCAAAGGTAGCGGTACCGATACCGCCTAACCCAAACCCACCAAGCTTCAGCGAAAAATCCCCAGCTCCAAGCACAAGCGTCACCGCCGCAACAATCAAATTCCGATTGTCGGAAAAATCAACCCTGTTGACGACCCAGATCCTCGCACCGGTCACGGCAATCAACCCAAACACGACAATCGACACCCCGCCGAGCACGGGCCCGGGAATTGTCTGGATCACCGCGCCGAACTTCGGCGAAAAGCCAAGAACCAACGCAATGAGCGCCGCGATCACGAACACCAGCGTCGAATAGATCCTGGTTACGGCCATCACGCCAATGTTCTCGGCATACGTCGTCACCCCCGTGCCGCCGGCAAAACCAGAAACGACCGTCGCGAGTCCATCGCCGAGAAAAGCACGCCCCACATAGCGGTCAAGGTTCTGCCCGGTCATCGCGCTCACCGCCTTGATATGCCCAAGATTCTCAGCAACGAGAATCACCGCGATCGGCGCCAGCAGGGTCATCGCCTGCACGTTGAAAACAGGCGCCGTGAAATGCGGCATACCGAACCACGCAGCATTCGCGACAATCGAGAAGTCAACCGGCTTACCCATGCCGAGCCCGTTCGTCACGATCGCGTAAATCACATACGCCATCAGCAAGCCAACCAGAATCAGGAGGCGCTGCAACATGCCGCGCGCGAACACGGCCACCGCGCCGACACACAGCACCGTCACCAGCGCCATCCACGAATCGAAGTTGCTGCCGCTCACGCCGTGCACCGCGATCGGCGCAAGATTCAGCCCGATCACGCAGACGATCGCCCCAGTCACGACCGGCGGCATCAGCGTTTCGATCCACCGGGTGCCCACCGCCGATACGATCAGCCCGATGATCGCGTACACCGCCCCGCACGCGACGATCCCGCCCAACGCTACCGGAATGTTCATATTGGGCCCGTGACCGGCGTACCCGGTCACCGCGATCACCAGTCCGATGAACGAGAAACTCGAACCGAGATAGCTCGGCACGCGGCCGCCCACCAGCACGAAGAACAGCAACGTGCCGATCCCCGACATGAAGATGCACAGATTTGGATCGAAACCCATCAGCAGCGGCGCGAGCACGGTCGAGCCGAACATCGCGACCACGTGCTGAACGCCCATCGCGAACATCTGCGGCCACGCGAGCCGCTCGTCCGTGCCGACGATCCGGCCTTCAGCAGCATTCGGCTGGGCGCGCCAGCGGGGGAAATAGGAATCGGCCATGGCGGGGGTTCTCCTCTGTCGGCGTGATGTGGACGGCGCCGGAAAACGGCGCTGACTGCGAATTACGCGCGAGTGTACGGAGTGCCAATAGCCCTGGCAAGGCGAGGATGCTGGTCTGGAACGCGATGCCTTCGATCACCGCAATGATGTCGGTCATCCGCTTCGAACCGGCCGCCAATTCACGCATCGTGTCCACCACGCCGCCGACGAGGCTGGACTGCAAACAATCATCTACCTCGGAATTGTCTTATAGACACGCTTTGGTCTGCCGATTTAGCGTGTAGCCCTGAATGGCATTGGCCCGCTTGCATGCGTGTCCCTGTCGATCAACACGAAAACGGAGATCACTGCTGTCATGGGAACCCTCAAGGACGTTTTGCAGCA
>NZ_JBYSWU010000068.1:0-41717 GCF_058781505.1 Paraburkholderia sp. FW306-2-2C-D06C | reverse complement strand
GCGGCCAGAAAGGGCAAAACGGGCACAGCGGGGAGGGTGGGAAGAGCGGCGCGCGCGGGCATACGCTGGTGCTGAATCTTGCCGATCCTGCGGCGGTCGAACGCAGTCTTGCCGAGCTGGACCACGCGCTGGAGGAGGCGGCGAGCGATGGCGGCCGTGCGCGCAAGCCGAGCCGCGTCGCCTTGTTCGCGGCCAATGCGCCGGTCGCGCTGTGCCTCGCGCTGCATCTGAAAGCGCGTTACGGCGCGGACTGGCAAGCCCGCGTCGCGCTGTTGTCGATCGACGACCCGGAGTGGGCTGAATTGACCGGCGTCACGACGATCCGCCAGCCGACCTACGAGATCGGCTACCGCGCGGTCGAGTTTCTGCATGAGCGCATCGAGGGTGTCCAGACCGCGGCGCGCGACTGCCTGCTGCCAGGCGAATTGATCGTCCGCGCGTCAACTTCGCGCTGATCTGCGATCATGCGGGCTGCGGCGCGCAGCGGGTGCGCGCCGGTCATCGCAAGGAAACTCATGGTTGTTGCACCGCTTACTCTCTCGAGCCTCGCCCTCGCGACGCTGTTGGTCGCCGCCTTGCCGTTCATTCTGTATCGCCGTCTACGCCGGCCGCTCGCGCTGAACCCGCGCGACGCGATTGTCGGCATCGCCGTGTTCGCGCTATTCGCGATGGTGATCGAGCGCGCGCTGAACGACTACGTGCTGCTTCGGAACGAGGCGACGGCCACCTTCCTGTCGAATCCGCTGGCATTCGTGGTGTACGGCGCGCTGGTCGCGGGTATCTGCGAAGAAGTGGGGCGTTTCATCGGCATGCGCCTGATGCTCAAACGCGCGGCGGCGAAGCCGGCATCCGGCGCGGCGTCCGCTGCCGAGGTTGCGGGCGACGGCACCGCGCTCACTTACGGCCTTGGCCACGGCGGCGCCGAAGCGTGGCTCGTCGGCGTGCTGATACAGGTGCAGTGGCTCCTGTTCGCGGTCTTCGAGAATCGCGGCGAGCTCGACGGTTACCTAAGCAATCTGCCGGCCGATTCGCTGATGCGCATTCACCTGATTCTTGCCAGCCTGAGTCCGCAGACGGCCGGCATTTTCGCGCTAGAACGGGTGGCCGCGCTGGTGTTCCAGATCGGTCTGTCGGTGTTGATGTGGCGCGGCGTGCGGGCGGGCTGGCGAGGTATCCTGCCGCTGGCAATCGTTCTGCACGCGCTGGTCGACGTGCCCGCCGCGCTGTTCCAGGCGAACCTCGTGCCGCTCGCGGCGGTGGACGGAGCGTACGCGCTGGGGGCGCTCGTTGTCGCCGGCTGGCTCGTCAAAGTGTTCCGGCGGCCGGCCTTGGCCGCTTGATTGCGCTGACGCGTAGATCGCTGCGCGTATCATCGACGAATTTCTAATCTTCGGCCCCTCATGGAAGCTTACCAATACGATTGCGCGAATCCCGAGTTCGAGGAACTGGCGCGCGTCATCAGCGATCTGTTCCCCGAGCAGACCCAGTTCGTGCAGCGCCTGGCCGACGAAGGCACCCCGGCGCTGGCGATTCACTGGGTCGCCATGCGTTTCGGGGCGGCCGCGCGCCGGATCGTGATGAACGTGGTGATCGCGCCGCCCGCGTGGGCGCGCTATCGCGCGTTGCCGGCGCGGCTGCGCGGCCGGAGTTTCGCGGTGCTGCGGGCGTATGTCGAAGCGAGCATCGGCTCGCTCGAAGAGCAGTACGCGAACGGCGAGACGGTGCCGCGCGATGTCACCGTAGAGTTGGGGGATGAGTTTGCTTGACGGGCTGGGAGCATTGATTGACGCTCGCGGGCGTCAGTCCGCGCGCCGATAGACTTTCGCGAAGCGCGCGGCCTGCACCACGCCGTAGTCGCCGGGGGCGTATTGCATGATCCAGTCGCCGGCTGCGCCGTGCAGTACGTCGCCGCCGTCTGCCGAGCGGGCGAGCGAGAACGCTTCATTCATCTGCTTCGCCAACACGACCGCCGGACGGTTCCGGTAAGCGCCCGGCTCGCCGTGCGCGAGCGCGCCATCCGCCGGTAGGTATTTGGCGTCGAAGCGTTCGCGCGACACCACCCAGCGGTCGCCTGTCGAGCCCGTGATCAGCGCATCGCCGCGAGCATAACGGTTCGGGCCTTCGAGGCTCATCAATTCGCCTTCGGCGGCGGCGAATTCCACGCCGACGATTTCATTTTTGACGACGCGTTGGGTGGCTGCGTCGGTACGCAGGTCGAGGTTTTTGAGTTCGGTCATGAAGCGAGTGGGTGATGGTGTTGGAAAGACAGCGCCAGGGCCATGCGCCCATGCGCTGATGGTCCCGAGCACTCGCATCATGCCAGATGGATTCGGAGATTGATGTTTTTCGACTCGCGCTGCGCGCGCCAACCCCAACCCTTAAGGCTTCGCACCGGCATCATCAGCCGGCGCCTGCTTGCCGGCACCCTTGCCATGATGCCGATGCCCACCACCCATCGCGCCGCCGGGCTGACGGAAGGTCACGTCAGCAAGCTTCTTCTGTTCCGGCGAAAAGCTGCTATACAGCGGATCAAACGCGTCGACCAGTTTCTTCATGCCATCCGCATGAGCCTGCGCGATAGTCGTGTACTGCTTCATATCGTCCGGCGCGGACAGGTTCGCGGCAGCCTTGCGCTGCTCGAACAGCTGGCCCATCGTCTGGCCGTTGTTGCGCATGACATCGGCGAACGCGTTCCATTGCGGTTCCTGCGCCGCAGTGATCTTCAACTGCGTGTGCAGATAGGCGATGCGGTCTTCGACATTGCGCTCGTGGCTAGCTTTGGCAGCGGGTGCCGAAGCGGCGGCGCTCACCGGTGCCGAAGCCGGCGCGGAAGTTTGTGCGAATGCACCGCTCATGGCGAGAGCGGAGGCCAGCGTAACCAGTGCTTTTTTCATCGAAACTCCTGATGTCTGTTCGTATCGGGACAACGCGCGCATGGCGAGCGGCACGCCGCGCGTCAGCCCTTGGGCGATGCAAGGCGGCCGGCTGACTGCTTCGCCGTCGCCGCTATTAGTATCACGATATCCCTACAATGCGGCTCTTGTGCGACAAACGCTTACAACCGAAACGAACAGGAAATAGCCGGTGGATAAATTCGTCAGCATGGAAATCTTCGTCGCGGTGGTCGAGGCCGGCAGCCTGACGGCAGCGGCCGAGCGCTTCGACATTTCGTCGGCGATGGTGGGCAAACACATCCGTTCGCTCGAAACCCGGCTCGCGACACGGCTGCTCACGCGCACCACGCGTCGTCAAAGTCTGACGGAGATCGGCCGCCAGTATTACGAGCAGTGCAAGCGGATTCTGGCGGACGTGAAGGAGGCGGAGTCGCTCGCCGAGGCGATGGCGGCCGCGCCGCGCGGCGTGCTCAAAGTGACGGTACCGCTGACCTACGGCGTCGAAGTGTTCGCCCCGGCGATGACAGACTATCTGACCGCGTGGCCGGACGTGACCCTCGAACTGGATCTGTCGAATCGCGTGATCGATCTGGCGGAGGAGGGTTTCGACGCGTCGGTGCGAATCGGCCATCTGCCGGATTCGAGTTTTGTCGCGCGGCCGTTGAAGCCGTACCGGATGCGCGCGTGCGCGTCGCCGGCGTATCTGCAGCGCGCCGGCACGCCGCGCACACCGGCCGACCTCGCACAGCACGAGTGCCTGGGCTTTCTGCACTGGGGCCGCGAGGGCGTGTGGCGGCTCGGCGGCGAAACCGCCGACGAACACCAGTTGCGCGCCGGCCGGTTTCGGGCGAACAACGGCCAGGCGCTGAAGGTCGCCGCGTTGCGCGGCTTCGGTCTGGTGTTGCAACCCGAAGCGCTGCTCGCCAAGGAGATTGCCAGCGGCGAGCTGGTGTCCGTGCTCGAGGACTATCTGCCTGACGGCGCGCCCGTCCATCTGATCTACCCGCGCGATCGCCGGGCGACGCCCAAGCTCACCACCTTCATCGATTTCGTGATCGAGCGGTTCGGCGTGTGAGCGCGCTGCTTGCTACTGCTTGCCGCCGCTTGCTGTTCTCCGCTCCTTTGCCCGCCGCTCGATGCGGAAGACGCGCGATAATCCGCTCCATTACCGACCCACTTCTTCTGCCCTCGATGAGACCTCCGCGCCTCGACCAACTCGACGACCTCGACCGCAACCTCGTTGCGCTGCTGCAAGCCAACGCCCGCGAGAGCGTCGCCAATCTCGCGCGCCAGCTGGACGTGGCGCGCACCACCGTGATCGCGCGCATCGCGCGGCTCGAACGCAGCAATGTGATCGCAGGCTATAGCGTGCGGCTCGGCCAGGATGTGCTCGACTCGAGCATCTATGCGTACGTCGGCATCATCATCGCGCCGAAGTTTGGGCCGGCGGTGCAGAAGCGCCTAGGCAAGATGCCCGAGGTGCAGCTGCTCTGCGCGGTGAGCGGCGAGTTCGACTATGTCGCGTGGCTGCGCGCCGATTCGCCCGACCGGCTCAACGATCTGCTCGACCAGATCGGCGGCCTTGAAGGGGTGGAGCGGACCACGACCTCGATCATTCTGGCGCGCAAGATCGATCGGGGGATGGTGTGACCAAAGTGGCCCGGTTTTTACATCGTTTTAATGCGTTTTCGACATATCGACTGACCGCTTCGTCATAACGTCGAAATTCATGGTCATACCGCAGCATTCTGCGGGTATGAACTGTTTTTGCTTCTCCCTAAACTATGTCTCAAGGGTTCAGCCCGCCGGGGGGGGGGGGGGGGGGGCGTCTCGGCGAACGCCTATCTCGGCGCCGCGCACTTCCCAAGCTCGAGACAGCACACAGAAAACAAGGAGAAGCGCATGAAAGTAGCCATCGTTGGCGCAGGTTTGATCGGTCACACCATTGCTCACATGTTGCGTGAGACCGGCGACTACGACGTCGTGGCGTTCGACCGCGATCAGCACGCGCTCGACAAGCTCGCCGCCCAGGGCATCCCGACCCGCCGCGTGGATTCCGCCGATGCCGCCGCGCTGCGCGCCGCCGTGCAAGGTTTCGATGCGCTCGTCAATGCGCTGCCGTATTACCTTGCGGTGAATGTCGCGTCGGCGGCCAAGGGCGCGGGCGTCCACTATTTCGATCTGACCGAAGACGTGCGCGCCACTCACGCGATCCGCGCGATTGCCGACGACGCCGATCACGCCTTCATGCCGCAGTGCGGTCTGGCGCCGGGCTTTATCGGCATCGCCGCGCATGAACTGGCGAACCGCTTCACGGAAATCCGCGACGTCAAGATGCGCGTCGGCGCGCTGCCGGAGTTCCCGACCAATGCGCTGAAGTACAACCTGACGTGGAGCGTCGACGGTCTGATCAACGAGTACTGCCAGCCTTGCGAGGCGATCCGCGACAGCCGCACGCAGTGGGTGCAGCCGCTCGAAGGCCTCGAACATTTCTCGCTCGACGGCACCGAATACGAAGCCTTCAACACGTCAGGCGGCCTCGGCACGCTGTGCGAAACGCTGTCCGGCCGGGTCGAATCGCTCGACTACAAGTCGGTGCGCTATCCGGGCCACCGCAACCTGATGCAGTTCCTGCTCGAAGATCTGCGCCTTTCCAGCGACCGCGATACGCTCAAGACCATCCTGCGCCGTTCGGTGCCTTCGACCGCCCAGGACGTCGTGCTGGTGTTCATCACGGTGAGCGGCATGCGCGACGGTCAACTGGTGCAGGAGGTGTTCACCCGCAAGATCTTCGCGAAGACCGTGTGCGGCATGGCGATGAGCGCGATCCAGATCACCACGGCCGGCGCGATGTGCGCGGTGCTCGATCTGTTCCGCGAGAAGAAGCTGCCGCAAAGCGGTTTTGTGCGCCAGGAGCAGGTGTCGCTGCGCGACTTCCTTGCGAACCGCTTCGGCCAGTTGTACGAAGGGCAGTCGCTGGACGCGATGGCGACGGTATAAGCTGTTGCGGTCGCCTTAAGACTCACCAAGGCTTATCAAGGCTCATAACCGAGGGCCGTGCAGCAGCGCGCTGGAGTCTGTCGCGAGCAACGAAGGAAGCCCCGCAGAGGGTCACCCGAACGCCCCGTGAATCGGGGCGTTTTCTGTCTGAGCCGGCGGTGCTACGCCGGCGCCGGCGGCAGCATCGTCCCCCATACCTCCGGTTCGCCTACGATCCGCGCGAGCAACGCTTCGTAGTCCGCGTGAGTTGGTGCGGTATTGTCGAACATCAACAGGTCTTCGCAGATTTCGCCGCTTGGCACGAAGCGGCGCTGCCGATACTCGTTCCAATGCGCGAGCTTGTACGCATCGTTCGGATTGCCGCGATCGACGATCCGCTGATGCGCCATCTCCTCCGACGTATAGACCCACACCACCCGCAGCTGCACATCCGCGCCGACATCCAGCCAGGCGCGATCGAACAGGCGCCGCTCGCGAACTTCGCGCGAGAGCGGCCCGACCACCAGCGCACTCACACCGAGTTCGAGATTGTCGCGAGCGGTATCGAGCAGGCCGCGATACTCCGGATCGCGCAGATGCTGCAAGAAAAGCGGGCTGTCGCGGTCGTTCGGATTGCCGGTCAGCATGCCCATGGCGGCTGCGCTGTAGCTGCCGTACAGCGTATCTTTATCGAGCAGGCAGAAGGGCGAGGCGCACGCGTCCATCAGCGGGCCGATCAGCTTCTTTGCCAACGTGGTCTTGCCGGTGCCCGCGTGACCGCAGATGAAAACCAGACGGGTCACGAAGGCGTGTCCTCGCGGGTATCCGGCGGACTGCCTTGCGCGTCGGCGCGTAATGGATCACGTGCGAATTTGCCGTTGGTTTCGAGCCACATCACATTGATGATGCCGAAGCCCAAGGCCACGCCGATGCCGAGAATCCAGCTGAAATACCACATTGCAGTCTCCTTGATCGTCTGTCCGGTGTGGCGCACGGCAAAGCGTGGCGCGGAGCCGGTATGGAGAAGCGAGCATGCCGGCAAACAAAGGTAGCGCGCGATGGAACCGAGGGTAAATCCGCAGCCGGCAGCGCCTACGCCGCAGCCCTTTGCAGCGATCATGAAGAAGAACGCCGCGCCGCGCAAGAGGCGGTGTGGACTTTGGCCGATTGGCCAGGATGGCGGAACGGACACGCGTTGCTATCATGCATGGCAGTGTGTGACGGGGACGTGAGCAGGATCGCAAATCTATGGGTGCGTGGCGTTGATGAAGCGCTGTTTGAGGCACTCGTTCGGGAAGCCGAAGCGAATGGGCGTGCATCGCATCGGCGTGTCCACGCAGTTCGATCCGGTCGTCGAGTTGCAGTTTACGGTGACCGCGGATACGCGCTACACGAACCGCGCGTTGGTCTCGTTTGGCGAAGATCATCGCATTGCCTTGCGCCGTGTTGCGCGGTAGCGCACCGCACTGAACGCCATCGCACCGCATCGCACGCCATCGCACCGCACGGCACCGCACCGCACGGCACCGCACCGCACCGCACCAGGCTTAACAATTGAATACATGACCTTGGCCCGGAGCACTTAACATGACGGCTATCGCGCATTCGCCCCCGCAGACCTGGCGCCGAGCTTACTCACGCCGCGGCGGCGGCCGGTTTGTTTCCGTTTTCAAGGTAATCCAACATGCTGATCAATTGCGCCGCCTATCAGGACGGCCGAAAGCTGGCTGACATCGAGATCGACAACATCAGCGACTACGTGGCGCGGCCCGAGTGTTTTGTCTGGGTCGCGTTGAAGGATCCGGGGCCGGGCGAACTGGCCGTGATGAAACACGAATTCGGCCTGCACGAGCTCGCGATCGAGGACGCTCAAAACGGCCATCAGCGGCCGAAAATCGAGGAATACGGCGAGTCGCTATTCGCCGTGCTGCATACCGTCGAGATGGACGACGACGACGAACTGCTGATCGGCGAAGTCGACGTGTTCGTCGGGCCTAACTATGTGCTGTCGGTGCGGCGCGGCGCCCGCGTCGGCTTTCAGAATGTGCGCGCCCGCTGCGAACGCGAGCCGAAATTGCTCAAGGAAGGCTCGGCGTTCGTGCTGTACGCGCTGGCCGATGATGTCGTCGATCGCTATTTCCCGATCATCGAGGCGATGAACGCCGAGATCGAGGAACTCGAAGACCGCATCTTCGAGCGCAACAATTCGGCGGCCTCGCGCGCGATCATTCAGGATCTGTACTCGCTCAAGCGGCGCCTCGTGATCCTTCAGCATCACATCACGCCGTTGCAGGAAGCGATCAGCAAGCTGACGGGCGGCCGCATTCCGCGCGTTTGCGACGGCATGCAGGCTTACTTTCGCGACGTCTACGACCATCTCGAGCGGATCGTCAGAACCATCGAGGGCAGGCGCGAAATGGTCGTCACCGCGGTGCAGGTCAATCTGGGGATGATCTCGCTCGCCGAGAGCGAGGTGACCAAGCGCCTCGGCTCGTTCGCCGCGCTGTTCGCGGTGCCGACCATGATCGCGGGCATCTACGGGATGAACTTCCAGAGCATCCCGGAGTTGCACTACCAGTACGGTTATCCGGTTTGTCTGGCAGTCATGCTGACGGTCGATCTGGTGCTGTTCCGGCGCTTCCGCAAAGCAGGCTGGCTATAAAGCCGGTCGCGGCTGAACCGCGCCGAGCCGCACGTAGCTATCCCGAGAGCCATCCCGAGCCACTCCAGATAACCCTGAGCCGAGCGCCGTCGTTTCGAGCGCCCAGCGTTGTTCCCGCTTGCATCGCGCGCAATAAAAGTCCAGCATAAGCGGCCCGCCGGCTGCAAGCCTTGCAGCCGGCGGCAATCATCCGCCACGCACGGACCAAGCGAGGGACCCTTGCCAGAACGCTGCCTGCCGGTGCGCTTACCCAGCGTGCCGGCTCGAATCGATCGAGTGCATGCACAGACGCACATTCTGCGCGCCGGTGCACTGCAACACCGCGAATCGTTGACATTTCGAACAGACTGCGCTGAGAATAGGCCTCGCAAACGTTTGCGCGTAATTAAAAATACGGCTCGCTCGCGAGCTCACAAACCTTGGAGATAGGCATGAACCATCGCATTCGCCGCCGCTTGCTGGCGGCCGCTGTCCTCGTCACCGCCACCGTCGCCTTGCCGTTTTCCACCGCGTACGCGCAAACCGCTCCCGCCCACAAGCCGAAGGTTGCGCTGGTGATGAAGTCGCTCGCGAACGAGTTTTTCCTGACCATGGAAAACGGCGCGAAGGACTACCAGAAACACAATCCCGCGCAGTTCGATCTGATCACCAACGGCATCAAGGACGAAACCGATACCGCGAACCAGATCCGTATCGTCGAACAGATGATTGTCTCGAAGGTCGATGCGATCGTGCTGGCCCCGGCTGATTCGAAGGCGCTGGTGCCGGTCGTCAGGAAGGCCGTGGATGCGGGCATCATCGTCGTGAACATCGACAACCGGCTCGACCCGGACGTGCTCAAGTCGAAAGGTCTGAACGTGCCGTTCGTCGGCCCGGATAACCGCAAGGGCGCGCAGAAGGTCGGCGACGACCTGGCCAGGAAGCTGAAGGCGGGCGACGAGGTCGGGATTCTCGAAGGCGTGTCGACCACCACCAACGCGCAGCAGCGCACTGCGGGCTTCAAGGACGCGATGCAGGCGGTCGGCGCGAAGGTCGTCTCGGTGCAATCGGGCGAGTGGGAAATCGACAAGGGCAATGCGGTGGCATCGGCCATGCTCAACGAGTATCCGAACCTCAAGGCGCTGCTCGCCGGCAACGACAACATGGCGATCGGCGCGGTCTCGGCCGTGCGCGCGGCGGGCAAGCAGGGCAAGGTGATGGTGGTCGGCTACGACAACATCGGCGCGATCAAGCCGATGCTGAAGGACGGCCGCGTGCTCGCCACCGCGGATCAGTACGCCGCCAAGCAGGCCGTGTTCGGCATCGACACCGCGCTGAAGGCGCTCAACGAGCACAAGAAGCAGTCGCAGTTGTCCGGCGTGGTGGAAACGCCGGTTGATCTGGTGACGAAGTAAGCGTCGGCCAGCAAGCCCAGCCACGCGGATTCGCGCTCACGCCGCTGTGCTGTACCGTCAAGGTGCGGTGAACCTGGGCGAATCCGCGTCAATTCAAGAAACGCTCAAGAAACCTGCAGCGCCGCCGTTAAATCCAGAGGTAAGCGTCATGACGGCGGCTGCGCGGCGGGAGGGTGCGTGGCCGAAAGCGCCTGCGCATTCCGCGCATTGGGCCGGCATGACACGGGGCTATCGGTGGGCTGCTTTAGTCGAGCGAATTGCATGAAGCCTCTTCGAGTACCCTGGAACCAGGATTGCGATGGATTCAACCGACCACGACGCCTTGCCCGCCGTACTGTCCGTCAACGGCATCGGTAAGACCTATGCCGAACCGGTGCTCGCCGATGTTTCGTTGTCGCTGCGCGGCGGCGAGGTATTGGCGCTGACCGGCGAGAACGGCGCCGGCAAGAGCACGCTGTCCAAGATTATCGGCGGCCTTGTCGATCCGACTACCGGCACGATGCGCCTTGGCGGCGCGCCGTATGCGCCGGCAAGCCGCACCGAAGCCGAAGCGCTCGGCGTGCGGATGGTCATGCAGGAGCTGAATCTGCTGCCGACGCTGTCGGTCGCGGAAAACCTGTTTCTGAACCGCTTGCCGCAGGCCGGCGCGTTCCGCTTCGGCTGGATCGATCGCCGCAAGCTGCGCGAAGACGCCCGTCATGCGATGGCGCAAGTCGGGCTCGACGCGATCGATCCGGATACGCTGGTGGGCGAACTCGGCATCGGGCATCAGCAGATGGTCGAGATCGCACGCAATCTGATCGACGATTGCCGTGTGCTGATCCTGGACGAGCCGACCGCGATGCTGACCGCGCGCGAGGTCGATCTGCTGTTCGAGCAGATCGAACGGCTGAAATCTCGCGGCGTCGCGCTGGTCTATATCTCGCATCGCCTCGAAGAACTGGCCCGCGTGGCCGAGCAGATCGCGGTGCTGCGCGACGGCAGGCTGGTGCATGTCGACGCGATGGCCAACCTGACCAGCGACCAGATCGTCACATGGATGGTAGGCCGCGAACTGGGCGAGCGGATCGATCTGGGCGTGCGCAAGATCGGCGCGCCCTTGCTGAAGGTGGACGGGCTGACGCGGGGCAAGGTGGTGCGCGACGTGTCGTTCGAGGTGCGCGCGGGCGAGATTTTCGGCGTCAGCGGACTGATCGGCGCGGGCCGTACCGAACTGATGCGGCTGATTTACGGCGCCGACCAGAAGGACGGCGGCACGGTGTCGCTGGCGCAACCACCGGGCGGGCCGCCCACGCCGGTGCACATTGCCTCGCCGGTCGACGCCGTGCGCGCCGGCATCGCGCTCATCACCGAAGACCGCAAGGGCGAGGGCCTGTTGCTGCCGCAACCGATCGCGGCCAACGTGTCGCTCGGCAATATCGGCGGGGTGGCGCGGCACGGCATCGTCGATGCGAAGCGCGAGAGCGCGCTGGCGCAAAAGCAGATCGACGCGATGCGGATTCGCAGCTCGGGGCCTGGGCAGATTGTCGGCGAGCTGTCGGGCGGCAACCAGCAGAAGGTCGTGATCGGCCGCTGGCTGGCGCGCGACTGCCGCGTGCTGTTATTCGACGAACCTACGCGCGGCATCGACGTCGGCGCGAAGTTCGATATCTATGGCTTGATGGGTGCGCTGGCCCGCGAAGGGCGCGCGCTCGTCGTGGTGTCGAGCGACCTGCGTGAACTGATGCTGATCTGCGACCGGATCGGCGTGATGTCCGCGGGAAGCATGACGGGTGTGTTCGAGCGCGACGACTGGTCGCAGGATGCGTTGCTGGCCGCGGCTTTCGCCGGCTACCGCAGCCGCGAAGCGTTGCTGCATGTCTCCGACACCAATGAAGCAGGGAGTCTGTCATGACCCATCAATCGATGCAGGACGCGTCGGGCGGCAAGCACGGCGCCGCCGATGTGGCGAACATCACGCCGCCGGCCGACCCGTCCGCGCCGCTCGCCAGCGGCAAACCGGCCGGCACGCGGCTCGGCTTTTCGAACTACCTGGGCCTCGCCGGCGCATTGCTGGCGATGATCGTGCTGTTCTCGCTGCTGAGCTCGCACTTTTTGACGTACGACACATTCAGCACGATCGCCAACCAGATCCCTGATCTGGTGGTGATGTCGGTCGGCATGACATTCGTGCTGATCATCGCCGGGATCGATCTGTCTGTGGGTTCGGTGCTGGCGCTGGGGGCGTCGGTGGTCAGCGTGGCGGCCCTGAAGTGGGGCTGGGGCCCGTTGCCGTCCGCGCTGCTCGGCGTCGCCGCGGCGGCGCTGACCGGCACCCTGACCGGTTCGGTGACAGTGGGCTGGCGGATTCCGTCGTTCATCGTGTCGCTCGGCGTGCTGGAAGCCGCGCGGGGGCTCGCGTATCAGATGACGAATTCGCGCACCGCCTATATCGGCGACGCGTTCGATTTTCTGTCGAACCCGATCGCGCTCGGCATCTCGCCGGCGTTCCTGATCGCGGTGGCGGTCATGGTCATTGCGCAACTGGTGCTTACGCGCACGGTATTCGGCCGCTATCTGGTCGGCATCGGCACCAACGAGGAAGCCGTGCGGCTCGCGGGCGTCAATCCGCGACCGTACAAGATCATTGTGTTCGCGCTGATGGGCGCGCTCGCGGGATTGGCCGCGCTATTCCAGATTTCGCGTCTGGAAGCGGCCGACCCGAACGCGGGCGTCGGCATGGAATTGCAGGTGATCGCGGCGGTGGTGATTGGCGGCACCAGTCTGATGGGCGGGCGCGGGTCGGTTATCAGCACCTTTTTCGGGGTGTTGATCATTTCAGTGCTGGCCGCCGGCCTCGCGCAGATCGGCGCGAACGAGCCGACCAAGCGGATGATCACCGGCGCGGTCATCGTCGTGGCGGTGGTGCTGGATACGTACCGCAGCCGGCGCAAGCGCGCCTGAGCGGCATACGGCAAAGTACAGCAAAGCGGCATGATCGGTAACGATTAGCATTGGCATCAAGAAAGTGTAAGGTTCAAGGGTTTTGGTCTGTCATCGATGAAAACGTCCGGTGGGTCGCCAGCTTGGCGCGGCCGGCGGGAACAGGCGGGAACAAACTGGCAGGAGAGCAACAGGTTATGGCGACGATCAAGGATGTAGCGGCTGTGGCGGGTGTGTCGTTCACGACGGTTTCGCACGTGGTGAACAACTCGCGGCCGGTGTCGGCCGACGTGCGGGCTAAGGTCGAACACGCGATCCGTCAGCTTCACTATGTACCGTCAGCGGTGGCCCGTTCGCTCAAGGCGAAGGCGACGGCGACGATCGGTCTGGTGGTGCCGAACAGTACGAATCCGTATTTCGCGGAACTGGCGCGCGGCATCGAGGACGGTTGCTCGCGCAACGGCTACTGCGTGTTCTTCTGCAATTCCGACGACGATCCGGCCAAGCAGCGTAACTATCTGCGCGTGCTGCAGGAAAAGCGTATCGACGGGCTGATCGTCGCATCCGCGGGCGACGACGCGGTGCTCGCGCAAACGCTCGCCGACGCGCACGAGCCGCTCGTCATCGTGGATCGCAATATCGAAGGCCTCAACGCGGACCTGGTGCAGATCGACCACGAGAAGGGCGCGTATCTGGCGACCCGCCATCTGCTCGAACTGGGGCACGTGCGGATCGGCTGCATCACCGGGCCGGTCGAGACGGCGGTGAGCGCGATGCGGGTGCACGGCTTCATCCGCGCGATGACCGAGCGCGGCATCGACATTCCGCCCGATGCGATCGTCGAAAGCGACTTTTCGGGCACGGGCGGCCATCGCGCCGCGGGGCAACTGTTCGATACCGTGAAGCCGTCGGCGATTTTTGCCGGCAACGACATGATGGGCATCGGCGCGCTGCGGGCCGCGGCGGAACGCAATATCAGCGTGCCGCGCGATTGCTCGATCATCGGCTTCGACGATATCGAACTGGGGCGCTTCACCTATCCGGCGCTTTCGACGGTCGGGCAGTCGGTGCGCGCGCTCGGCGACATGGCCGCGCAGACGCTGATCGAACGCATCGCCGGGACCTCGGCGGGCAGTCCGCGTGCGCCGGGCCGCCGGCGGGTCGTATCGCCGCGGCTGATCGTGCGCGAATCCACCGCGACGTGGGCCGGCGCGCCCAAGCGCAATCTGGCGGCATGAACGAACCTGGGAGAAAAGGCAGTGACAAGTAAAGAAACGCGTGGCCGTGTGGCGGTGGTCGGCAGTCTGAACATGGACCTCGTGGCGCGCGCGCCGCGTCTGCCGCACCCCGGCGAGACGCTGGCCGGCCGGACCTTTGCCCAGGTGGCGGGCGGCAAGGGCGGCAATCAGGCGGTCGCCGCCGCGCGCCTCGGCGCTCAGGTGTCGATGCTCGGCTGTGTCGGCGCCGACGCAAACGGCGCGCAATTGCGCGCCGGACTCGAAGTGGAAGGTATCGACTGTGCGGCTCTCGAAACCGGGGCAGAGGCGTCGGGCGTCGCGCTGATCATTGTCGACGACGCGAGCCAGAACGCGATCGTGATCGTCGCGGGCAGCAACGGCGAACTCACGCCCGAGACGATCGCCCGTCATGAAGCGGTGCTGGCCGCCGCGGACGTCGTGATCTGCCAGCTCGAAACGCCGCCCGATGCGGTGTACGCGGCGCTTGCCGCGGCCCGGCGGCTCTCCAAAACGGTGATCCTGAATCCCGCGCCTGCCGTCGGCCCGTTACCGGCCGACTGGCTGCCGCTGATCGACTATCTGATTCCGAACGAACTCGAAGCCGCGACGCTGACCGGTTTGCCGGTCGCCACACCCGCCGACGCGGCGCAGGCCGCCGCTGCGTTGCGCGAAGCCGGCGCGCGCAATGTGCTGGTGACGCTCGGTCCGCGCGGCGTGCACGCCGCGCTCGACGGCGCGGATGCCACGCTTTACGACGCGCCGCGCGTCAAAGCCGTCGACACCACCGCGGCGGGCGACACCTTCATTGGTGGATTCGCGGCGCAACTCGCGCGGGGCGCGAGCGTCGACGCGGCGATCCGTTTCGCGCAGCGCGCCGCGGCGCTTTCGGTGACGCGCGCCGGCGCGCAGCCTTCGATTCCTACCCGCGCCGAACTGGACGAGTCGGCCTGACGAAACGTGGCGCTGTCAGCGGGCGTGCAAAATGCCGCGCGTTCGATTGGACCTCGGCGGTCGGCGGCGCTGCGTTAAACAAATCCTCCGCTTCATAGCCGTCTTCATAGCCGTCTTCATAGCCGTAGCGTTGCAGCGTGAGCCTTCAGAGCGGCGCGATTGAGTTGCCGGCGCGAAGGCCGCTCGCACCGCTGCATCACCACCTGTCCATCTCACCCTCCCTGCCGCATCCCGCACGCCGGCGCACGCAACTATCACGCGCTCGCGCCGACCGCGCTTTGTAATTTCTTCCATCTGCTTACAACGGCTTTCCTCATACCATATAAAAGTTTCAAGTACCGCGCTTTAGTGCCGTAAACGAAATTAGAGCGCCTTGTCAAAAAGGCGCCGCGCACGAAGACGCAACACGCTACCCCGCGCTGCGCACGCAGCCTCTCGCATGGCCAGCGTCGGCGCGCTGCTGGTGGGCGTGATCGCCGCCGCGCTGTCCTATCTGACGCTCAGCCGCGCGATTGGCCGTCCGCTCGGCGAAGCGCTCGGTCATTTCGATGCGATCTCCGCAGGCGATTTGCGCCGTCCGGTCGTCGTCACGTCGCGCGACGAAATGGGGCAGTTGCTCGAAGGCATCGCCAGGATGCAGCACAGTCTCACCGAAACGGTGCGTACGGTGCGCGGCGGCAGCGAATCGATCGCGACCGCGACCCGTCAGATCGCTGCCGGCAATATCGACCTGTCTTCGCGCACCGAAGAGCAGGCGTCGGCGCTGCAGGAAACCGCGTCGAGCATGGAAGAGCTGACCGGCACCGTCAAGCAGAACGCCGACAACGCCCGCCAGGCGAGTTCGCTGGCAGCCAATGCGTCGGAGATCGCGAACAAGGGCAGCGCGGTGGTCGGCCAGGTGGTCGGCACGATGGGCGACATCAATCAGAGCTCGGCGAAGATCGCCGACATCATCTCGATCATCGAAGGGATTGCGTTCCAGACCAATATTCTGGCGCTGAACGCCAAAGGCCTTTGCCGCACCGGCCGCGGCACTGTCCAGCACGCCGTCCGCCGCCGCGCCGGCCAAGGCGTCTCCCAAGGCGCTGGCGAGTGCAGGCAGCGATCAGAATTGGGAAACCTTCTGATCGGCCTGAGGACATAGATCGCGCGGCACAGCAAAAAGGGGGACGTACGGCGTCTTCGCCGCGCTTTTGACGCGGCGATGCGGCTGTGGCGAGCAGTAGCGTCGGCAGTCGTGTTGCAACATTCGTTCCCGATTGCGCCGCGTATCGAACCGTGCCGGCGCAGATATCCGTATGGTGGCAAAAGGCCGCGATTGCGCAAGCAACCGCGGCCTTTTGCCGTGCACGGCGGGCCAACTAACGTCTACGATGGCAGTCCGTGCCCTGGCGAGCGCTGTGATCCGGTACATTGACGGGCGCGACTGCTGCTTGCATCGGCTGCATCGGCCGGTGCCGGCAGTCCGCGTGCGGACCCCGGACGACGCAAACGCAATTCGGGCGCCGCGACTCCGCAGCAACCCACCTTTCAACGCGCCAGCCATAAAGGACCGACATGACGCCACACGACCTCGCGCACCGCCTCGTCGAAGCACGCCGGCGGCATCGCCCGATCGATGCGCCCGCACCCGACAGCCTGCCGCCCGATGCCGCAACCGCGTACGCGATCCAGCAGGCCGTCATCGCGGGCCTCGGCGAATCGACCGGGGCGTGGAAGATCGGCGCCAAAGCACCGGGCGGCGCGGCCTCAGGCGCGCCGATTCCGGCCTCGCTGGTGCTGCCGTCGCCGGCGCGGGTCGCCCGTGCGGGATTCTTCCGGATGCTGCTGGAACTTGAGATCGCCTTCCGCTTCACCGAGGCGATCGAGCCGCGCGGCACAGCGTATGCGCGCGACGAGGTGCTCTCCAAGGTGGGCGTGGTGCTGCCGGCGATCGAGATCGTCGACAGCCGCTTTGCCGAGTGGCCGAATGTCGCGCCGCTCGCGCAGCTGGCCGACGCACAGAACAACGGCGCGCTGATCACCGGTCATCCGGTTGCCTACGCGGGACTCGCGCGCGGTTTCGATTTCGTGTCACCCGAACTGGAATTGAGCTTCGACGGCGACTCGCTGGTGCCGGACGCCACCGGCAATCCCGCCGGCGATCCGCGCGAACTGCTGGTCTGGTTCGTCAACCACTGCGCGGCCATGGGTATCACCATCGAACCCGAATGGACCCTCACCACCGGTTCGTACGTCGGCGCTCACAATGTGGACAAGCCTGGCGTTGTCCGTGGGCATATCGACGGTCTCGGCGAAGTCGAGATTGAACTGACCTGAACGTGTAACGGCGCGTTACGAGGTGCGCTGCAAACGGCTGCCTGAACTGCGTAAGCTGCAGGAAGGTAGCCGTTTTACATTTGCGGCGCCTACGGCGATCGGCTAGCCGGATCGTCTAGCCGTATACACCTATGGGAAGCCGAGGGCGCGCGGCCGTCATCCAGTTATTGACCGCGGCTAACCATGTCCCCAATGCGGGTTATGCAGGCGGCGAAGGGCAAGCGGTGACCGCCCGACGCGTCCCACTACGCTTTGAAGCCAGTGGGGAACGGCGCGGAACAAATCCGCTCACGCATTGACGAACAGCTTGAGGATGCGTCCCAGTGCCGGGCGCCGATGCGTCGGGCGCCGATGCGTCGCGCGCCGAAGCATCGTTGAACGAACATGTAACACGCGCTCGTAGCTGTAGACCAAAAGCTCATGCGGCGCGTTGATGAAAAAGTAGCCGGGCAAGCGCGAAACACATGACGTCTACGCGTAATGCAGCAAAGTGTGCGCGTGCATACAGCCTGTCCGGCGTAGCAGTGAGATCATCCGATGAACGAGACGGTCCGCGCGATACAGCAGTGCAAGCGGAGCGTGGAGCAGGCAGCGGCGAGGCAGCAGAGCAGGTCCGCAATCGCTGCAATGTCTGCGCAAGATTGTAGGTGAGCGAATCTGTGTTTCCAAGTCAGGAATGTCGGGAGGTGACTACGGTCGGCGCGATTTTCGCAACGTAGTTCGTGAAAAAAAATTTAAAAGGGTTTAGGATGAATTCGAGCGATGTCGTTTCCGAATAGCGCGCCGCGCACGACATCGGTCTAGACTTCGGCGAGGAGGTAGCATGGATATCTACAGCAGTTTCGCGACCCGCTTCGAGAAAACGCGAGAGGATGAACTCTCGCTCGAGGAGTATCTCGCGCTCTGCAAAGACAATCCCGCCGCGTACGCCACGGCCGGCGAACGCATGTTGATGGCAATTGGAGAACCAGAACAGATCGACACTCGCAACGATCCGCGCCTGTCGCGCATCTTCGCGAACAAGGTCATCAAGGTATACCCCGCATTCCGTGAGTTCTACGGAATGGAAGATGTGATCGAGCAGGTGGTCGCGTACTTCCGGCATTCGGCCCAGGGGCTCGAAGAGAAGAAACAGATCCTGTATCTGTTAGGCCCGGTCGGCGGCGGTAAATCGTCGATCGCGGAACGCTTGAAGCAACTGATGGAACGCGTGCCTTTCTACGCGATCAAGGGTTCGCCCGTGAACGAGTCGCCGCTCGGCTTGTTCGATTACGACGAGGACGGTCCGATCCTCGAAGAACAGTATGGCATTCCACGCCGCTACCTGAAAAACATTCTGAGTCCGTGGGCCGTGAAGCGCCTGCACGAATACAACGGCGACATCCGCAAGTTCCGCGTGGTCCGCCGCTATCCGTCGATCCTGCGGCAAATCGGCATCGCCAAGACCGAACCGGGCGACGAAAACAATCAGGACATCTCGTCACTCGTCGGCAAGGTCGATATCCGCAAGCTCGAACAGTACGCACAAGACGACGCCGACGCATACAGCTACTCCGGCGGTCTGTGTCTCGCGAATCAGGGCTTGCTCGAGTTCGTCGAAATGTTCAAGGCACCGATCAAGGTCTTGCACCCGTTGCTGACCGCCACTCAGGAAGGCAACTTCAAGGGCACGGAAGGCTTCGGTGCGATCCCGTTCGACGGCGTGATCCTGGCCCACTCGAATGAGTCCGAATGGAAGGCGTTCCGCAACAACCGCAACAACGAAGCACTGCTCGACCGGATCTTCGTCGTGAAGGTGCCGTACTGCCTGCGCTACAGCGAAGAGGTCAAGATCTACGAGAAGCTGCTGCGTAATTCGTCGCTGGCCAGTGCGGTCTGCGCGCCGGGCACGCTGAAGATGATGGCGCAGATGTCGGTGCTCACGCGCTTGCAGGAGCCTGAGAATTCCAGCCTCTTTTCGAAGATGCAGGTGTACGACGGCGAGAATCTCAAGGACACCGATCCGAAGGCCAAGTCGTATCAGGAGTACCGCGACTTCGCGGGCGTGGATGAAGGGATGACCGGCGTGTCGACCCGCTTCGCGTTCAAGATCCTGTCGCGCGTCTTCAACTTCGATTCGACCGAAGTCGCGGCGAATCCGGTGCACCTGATGTACGTGCTCGAACAGCAGATCGAGCGCGAACAGTTTCCGCCGGAAACCGAGCAGAAGTATCTGTCGTTCATCAAGGACGTGCTGGCCTCGCGCTACGCCGAGTTCATCGGCAAGGAGATTCAGACCGCGTATCTGGAGTCGTATTCCGAGTATGGGCAGAACATCTTCGATCGCTACGTGACGTATGCCGACTTCTGGATTCAGGATCAGGAGTTCCGTGACCACGACACCGGCGAGAGCTTCGACCGCGCGGCGCTGAACGCGGAACTGGAGAAGATCGAGAAACCTGCGGGCATCAGCAACCCGAAGGACTTCCGCAACGAGATCGTCAATTTCGTGCTGCGCGCGCGAGCTGCGAATGCAGGTAAGAACCCCGCGTGGATCAGCTACGAGAAGCTGCGCGTCGTGATCGAAAAGAAAATGTTCTCGAACACGGAGGAACTGCTGCCGGTGATCTCGTTCAACGCCAAAGGTTCGGCGGAAGAGCAACGCAAGCACGAAGACTTCGTCAACCGGATGGTCACGAAGGGGTATACGCCGAAGCAGGTGCGCTTGCTGTGTGACTGGTATCTGCGCGTGCGTAAGTCGTCATGATGCGCACTGCGTGCCGCCCGCGCGGTCCGACCGCTCGGGCACCTTGCGAGGCGCAAGCTGCATGGACATAGCGTTGTGTTTGTAGACATGCAAATGCAACGTGCGTCTCGCGCACTCGAAATTACAGCGGGAGACCGGGCGTGCTTCATCAAATCATCGACCGCAGGTTAGCAGGCAAGAACAAGAGCATTGCAAATCGCGAGCGCTTTCTGCGCCGCGTTAAGAACTATATTCGTCGTGCCGTTTCGGAGGCGGTGCGCGACCGGAGCATCAAGGACATTCAGAACACCCAGAGCATCACCATTCCGCGCAAGGACATTGCGGAGCCGTCGTTCCGGCATGGTCCCGGCGGCAGGCGGGAAATGGTGCATCCGGGCAATTCCGACTATATCCGCGGCGACAAGATCCAGCGTCCGCAAGGCGGTGGAGGCGGCGGGGGCAACCAGGCCAGCAACGAGGGCGAGGGTCAGGACGACTTTGTGTTCGAGTTGAGCCGCGAAGAATTCATGCAGTATTTCTTCGACGATCTCGAGCTGCCTCGCCTCGTCAAAACCCATCTGATGGCCGTGCCCACGTGGAAAAGCATCCGCGCCGGCTGGGCGGCCGAAGGTACGCCGAACAATATCGATGTGGTCCGTTCGCTGAGGAGCGCGCTCGGCCGCCGCATCGCGCTCGGGGCGCCGCTCGTCAATCAGTTGCACGAGATGGAGCGGCAGCTCGAAGTGATGAAGGCCGATCCGGCCGACCGTCGCGAGGAAATCAGGCTGCTCGAAGACGAAATCCACCATTTGCGCGGGCGCATCTGGCGTATTCCCTTCATCGATCCGTTCGATCTGCGCTACGTGAACCGGGTGAAGCAGCCCACGCCGTCCAGTCAGGCCGTGATGTTCTGTCTGATGGATGTGTCCGGCTCGATGGACGAGCAGCGCAAGGATCTCGCCAAGCGCTTTTTCATCCTGTTGTATCTGTTTCTGAAGCGGAATTACGAGCGCATCGAGGTGGTGTTCATCCGCCACCACACGCGTGCCGAGGAAGTCGACGAAGACACCTTCTTTCATTCGACCGAAAGCGGCGGCACGGTGGTGTCGAGCGCGCTGGAGCTGATGCAGAAGGTGATGGAGGAGCGCTATTCGCCGACTGAATGGAACATTTACGGCGCTCAGGCCTCGGACGGCGACAACTGGACCGACGACTCGCCCAAGTGCCGCAAGATACTCTCGAATGACATCCTGGAGAAGGTGCGCTATTTTGCGTATATTCAGGTAACACCCGAAGAGCAGAACTTGTGGCTCGAATACGCGCAACTGGCACTGAGCCAGCCGCACATGGCGATGAAGAAGGTCGAAACCGCGGCCGATATTTATCCGGTGTTTCGCGAGTTGTTTGAGAAGCAGGTGGCGTCTTCATGACGACAAAGCACTTGCACAACGAAGCGCGCGGCTATCAGCCGGAGCGCCGGAAAGGCGTGTCGCAGCGTCAGTCGGGGCATGCCGAGGCCGGGGCGGACTCTACCGGAGCCGCCGCAGCCGGAGCAGTCGATGCCGCTGCAGCACGGGGACACACCGGAACGCCCACTGAGGGGCAAAGGGAAGTCCGTATGAACGTAGCCGATAGACGGCCTCTGCCGTGCCCGTCCGACTGGACCTTCGAGTTGATCGAAGAGTACGACTCTCATATTGCTCTTGTTGCAGAGCAATATGAGCTCGACGTGTATCCTATCCAGCTCGAACTCATCAGCGCCGAACAGATGATGGACGCCTACGCATCCGTCGGCATGCCGGTGAATTACCGTCACTGGTCGTTCGGCAAACACTTTCTCTCCACCGAAAAAAGCTACCGTCGCGGGCAGATGGGGCTGGCGTATGAGATCGTCATCAATTCGAATCCCTGCATCGCGTACCTGATGGAAGAGAACACGATGACGATGCAGGCGCTCGTCATCGCGCACGCGGCCTATGGGCACAACTCGTTCTTCAAGGGTAACTATCTGTTCAAGCTGTGGACGGATGCGCACGCGATCATCGATTACCTCGTCTACGCGAAGAACTACATTGCGGAGTGCGAGGAGCGCTTTGGGCTTGACCGGGTGGAGGAGCTGCTCGACTCGTGCCACGCGCTGATGAATTACGGCGTGGACCGTTACAAGCGGCCGCAGAAATTGTCGCTGGAGAAGGAATTCGCCGCGCGCCGCGAGCGTGAGGCGTATCTGCAATCGCAGGTGAACGAACTGTGGCGCACCTTGCCGACCCGGCATACGCCGCTGCCGGAGGAAATCGAGGAACGCTATCCGCCGGAGCCGCAGGAAAACCTGCTGTACTTCGCGGAGAAGAACGCGCCGCTGCTGGAGCCGTGGGAGCGGGAAGTGATCCGCATCGTGCGCAAGGTGGGCCAGTATTTCTATCCGCAGCGGCAGACCCAGGTGATGAACGAAGGCTGGGCGACGTTCTGGCACTACACCTTGCTCAATACGATGTACAACCAGGGCAAGCTGGAAGACGGCTTCATGATGGAGTTTCTCCATTCGCACAGCAATGTGGTCTACCAGCCGCCGGTCACGAAGCCGTACTACAGCGGCATCAATCCGTACGCGCTGGGTTTTTCGATGATGAGCGACATCCGCCGGATCTGCGAAGCGCCGACGGACGAGGACCGCAAGTGGTTCCCGGAGCTGGCCGGCAGCCCCTGGTTGCAGGCGATGCACTACGCAATGCGCAATTTCAAGGACGAGAGTTTCGTCGCGCAGTATCTGTCGCCGCATCTGATCCGGGAGATGCGCCTCTTCTCCGTGCTCGACGACGATATGCGCGATGCGCTCGAGGTTTCCGCCATTCACGACGACAGCGGCTATCAGTACGTGCGACAGGCGTTGTCGCGGCAGTACGACATGCATCATCGCGAGCCGAACATTCAGGTGTGGGCGGTGAATACACGCGGCGATCGCAGTCTGACGCTGCGGCATTTCATGAGCGATAACCGGCATCTGTCGTCTGACAGCGACGAGGTGCTCAAGCACATGGCGCGCTTGTGGCAGTTCGACGTGTATCTCGAGAGCGTCGATGAGAATGGCACGGTGAGGAAGCGCTATGAGTGCCGGTATGTGCCGCCTGCGGTGAGGGTTTGAGATCTGAAGCGGTCCGTGACGTAGAAATCAGGCCCATTTGTCCGAAGCCCCTGTTTGTCTCCGACTGACAGGGGCTTTTCATCATTGAAGAGCTCGCAAACCGCGGCCTCCGGTTGTCAGTAAAAACGATGTGGGACGCCCGCGAGGCCGGACCGCCGAACTTGAGACAAGCCTTGCGGCCTTGGCCTGCTAACAAACACTCCTCTTTTTCTTGCGATTCTGTAAAATCCGCGCACGCGCGCGACGAGTGCCTCACCGCGTGTTGTGAAGGCGGCGCCACGACCGCTACCTCCGTTTAAAGACAAGGAAAGACAACAATATGACCGACCTGACCGATCACACCGTGGTCTCCGCCCACGACACCCGGCGCCGTATCTTTGCGATCGTCGGCGCTTCATCGGGCAACCTGGTCGAATGGTTCGACTTCTACGTGTACTCGTTCTGCGCGCTGTACTTCGCGCCGGCCTTCTTCCCTAGCGGCAACACCACCACGCAGTTGCTCAATACCGCGGGCGTGTTCGCCGCGGGCTTCCTGATGCGCCCGATCGGCGGCTGGTTTTTCGGCCGCCTCGCCGACAAGCATGGGCGGCGAACCGCGATGATGGTGTCGGTGTTCATGATGTGCGGCGGTTCGCTCGTGATCGCTTTATTGCCCACCTACGCGCAGATCGGCGCCCTCGCTCCGGCGCTGCTGCTGGCCGCGCGGCTCTTCCAGGGCCTGTCGGTGGGCGGCGAGTACGGCACCAGCGCCACCTATATGAGCGAAGTCGCGCTCAAGGGGCGCCGCGGCTTCTTCGCGTCGTTCCAGTACGTCACGCTGATCGGCGGCCAGTTGTGCGCGCTGCTGGTGCTGGTGATCCTGCAACAGACGCTGTCGACCGAGGAACTGAAGGCGTGGGGCTGGCGCGTGCCGTTCGTGATCGGCGCGATGGCGGCGCTGATCGCGCTGTATCTGCGTAAATCGCTCGACGAAACCACCACCGCCGAGACGTGTCAGCGCAAGGAAGCCGGCACGCTGCGCGGCCTCTGGCAGCACAAGGGCGCGTTCATGACGGTGCTCGGCTTCACGGCCGGCGGCTCGCTGATTTTCTACACCTTCACGACGTACATGCAGAAGTACCTGGTCAACACGGCCGGCATGCACGCGAAGACGGCCAGCAACGTGATGACCGCGGCGCTGTTCGTCTACATGGTGATACAGCCGGTCTTCGGCGCATTGTCGGATCGCATTGGCCGGCGCCGCTCGATGCTGTTCTTCGGCTTCTTCGCGACGATCGGCACGGTGCCGCTGCTGCATGCGCTGAAAGACGTGACGAGCCCGTATGCGGCGTTCGGCCTCGTGGTCGTGGCGCTGGCGATCGTCAGCTTCTATACGTCGATCAGCGGGCTGATCAAGGCCGAAATGTTCCCGCCGGAAGTGCGCGCGCTCGGCGTCGGGCTCTCGTATGCGGTGGCCAATGCGATCTTCGGCGGTTCGGCGGAGTATGTCGCGCTGTGGCTGAAGTCGGTGGGCAACGAGTCGATGTTCTACTGGTACGTGACCGCGCTGTGCGCGATCGCCGGCCTCGTGTCGCTGCGCATGCGCGATCCGTCGAAAGAAGGGTATCTGCGTAACGAGCCTTGAGCCTGAGCGACACACGTCAGCGCTGATTGAAAACGGCGGCCAGGGGCAACCCGGCCGCCGTTTTTCATGGGGTCGGCGGACGCGGAAAGCCGCGGCAAATCAGCGCCGCGAATCAACCGCGAACCAACCGCGAACCAGCCGCGAATCAGCGCCGCAAACGCACCGAAAATGCGCCGCGAACCAGCGATAGTACGCACGCTCACGCCACCACGATCTCCGTCCCCAACGCATGCAGCAGATCGCGCAACGCCTCCGCCTGCGCCATCTTCGCGCCGCTGCGCAAATGAATCTGCAACGCGCGCCCTGCGATCCCATCGACGGGATGCGCGAGCCACAGCTCCACCGCGAGCCCCAATCCTTCCGGCTGATTGACGACGACCGGCTCGATCACGCGCGGCTTGAAACAGGCACTGTCGGACATGGCGAACAACCTCCGGGGCTGATGACGGTTCGAGGTCCATCCTAATCAGCCGCGCGCCCCATACCAAGCGACAAATACGCGTTTGCTAATCAGTGGATGCTTAGCAGAAAACGCGCTTATTACAGGAGCATTTCCTGGTTCAGCGGTGGCGCCGCCGCTGCTAATGTGGCGGCCATGCGTCGATATCGTTGCACTGTGTGGGTTGCACGGCACGCGTTCGGCTTCGTGCTGGCAATCGCGCGCCACGCGCGGTATCGCTGGTTGCGTCGCGCGACGGCAGCGTACGTGATTGCGTTTCGCAACCCGCCGTTGCTGATGCTTATGCGCTGACGCGGCGAAAGCGCGCCGCTCGACCGCCTGGGCCTGCCGCGGCGCGGGCATGGTCCGGTGACTGACCCAGCACGAACGCCGCTGCACGCTCAAACGAGTTCGGAGTGATCGGTCACGAGGTCCGTCACGACCGCGGGATCAGCGACAGCATCGGCGACAGCAGCGGATACCGTCGCAGCCACCGCCACCGCCACCTGTGGCCGCCTGGCCACTGCCGCACGCGATAGCATCAGCAGGTGGTAGTAGAGCCGCATGCTGAAACCGTAGTTGTACGCGAACAGATGGGTGAGCGCGATCTTGAAGCCGAATAGCGGCTCCCGATTCTTCGCGTAGACCGAAACGACGATCGGCACGAGCCGGCGCAATGCCAGTTTGCGCGAAGGCTCCAGTTGCGGCGGCAGTTTCAGCGCCTTGACGAACGCATACGCACTGACGGTAGCCGCTACTGTCGTGCCGCGTGTGCTGTGCGAGATCGAGGTCGCCGTCTTGCGATAGACCGACACGTACTCGTGCAGATAAAACACCTCGCGCGCCGCGAGACAGAGTTCAGTGCCGAACACGAAATCGCAGCACATGCCGTACTGTTCCTTATAACTGATCCGCTTCACGAGTTCGGCGTTGGCCATCCAGCCGTTGTTCGGAAACATCTGGATCAGTCCGGTTCTGCCGGGCAGCGGTTGCAGGCCTTCCGCGTCTTTGGTGCGTCGAAACGCAGTGTTCAGACGCGTGCTGGCGTCGTAGTCGACGGCGCCGGTGTGATCGGCTTCGTATTGATCGGC
This sequence comes from Paraburkholderia sp. FW306-2-2C-D06C, assembly GCF_058781505.1. Classification (NCBI taxonomy): domain Bacteria; kingdom Pseudomonadati; phylum Pseudomonadota; class Betaproteobacteria; order Burkholderiales; family Burkholderiaceae; genus Paraburkholderia; species Paraburkholderia sp. FW306-2-2C-D06C. The sequence continues at coordinate 15,337 of NZ_JBYSWU010000068.1, read as the reverse complement.
GAACGCCACTTCGAGCTGCGGATGGCGCGTCCATAGCAACACCAGTTTTTCGATGCCGTCGGTCGTGAGGAAATCGTCGTCGTGAATCAGCAGGATCTTGTCGCCGCTCGCCCGCTTGAACAGGCTCGCGACATTGCGTGCCTGGCCGAGAGACGGCCGGTTCATCGCATAGCGAATGCGCGGCTCGTTCGGATAGCGCTGCGCGATCAACTGCTGGGTGCGGTCGTCCCTGGAATCGTCTCCGATCACGATCTCCAGATTGCTATACGTTTGCGCGAGGCACGAATCGATGCACTCCGCAATCAGCTCGGGCCGATTGCAGGTCGGCAGGCAAATGGAGACTTTGGGAGAGGGACGCGAGCTGGAAGAGGTTGAGAAGGTGAACATGACCGTCTCCGTTCTTATCTGTTGAGGGGCGGCAGCAGGTTCGCTTTGCGCACACATTGCTGCATGCAGCAAAATAGTCGATTGCGCGAAAAAAATAATCGGTAATAATTCGGAAAAAATGTCGTCCTTCTGAAAGGGCGTCGAAGGGTGAAATGCTGCGGCTTTGCCGCCTGACTCACAGCAAAGCCGCTTGCATATTGATCACGGTATTTTTTTCAACCGGCTGACGGCCCAGCCTTGCCAGATATTTTTTTCAACTCACTGACGGCTCATCCTCACCGGTTTTTTTGCCCCGACGCTCGGCGAGCGACTGATTGCGCCCCTTATCGTCGCGTTCGGGCAGTTTGCTCTTCTCGTTGTCGCTGTGGACGGCAGGCTGCGGGTGTTCGAGATTGGCGGGCCTCGCGGCCTCGCGTTCCTTCGAAGTCGCCAGGCTCGCGCCGGGCTATGCGGCGGACCAGGCGATCTACCGCCTCGACGATCCGCGTTACTTCCGTCTGCACGATCCGGCGATCGGGCGAGAACAGGATGTGCATGGGCCGCGACGGCGATTCATAGCCCGGCAGCACCCGGACGAGCCGGCCGCTGGCGAGATCTTCGTCGAGCATCTCGCGCGGCTGCTGAATGATGCCGAGGCCGGCGGCGCGTGGTGCGGTCGATGAGCCGCATTCCGTAGCGCGCCTCGAGAAAGCGCGTGCCAAACAGGACGCGTTGTCAGCGGTTGGCGCGGATCATGTGATTGCGACTGCGGAAGAGGATCTGGTTGCGCGAGTGCGTGAGACAGAACAACAGCAACACCGCAGGCCGGGAAGCAGCCGCTCAGGCTGCTTCCTTCACGAGAGAGACAATAAAGTCAAAAAACGCCCGAACCTTGGCCGGCGGGTGATGCCTGGAAGGATAAAGCGCATACAACGGATAAACCTCGTCGCCCCAGTCGGGGAACAACTCCACCAACTTTCCATTGGCCAGCAACGACTCGGCCCCCAACGCAAGAATCTGCGCCACCCCCTGCCCGGCAGCGCACGCGCTGTGTAACGTGCCGACATCATTCACAGTCAGCCGCCCCTGCGGAGTAATCACAATCTTCTTGCGTCCGCGATGAAACGCCCAGCTAAACGGATAACCGGTCAGCGGATCACGAAACTTGATGCACACATGCTGGTTGTTTTCGAGTTCGGCTGGGCTCGCCGGCTGCCCATGTTTCTTCAAATACGACGGCGCGGCCACCGTCAGAATGCGCGTGTCCAGCAGCTTGCGTGCAATCAGCGAAGACACCGGCGGTTCGCCGAAACGAACAGCGAGGTCGAACCCGTCCGCGACCATATCGCCTAATTGATCGCGCGTGATCAGTTCGAGTTGCAGGTCGGTATGTTTGTCGATGAAGCCGCCCAATCGCGGACCCAGCACAAGACGTGAAAAGAACGGGTCCATGTTCACGCGCAAACGTCCACGAACCGCAGTCGCGCCTTGCGCCGCCGATGCAGCCGCTTCTTCCAGGCCGCCGAGCAGCGGCACGATCTGTTCGTAAAAGCGCCGGCCTTCGTCGGTCAGCGTGACCGAGCGCGTAGTGCGGTCGAATAGCCTGATGCCCAGGCGCGCCTCGAGCCGCGCGACCGAACGGCTGACGCCGGATTGCGACATATCGAGCGCTTCGCCCGCCGCCGCGAAACTGCCGCTGTCGACGATCGCCGTCAACACGCCCATTCCGTTCAGCATGCGCTCGTCAAATGGCATGGTGGTGTGACCTTATGATGGATTCCAAGCGTCACATGCTAACGCGAAAGCGCGTTTGAACGTAGAGACATAGTGTCGTCAAATGCCATCCGGAACGCTCGATAAATGACATATTGTCATGAGTTGAATGACAGCCACGCAATCGCGTCAGGCACGCAGTTGGCGCTAATCTGAGCGAATTCGCCGGATGCACGAGTCAATGCGGTTCTCGTCATGCGTCGTGCATAGCGCGGGCCTCATCCGGCGGTGTATGACGTCGCCGTGCAAGACCGTTTGATCGAAGCCTGCGAGCGATTATCAGGCGTCCGCTTGCCTGACTGAGACAGCCGCCGCGCCGGTCGCGGCGATTCAGCGGCCCGTGCTCGGCGCCGCATGCGGGCGCGCTGTGCGGGCGCCCGGCACGTCTTCGTCGAGATGACGGAACACCCACTCCGACACCAGCGTAATTACGCCGACGCAAACAAAGCTCAAGCGGAACCCGAGCGCTGCCGAACCCGATTGCGCGGAAAACAGGTTCACGAGGCCGCCGCCGATCGACACGCCCAGTCCGATCGCCAGCATCTGGACCATCGAAAACAGGCTGTTGCCGCTGCCGGCGTCTTCATGCGAGAGGCCTTTGAGCGTGACGCTGTTCATCGCCGCGAACTGCATCGAGGCGGCCGCGCCGAACACCATCAGAATCGCGATCTCGACGGCGACCGGCGTGCCGCGTGAGATCAGCGCGAACGCGACGATCGATGCGCCCACAATCAACGTGTTGACGAGCAGGAACGTGTCGTAGCCATAGCGGCGCACGAGCGGTGCAATCCAGCGTTTCGCCACGGCGCCGGCCAGCGCGGCGGGCAGCATCATCAAGCCGGAGTGCAGCGGCGTATAGCCCAGTTGCAACTGCATCAGCAGCGGCAACAGGAACGGCACGGCGCTCGCGCCGATGCGGCACAACAGATTGCCGATCAGCCCTACGCTGAAATTCGGTTCGCTGAAGAGCGCCAGTTTGAAGAGCGGATTGCGGCGGCGCCGTGCGTAGGGAATGTAGGCCAGCGCGCTGACCAAGGCGAGCACGAAGAGGCCTGCCGACCACGCTGCCCGATGCGTTTCCACCGGCGTATCCACCGCCAGCGAAAACGCGATCATGCACAGCGACAGCAGCCCGCAGCCGGCGAAGTCGAACGGCGGCGCCTGCGTGGCCCCATGCGGCGGCAAAAACCGCTGCACCGCATACAGGCCCACCGCGCCGATCGGCACGTTGATCAGGAAGATCCAATGCCAGCTGATGGCTTGAACGAGCCAGCCGCCGGGCGTCGGTCCGACAATCGGCCCGAGCTGGCCGGAAACCGAAATGAAAGCCAGCGCCGACACGTATTGCTCGCTGGAGACGCTGCGCAGCACCGCGAGCCGTCCGATCGGCAGCAGCATCGAGCCGCCCAGGCCTTGCAGCACGCGCGCCAGCACCAGTTGACCCAGCGTATGCGCGCTCGCGCTGCAGATCGAGCCGAGCACGAACACGAGGATCGCCGTGAAATAGACCCGCCGTGTGCCGAAGCGGTCGGCGAGCCAGCCGGAGGCGGGCGTGAGCATCGCCATGGTCAGCGTGTAGGCGACCACGATCGGCTGCATCGCGAGCGGCGAGACGTGCAGGCTGGCCGCAATCGACGGCAACGCAGTGTTGACGATCGTCGTGTCGAGCGCCTGCATGAAGAAGCCGGCGGCGACGATCCAGAGCAGCGCGGTGTGGGATGAATGCCTGGTCATTGGGAGGGCGACGGCACGGCATGTGGCCGTGTCCCGGCGCAATCGTTCTGGGATTCCGTCATCTTATTGACATCGTCGTCAATCGGGAACCCTACTGGGGGCGTTGTGCACCAGCAGCAGTCATGCGGGCTGCATCGCGGCCGCCCGCGGCGGGCTGGGCACCACGGTTCGTCCGCAGTATCTGGCGGCGCGCGGGCTCGCGCCGCCGCTGAACACCGCCAGTCTGCCGACGCTGCCGTCGGTGGAATTCATCTCGCTGGCGGCCAAACGGCTCAGCCGTCCGGCGGGTACGTTGCTGCGACTGTTGCACGACAGCGATTTGCGCGGCTCCAGCGACCATACGCTTCGTAATGGCATCGTTGCCGGGCCTGGTGCGATTCTGTATGGTGGATTATCGACCTACCCAAGAGATATCGAATGACGTCCGACGCAGACCAACTCCCGCAACCGATTCGCACCGATGTCCTGATCGTCGGCGCCGGGCCCGTGGGCCTCTTCGCCGCGTTCGAGGCGGGCGTGATCGGCCTGTCGTGCCAGATCGTCGATGCGCTCGGCAAGATCGGCGGCCAGTGCACGGAGCTGTATCCCGACAAGCCGATCTACGACATTCCCGCGATCCCGGCATGTACCGCGCGTGAGCTGGTCGACCGTTTGATGGTGCAGTGCAAGCCGTTCGACGTACCGATCCATCTGGAACAGCGGGTTCAGTCGGTCGAACAGCGCGACGGCGGGCGCTGGATCGTGCGCACCGATCGGGGCCTCGTATTCGACGTCGCGGCGATTCTGCTCGCCGCCGGCAACGGTGCGTTCGTCCCGCAAAAGCTGGCGCTCGCCGAGGCCGTGCCGCTGGAAGGCCGTCATGTGCACTACAGCGTGCAGCGTGCTGCCGATTTCGCCGACAAGACCGTGGTGGTGGCGGGCGGCGGCGATTCCGCGCTCGACTGGGCGCTCGCCTTGCGCAAGGTCGCGCGCCGCGTGACGCTGGTGCATCGGCGCAACGGCTTCAGCGCGGCGGATTCGAGCGTCGCGGTGATGCGGCGCGCGGTCGAGGCGGGTGAGATGGAGTTCATCGTCGGCGCGATTTCCGGGCTGACGGTGCAGGACAACGCGTTGAAGTCGATCGGACTGCGTCATATCGAAGGGGAGACCCAGCTCGAGGCCGAGCAGCTCGTCGTGCTGTACGGGCTGGTTGCGGACCTCGGCCCGATCGCGCAGTGGGACCTGTCGATCCACGGTGGCCGCGTCGACGTGGATACCTCCAACTATGAAAGCTCGCGGCCCGGCATCTTCGCGGTCGGCGATATCGCGAACTACCCGAATAAGCAGAAGCTGATTCTGTCCGGCTTTCACGAGGCGTCGCTGGCCTTGCGCAAGGCTTATGCGTACGCGTTTCCCGACAGGAAGCGGGTGCACGTCCATTCGAGCTACGACGCCAGGCTGGCGGAAAAGGTCGCGGCGGCGGGCTGACGGCCCGCAGGCGCTCGATGTCGCGTGGCGCTTTACGCCGCATCTCGCGCTGATCGACATCGCGATGCCGAAGATGGACGGCTACGCGACGCTCGCCGCGTTGCGCGAGATACCGCCGGTGGCGGACACGCTGTTCGGCGCCCGCGCGGTTTTTACCCCCGGCCGCCTCGCGTGATCTCTTCGCCGGCGCCGTGCGGCATGCGCAAAGTAACCGGAATCGACGCGAACGAGCAAAGCCCCACCACCAGAAACGCCGGCCAGAAATCCGACCACGCGATCGCCGGGTGCCCATGCAGCACGCGTGAAATCTGCAGCACGATCCCGCCGATCGTCACGCCGAGCCCGAGCGACATCTGTTGCACTACGCTGCCGAGGCTCGTGGCGCGCCCCACGTCGCGGCTGGCGATTTCCGCGTAAGTCAGCGAATTCAGGCTGGTGAATTGCAGCGCGGGGAAAAAGCCGCCGAGCAGCACGACCACCCAGATGATCCAGACCGGCGTGCCGGGAAAAAACAGGCCGCACGCCGCGATCGACAGCCCGGACAGCGCCGCATTGACCACCAGCACAGAGCGAAAGCCGAAGCGATGCAGCGCGCTCGAAGCGATCACGCGCATGAACATGCCGCCGAACGCGGACGCGCAGGTGATGAGGCCGGATTCGAACGCGCTCATCCCGTGCCCTTCCTGCAGCATCAGCGGCAGCAGAAACGGCAGCGCGCCGAGGCCGATGCGAAACAGCGAGCCGCCGAGCACGCTCGCCTGGAAGGTCGGTACTTTGAAAAAGCGCAAATCGAGCAACGGCAGTTTGATGCGCTGAGCGTACGCGACATAGGCCGCGAGCAGGGCGGCGCCGCACGCGCACATGCCGAACGCGTCGCGATTGGAAATCAGCTCGCCGCCGACCAGCGACAAACCGAGCAGAAGCAGCACCGCGCCGGCCGCCGACAGAAAGAAGCCGATCCAGTCGAGCGGACCCGGATCGGGCTCGCGTGTGTTGGCGATATGCCGGTTGGTCAGATAGATGCCGAGAATGCCGATCGGCACGTTGATGAAAAAGATCAGGCGCCAGTGCAGATACGTGGTGATGAAGCCGCCGAGCAACGGTCCCGCGGCGGGGCCGAGCATCGCGGGAACGCTCAGATAATTCATCGCGCGGATGAAATCGGATTTGTGCACCACCCGGAAGATGATGATCCGGCCGACCGGCACCATCATCGCGCCGCCCACGCCCTGGACGAAGCGCGCGAGCGTGAAGGTGGCCAGCGAGTTCGACGCCGCGCACAGCAGCGAGCCGGTCACGAAGATGCCGATGGCGGTGCGGAAGATCGTGCGCGCGCCGAAACGGTCGGCAAGCCAGCCGCACACGGGAATGAAGACGCCGAGGCCGAGCACATAACTCGTCACCGCGATTTTCAGCGTGACCGGATCGCGGCCGAAGTCACGCGCCATGGCCGGCAACGCGGTAACGATCACGTTGGCATCGACACTTTCCATGAACATCGCGCACGCGACGATGAGAGGCGCAATCAGGGCTTTCTGGGCGAGCGTCATGGAGGCGGGCTGCGGCGGGCAGGCGCGGGCAAAGGTGTGATTATTGCACCCGTACGGTGCGGATGGTGAATGAGCCGGCAAGCTGATGCCGCCCCTTTTCACGATGGTGCAAACAGGCCGATGTGACCGCCGCACAACGGCCGGGCGATATTTTTGATATTTGTTGCGGTGCGGCATCGGAGGGTTATAATCGGGTTATTGCCTAGGTATAAACCCTATACAGGAGTCCACGATGAACACCGCTACCAACACCACGACCGCTCGCTCTCTCCTCGCCGCCAACACCGCGTGGCTCGGCAAGCTCCGCGCGCTCGCGTTGCATGCGCTGAACCTGCATCTGCAGAACTGCGCCGTGATCGCTGAAGCGCATCGCCGCCCGCAGTAATAAAAAGTAAGTACGAAGTAAGCGCGCAGCACAAGTAACAATCGCCGCACTCGCGGTCATGGCCGCGCCAGCCGGCGGCTGAAACAGGCGCCCGGGATCAGAGCCCGCGTGCGCCTTGAGCGGTGGGGAATCAACGGCTGGGAATCTCGAACACGAGGCAGGTCGTCGTGGCATGCGCGTACAGCGTGCCGTCGGGCCCGACGAGGCGCGCTTCCGCCGTCGCCAGTTGCCGCCCGCAATGGATCACCTTGCCTTCGGCGCGCACGCGCTGCACGCGCGGCGTCACCGCTTTCACGTAGTTCACGCTCAGCTCGGCCGTGGTGTAGCTACGGCCTGGCGGCATCAGCGTATGCACCGAGCAGCCTAGCGCGGAATCGAGCAGCGTCGCGACCCAGCCGCCATGCACGGTTCCCAGCGGATTCAGATGCTGCACGAGCGGCGTGCCCTGAAATACCGCGTGTCCCGCGCTGACTTCGATAATCGTGAAGTCGAGCGTGCGCGCGATCGCGGCATACGGCAGCTCGGCGTTCATCATGGCCTGCATGATTTCGAGGCCGGTCTTGCCCGCGACCTGTTCAGGGGTGGCGACGCCGGGGCCGGGGCCCGCATTCAACTTCGCCAATACTTCCTGCTCCTGCGCGAGCCACCGTTCGAGTTTCTGTTCGTTCGTCAATTCGTGTCTCCTGTCCGGTTGGAAAGCATGCGTCGCGATTCGATGCACTGTCGGCGATTAGAGCATCAAAAACGCGTCGCGCCGCTGGAGGGCCGCCTCTGGACAGCAGCGCAGCGCGGCCTGAAGCCGTTGCCGATCGTGCGTCATCCACATGCTGTCGAATCTTCATCTCGCCGATCGCGATTAGCGTTTAAACTCCTGCCCCCTGCGTGACTTGACCGGTCGTAGCCGGTAACGCATTCGGCAATATCGACCGATTATCGGCGCGTATTGCTGCGCCAAGCCTCCAGCCCTTATTCCACCTCGCTTTCCCGGCCGGGATTAAATACCGGCGAGCTGCCTGACGTTGTCAACCTTTTACGGATTGTGCCGTTATCCATTTGTAATCGCCGGAGCAGGGCGACGCCACGGCAGACGACCCGTCGCCGCGACAGCATTAAGAGACAGCACTCAGCAAGGCCGCACTGACCTATGTTCCACCGATATAACAATAAATTCGACCGGCTAGGCGCGATGTTCGACCGTGCATCGAAAACGCTTGGCAGCCGGGGCATCCTGTCGCCCGTGCTCGCGCTCGTCATTTGCGGGCTGTTGCTGGTCGTCTTGCAGCATCTGTCGCAGGCCGTCGACTACCGTTCGGTGATGCGCCAGTTGCGTCACCTGAGCGCCGCCGAATGGGCCGCGTCGCTCGGCGCGACCGCGCTCAGTTATGTCGCGCTGGTCGGCCGCGACGCGATCGGTTTGCGTTATCTCGGCGCCGTGGTGCCGCGCGCGGCGCTGTGGATCGGCGCGACCGCGGGTTCCGCGCTCGGCAACGCGACCGGCTTCGGCGCGTTGACCGGCGGGGCGGTGCGCGCGCGCGTCTATGGCGTTGCGAGCGTCACGCCTGCGCAGATCGGCCGCATGACGGTGTTCACGAGCGTCTCGCTGGCGCTCGCGCTGGTGCTGATGACGGCGCTCGGCATGGTGTGCGCAGCCGAACCGCTTGCGTCGATGCTGCATCTCGCGCCGCTCGCGCTTGGCTGGGGCGGCGCGGCGCTATTGACCGTGCTCGGCCTCGCCGCCGCCGCTTGCCGCAGCGAAACCCGCCCGATCCGCACGCGCTGGCAGTGTCTCTCGTTCGATATTCCGGCGCGCCGCGATCTGCTCGCGCAAGTGGGCCTCGCGGTACTCGACGTGGTGGCCGCGGGCCTCGCGCTGTGGGCGCTGCTGCCGCATGCGGACGTGAGCTTCGTGACTTTCATCACGGTCTACGCGGCGGCGATGCTGCTCGGCATGATCGGCCACACACCCGGCGGCGTCGGCGTATTCGAAGCCGCCATGGTGTTCACGCTGAACGGCAGCGTAGCCACGCATCAGATGGTCGCGGCGCTGCTCGCGTATCGCGCGATCTACTTCGGCGTGCCGCTGATCGTGTCGGCGGGACTGCTCGCCGGCTTCGAAGGCCGCGCGCTGAAAAGCCGTTTGCCGTTGCGGCACGCGGCGGACGCCTCGAAACTCGCGCCGCTGTTCCTGAGCCTCGTGACCTTCGTGGTCGGCGGCATGCTGGTGATTTCCAGCGCGACGCCCGCGTTCTGGCAACGTCTTCAGATGCTGCGCGACGTGCTGCCGCTGTGGGTGCTCGAAAGCTCGCAGATGCTGTGCAGCGTGCTCGGCGTGCTGCTGCTGTTCGTCGCGCGTGGATTGCTGCGGCGTCTGGATGCCGCGTGGTGGGTGACGCTGCTGCTGACGGTGCTGAGTCTCGGGTTGTCGCTCATGAAGGGCCTCGCGTTCGTCGAAGCGGGCGTGCTCGGTACACTGATCGTCCTGCTGCTCGCCACGCGCCGCCGTTTCAACCGTCATTCGTCGCTGTTCGCCGAGCGCTTCACGGCGGGCTGGCTGGTGTCCGTGGCGATGGTGCTGATGCTGGCCGTGTGGGTGATGCTGTTTGCGTTCCGCGACGTGCCGTACACGCGCGATCTGTGGTGGCAATTCGCCTTCGACGAACGCGCGCCGCGGGCATTGCGCGCGACGCTGGCCGCGAGCGTCTTCGCGGCCACCTTCGCGTTCTGGCAGTTGCTGCGCCCGGCGCCGGGCCGCTTCGTCAAGCCCGCGCAAGAGGATCTGCAGGACGCGGCGCGCATCGTGCGCGCGCAGGAACGCAGCGACGCCGGTCTCGCGCTGATGGGCGACAAGAGTTTCCTGTTCTCCGAGTCGCGCGAGGCCTTCCTGATGTACGCGAAATATGGCCGGACGTGGGCGGCGCTGCACGATCCGGTGGGTCCGCGCGAAGCGTGGGCCGGCCTCATCAGCAAGTTCGTCGCGCTCGCGCATGCGCATGGCGGCCGTGCGGCGTTCTATCAGGTGCGGGCCAATGCGTTGCCGTTGTATCTCGACGCCGGCCTCACGCTGATGAAGCTTGGCGAAGAAGCCCACGTGGTGCTCGACGATTTCGACCTGAAGGGCTCGCATCGCGCGCATCTTCGCTATGCGCTCAAACGTGGCGAACGTGACGGCTTTACCGTCGAAGTGATCGATCAGGCGGACGTGCCCGCGTCGCTCGAGACGTTGCGGCAAATCTCGGACGGCTGGCTCGACAGCCGCGACGCGCGCGAAAAAAGCTTTTCGGTGGCCGCGTTTACCGACGAGTATCTCGCCGCGCAGTCGGTCATGCTGGTGCGGCAGAACGGCGAGCCGGCCGCTTTCGTGACCTTCATGACGACCGATCTGAACACCGAGGCGACGGTCGGCGTGATGCGCCACGTCGAGGCCGCGTCGGCGTATGCGATGGAATATCTGTTCACGCAGCTGGCGCTGTATCTGAAGCAGGCAGGTTTCCGCTCGCTCAGTCTCGGCATCGCGCCGCTCTCCGGCATGCAGCCCACGCCGCTCGCCTCGCGCTGGCATCGGCTGGCGGGAATCGTGTGGCGCTTCGGCGGCCGCTTCTACAACTTCCGCGGACTGCGCGCTTTCAAGAGCAAGTTCCAGCCGCATTGGGAGCCGCGCTATCTCGCGGCGTCGGGTTCGGTGGGCGTGTTCTTCACGCTGGCGGACCTGTCATTGCTGGCGGGAGGCCGGCGCTCATGACATTGCATCCGGTTTTCAAGCTCGCCGTTGCGGCGAGCCTCGTTGTTTGCTGCGCGGGCGTTCAGGCGGCCACCACCGTGTCCGGCGGCCGCTACGGCGACGTTTCAGTCACGCAACCGGTCGGTCCCTTGCGCGGCTTCGTGGTGCTGTACTCGCAAGCGGGCGGCTGGACGGCCGCGGACCAGCAGAGCGCCGATGCACTTGCCAAGGCCGGCGCGATGACAGTCGGCGTGGATACGGCGCGCTATGCGGCGAATCTGAGCGAAAAAAAGGAAGCCTGCCATCAACTGGTGGGCGATGCCGAAGCCTTGAGCCACCAGCTCGAACGGCAATCGCAATCGAGCCGCTATTTCGCGCCGATCGTCGCCGGCACCGGCCAGGGCGCGACGCTCGCGATGCATGTGCTCGAGCAGGCGCCGTCGAACACGATCGCCGGCGCGGTCGCGGTGGACGCGCAGCGCGATCTGGACCCGCGCTTTCAACCGTGCCCGCCGGACCCCACCGTGATTCGCGACAAGGTGCCGGGCTTCGTCGAGACGGCAACGACGGGCGCGTCTGGCACGTCTGGCACGTCTGGCACGGCCGACCGCGCGCGTCTCGTCGCGTTGATCGCGCCGCACCTGCGCGCGGCGCCGGCGAACGAGGACGATGTCTCCGATCTGCCGCTGATCGAGTTGCCCGCGGCGCATCCGAACGGACTGATGGCGGTCGTGATCTCCGGCGACGGCGGCTGGCGCGATCTCGACAAGACCATCGCTCAGGCCTTGCAGAAAGACGGCGTTTCGGTGATCGGCCTGGACAGCCTGCGTTATTTCTGGAGCGAGAAGACGCCCGCGCAGACGAGCCGCGACCTCGCGCGCGTGATGCAAACCTATGCGGCGCGCTGGCATGCGGACCACATCGCGCTGGTCGGCTATTCGTTCGGCGCCGACGTGATGCCGTTCGCCTATAACCGCTTGCCTGACGCGTTGCGCGCGAAAGTGTCGCTGATCTCGCTGCTCGGCTTCGCGCCCGACGCCGATTTTCAGATTCGCGTCGGCGGCTGGCTCGGCATGCCGGCGAGCGACAAGGCGCTGAAGGTGCAGCCTGAATTGACGCGCGTGCCGCCTGCGATCGTGCAATGCTTTTACGGCGAGAACGAGAAAGACACCTTGTGTCCGGCGCTGGCCAACACCGGCGTCGAGATCATTCGCACATCGGGCGATCATCACTTCGGCCGCGATTACAACGCGCTGGAGCGGCGCATTCTCAGCGCCTTCAGGAAGCAAAGCGGCATGCACGAATAAATACGCCGCATGAATTAGCTGCCGATTTTTAGCGAGCGGCGCGCTTGATTCATGCTCGACGCGGTATTTAATGCGGTTTTAATGCGACGTTTAAACCGGCATTGGCCGCGATAAATGCCGGGGGCCACATCACATCGCGCGCGGCGGGGAGCCCGCGTTCTCTCAATCAGATGTTGAGAGCGGTATCGCACATATACCGGCCTTGCCGGATTCTATGATCCTACGAAGCCTTCGACGGCAGTCCGCTCACGCGATATCACGCGAGCGGACTGTGCTGTGCTGGGCTGTCGTCAGCGAATCTTCCTTGTGAATTCTCCTGCGAAAACCGCAGCGCGCTACCGGGCAGTTCACCCGTCCGGTGGCGCGCTGTTGGCACGAGTGACGCTTGCACCGGCGCCCGCTTTCACGGCCTGATGCAACGCTCACGTGCAATGCCCTTATCGATCGAGGCCGTGAGATGCTGGGTTCCTTCTTCTTCGATACCGCCGCGAGCCAGCCGGATAGCCCCGCGCTGTGGGTCGACGATCGCCTCTATTGCTACGGCGAAATCGCACTGCGCTCGCGCCGGGTCGCGGCCGGGCTGAAGGCCGTGATGCCGGCCGGCGGTCCCGGCCGCTGTCTGCTGTTTGCGCATCGAAGCGTCACCGCGTATACCGGTTTGCTGGGGATTCTCGAGGCCGGTTTCGCCTACGTTCCGCTCAATCCGCTGGTGCCGGCCGCGCGGACCGCGAGCGTGATCGAGCAGTCGGGCGCGCAGGTGCTGCTGGTGGATCGGCGCTGCGCGGCGTCGCTCGGTGAAGTGCTGTCCTTGCTCGACGACTGCCCGCGGATTTTCCTGCTCGAAGAGACTGGGGAAGAGACCGGCGGACTGGCAATGCTGCCTGCCGGACTGGTGGCGCCGGTCGTTGCGCCGGCAGTTGTGTCGGCAGTTGCGTCGGTAGTGCCGTCGTCGGCAATGCGGCCGGTAGTGCCGTCGATCGTGCCGTCAATCGTGCCGCCGATAGTGCCGTCGGTGGCGGTTTCGCATGCCGAAGCGCAGCCGCGGGATCTCGCCTACCTCCTGTTCACGTCGGGTTCGACGGGGGCGCCCAAGGGCGTTACCCATCTCGCACGAGAACGCCGATGCCTATGTGAAGGCCCAGTTGCAAATCTTCGACAGGATGCCCGGTGCGCGCTACGTGCAGTTCTGCGAACTCACCTTCGATCCGTCGGTGCACGACATGTTCGTCTGCTGGGCGAACGGAGGCTGTCTGTACGTGCCCAAGACGGTCGAGCCGATCTACAACGCGGCCTTCATCAAGGAACACGCGATCACGCACTGGAACAGCGTGCCCTCAGTGGCCGGTTTCATGCAGCAGTTTCGCAAACTGCCGCCGAACGAGTTGCCGAGCCTGCGCATGACGTCGTTCGGCGGCGAGCCGCTCTCTCGCACGATCGTGCTGGCGTGGCTGCGTGCCGCGCCGAACAGCCGCGTCTTCAATATGTATGGCCCGACCGAGACGACGGTGGGTTGCGCGGCGTTCGAAGTCACCGCCGAATTCATTGAAGATTCGCGTCATGCCGTGATGCCGCTCGGCAGCGCGCTGCCGGGTATGGAGTTACTGATTGTCGATGCGGCGCTCGAACCGGTCGCGCCCGGCCAGAGCGGCGAACTGCTGATCGGCGGGCCGCAGCTGGCAGGTGGCTATCTGTCGCCGGACGAACCCGGCAATCGCCGCTTCATTTCGAAGACCTATCCGGGGCACCGGTCGCAGCGCTGGTTTCGCAGTTCGGACGCCGCGCGCGAAGCGGCCGGGCAGGGCATCGTGTTTCAGGGGCGGCTGGATACGCAGATCAAGATTCGCGGCAACCGGATCGAGCTCGAAGAAGTCGAGCATGTCATTCAGGCGTGCAGCCACGCCACGCTCTGCGCAGTGGTCGCCTGGCCTGTCGACGAAGCCGGCAGTGCCGCCGGCCTCATTGCTTTTTTCACCAACCCGCGCGGCAGCGTCGCGCGGATTCTGCAGGCATGTCGTCAGCGGCTGCCAGCTTACGCCGTGCCGCAACGGCTCGTCGTGCTCGACACGCTGCCGCTCAATGTGAACGGCAAGATAGACAGAAGGGCGCTCGCCGAACGCTGCGTCAGTGGCCATGCGGTCGCCTGAGCCGCGTTTCGAGAGTTAATTCGGATGACGTAGTAGTCAAAAATTCAAGTAATGGGGGGAGTCAATGAAAAACGATGTGCGCCGCATTCTTCAGGAAACAGCATGTCTGGACGTGTCGATCGATATGCTGGGCGATCGGGACAATCTCTATGCCGCGGGCTTGTCATCGCTCGGCACGGTCCGCTTGATGATGGCCATCGAAGCGACCTTCGCCATCGAAATTCCGGCCTCGCTGATTACGCACGATCTGTTTCAGAGCGTCGAGTCGCTCGCGGGCGGCCTTGCGCAACTCGTGCCGGAGGAGCCGATTGTGCCGCGAACCTGACGTGCCGCCGCGGCGAGCGCTCATAACGAGTATCGCTACTCTGAGACCGGTGACGTTCGACGGCTGTTTCGGGTGGCTGCACCGGCCGGCGAGCGCTCGACGGGAAACGGCTGTGGTGCTGTGCAGTCCGTTCGGCTACGATGCGCTGTGCGTTCACCGCGGCTGGCGTGCCCAAAAACCGGGTTGATAAAGCGGGGATTGACAAAGCCGGCCAAGTCAACGAAGATCGCCTGCATGAACTGCCTCGACATCCGTATTGCGCTGATTATTAGCACCATTCATCGAATGGTGGGTTAGCGCGCGTCTGATAGCAGTGACATCAACCCGCCCCACGAGGCGGGTTTTTTTATATCCGTCTCCTGGTGACTTTCTAGTGATTTGCCCTTGCCGCACAGGAGCTTGCCTTGCCGTTACACGAACTCAAACAGGTTGCCGAAGCCGCTGACAGCGTGGCCCTCCGGCACGACTACCTGAAGAAAACCCTGACCGCGCGCGTCTACGACGTGGCGCGCGAGACCGAACTCGAACGTGCGCCGAACCTGTCGGCACGCCTGCGCAATCCCGTCTA